>CAMCYA010000001.1 GCA_945883675.1 Bifidobacterium breve
GCTCCCAAAGCAGGCGCGCTAGCCACTACGCTACGCCCCGAGGCGCAAAGCGAGAGTCTAAACCAGATTTCCTACTCTGATTACCGACCCAGTACCTTTAGCCCTAACACCTGCGGGTGTAGCTCAATGGTAGAGCCCCAGCCTTCCAACTCCACCGCGCTAAGAAAAGCCGCAGTTTATTTGCGCAGGTCAGCAGCGGCATTTTCGGTAAATGCTTATGCATGTGCGCAATCAATTTGGAAATATAAGAACACTACCTAGCGGGCGATTTTCAATGTCGCAATCGATGACGGCATCATGAAAGAGAATCCATGACGCATAAAAGGTGCAGGCTGGCCCTTTCTGAACATCTTAGGAAGTGCTATGGTGGAAATGGTTGCAGTTCCAGCGAATAGTCCGAATAATCAATGGACGGTATTGGAAACTTTCGTAGCTGAATTAGGCAGGGAACCTGAGCTTCCACACTCGACTCGAGGGGACAATCACAGTGAAGACGATGAACTGGGCAATTATTGGTTGCGGCGACGTAACCGAGGTGAAGAGTGGGCCAGCTTTTAATAAGGTTCCCGGGTCGAAACTTGTTTCGGTGATGCGCAGAGACGCCGGGCGGGCGGAAAGCTACGCCGAGCGCCATGGGGTTGGTCGGTGGACGACTGACGCTAACGAAATTTTCGAGTCCGACGATATCGACGCTGTGTATATCGCCACTCATCCCAATACTCACGCGGAATACACAATGCGCGCCGCGGCAGCGGGTAAAGCTGTCTATGTAGAAAAACCAATGGCGGTCAACCCTTCAGAATGCAGGGAGATGATTGAGGCGTGCAACCGTGCAGGAGTACCGCTATGGACGGCCTACTATCGCCGAGCGTTGCCCAGGTTTGAGCAGGTCCGAACCCTTATTGCCGAAGGGGCGATTGGAACGGTGCGAGCGGTAAATTCCATTCGCTTTCAGGGATATCGGGAAGGGTCCTGGCAGAACCAGCCGGAGCTATCGGGTGGTGGTTGGTTCTTTGACTCGGCTTGTCACACCCTTGATTGGCTTGACTTTGTGTTCGGCCCTTTGGAAGACGTTCAGGGCAGAGCTACTTCTTCCAGTAAGAGTGCAAACGAAGATACCGTTGTTGCGACTTTCCAGTTTCCTGGGGGAGTTTTAGGTTCTGGCACTTGGTGCTATGACTCTAAGTTCGACGAAGATCGCATGACGATTGTGGGCGTCGAAGGATCGTTGGTTGTTTCCATTTCAGCGCCACGGCCCATAGAACTTCGACGTGGAAATCACGTGGAACTCATCGATGCTGAAGATCCTCAGACGGTTCATCAGCCGCTGGTCCAAACAATTATGGATGAGTGGAACGGTGTTAGTAGCTGTCCTAGCACCGGAGAAAGCGCCCTTCGCACCGCCAAGGTACTTGAAACACTTCTCTCTGACGTGCGGCCAGTATCTAGTCGTCGGTAATAGACAACACTCACCGTTAAGGCGATCAAAGCTGCGCTGATGAATCTAGAGAATTGGTGCTGGATAGAAATAGATGGTGATCGCTGGATGCCTAGATCAGATCTGTTGATTCATCGATGGTGACCTCAAGGACTAGATTATTACGAAGTGTTCCTTCATGACGCGCGAATCATTGGTGCTGAATTTCTTTGACCCATCCTTATAAGAGATTTCCCAGGTCGTGGACCACATGGTGTCACGAAGATCAACCACTACGCCCTTGTCGCCTTGTTTCATGTCCCCATAATCTTTAATACAGATTACCTGGGTCCCAATTTTCCAATCTGCCATGCCATAATCGTGCCACTTCCGTGCCATAGATGGAATAGCCAAATGGATTTGTATGGTCGGATTCGGTGTAAGATTTGGGCGAATCGTTTGGTAATCCTTACGATTTACGCGTAACGCAGCACAAATGCGCTTGATAATTTCACTCGCGGGTGTAGCTCAATGGTAGAGCCCCAGCCTTCCAAGCTGGCCATGCCGGTTCGATCCCGGTCACCCGCTCCAAGTTTATTTATCCAATTGACCCGACCTGAATTTTTGTAAAACTTCCACTTGCCGAAATGCTCGCACCAACCGTGGCACCGGAGGTCAATTTTGCAACTAATGAGTATGGCGTTGTAACTGAAATCCCATTTAGCACTATGTCTGCAACTATAGAAATCGTTACTCTATTTGAACCAGAATAAACTGAGCCAGTACTCACTACATAACTTGCTGATATTCCAGGCGCACCAGTTGCTGCAGAAATAGATAACCCGATTCCATAACTTGCAGCAACTTCATTTACATCAAAAGTACTAATTAAAACTCTAACAACATATGACTTTCCTGCTTCAAAACTTCCAAAAGCTTCAGAATTTGTGGTGCTTCCGGCAGCTCCTGAAAGACTTGTTGCAAATGTAATCGATGATTGAGAGCCTGTGACTGTTCCTGAACTGCCTGCAGGACCGGCGGGTCCCGTGCCTCCTGGAGTACCTGGAGTACCAGCCGAACCCGGAGCTCCAGTTAATCCCGTTGCACCCTTATCACCAGCTATCCCCGGTAAACCACGGGGTCCAATCAATCCCGATGCACCAGTTGAACCTGTAGAGCCTGTTGATCCTCTTGCACCTGGAACAGTTGAAGTCGCCTTTGTTGGTAAGGCTCGTAATGAAGTTGTTAACTTCCAAACTCCATTTGTTTTTGGACCATAAAGATTTGCGTTCTTTGTATCAATGTAAAAGTCTCCATTAATGCCAACTGTTTTCGATGGAACTCCCACTCCGCTAAGGATTGTGTTAACAACTGTTGCTCCCGTTCGACCTGCAGCTTTGTTTGAAAGATTTGGAGCGGCAATTGCGGCAGGAGCAATCACAAGTATGAGGGCGACGGACAAAGCTATTAGGGGTTTATTGCTTTTCATGATCCACCGAATTTCTATTTGGAATAACAGTCTTGACCTCTACTTAAGCCATACGAATAAGGAGTTCCTATGCATAATCACAACCTGGCAAGGGGTCACCCTAGGAATTGAGATAAAAAGACTCATCGGGTTTTAAGGTTCACCTGTTTGTTTCCACAGTTAGTTCATGTTTATTGAGCACTAGTCGCTGGCAATCAGCCTAGGGCGCCAATGAAAAAGAGAGGACATAACTTATGTCATCAAAGAAAAAGCTAGTTGCAATTGCAGTAACTATTACAGCTCTCACCGCAGGTTCCGTCGGAGTTGCAACAGCTCATGACAAGGGTGCCGGTAGAGGAAATGTTATGGCAGAACTTGTAACGGTTGGAACGATTACGCAAGCACAAGCTGATGCGATCGCCAATAAATTTGCTCAAAAGCATGCTGCTAAAGATGCAGACCGTGCTGCAAATCAGGCATCTAAAGTTGCACATCGCGCCGCAGTTGATGCCTTGGTCTCTTCAACAAGCGGGTTAGATGCAACAACGATTAAGAACCGACTTGCAGCAGGTGAATCACTTGCAACTATTGCCGGTGTTAAAAAGGATGCACTCATCACAGCGTTAGTGGCTCTAGAAACCACACGCATTGATGCCGATGTCGTAGCGGGCAAGTTAACTGCTGCACAAGCAACAACTCTTAAGACAAATTTAACTAGCCACGTCACCGAGCATGTAAATGCAGTCGGCGGTAAGGGAATGGGTCATAAGGGAATGGGCCAGAAAATGGGCAAGGGTCAACGTCGATAAATTTCTACTTTACTTCCTCCTAAGTAAGGGAAAAGCCCGCCACGTGAGAAATCACAGGGCGGGTTTTTCTTTGCTCGTGGCAAGATAGCCACATGCGTATTCATATCGGTAGTGATCATGCCGGGTTAGAACTAAAGGCGGCACTAGTTGAGTACTTACAAAGCAAAGGTCATGATGTTAAAGACCACGGACCACATGTTTATGACGCAGTAGATGACTACCCGGATTTTTGCATCCCCGCGGCAATTGCAACTGTTGCAGATGCTGCCTCATTAGGAATCGTCTTAGGTGGATCCGGAAATGGTGAACAGATTGCAGCAAACAAAGTTAAGGGTGTTCGAGCAGTACTTGCCTGGAGCGTTGAGACTGCAAAGCTTGGGCGAGATCACAACAATGCAAATGTGATTGGCATTGGTGGCCGAATGCACAGTATTGATGAGTGCAAGGCAATTATTGATGCCTTTATCCAGACACCTTTTTCAAACGATGAGCGCCATGTTCGACGCATTAATAAAATTGCACACTATGAAATTGAAGGAAATCTCTAAAGCCCTTTATTGCGCCGTGTAATACATGTCATTAACGGCGTGATCCTTATCAATACCCTGGTCTTCAAAGCGCGTTACTGGCCGCCATTCTGGCTTTTGGATCACTCCCCCAGCAAATAGATCTGAGTTAAAAAAAACCTCTTGAATAGAAATTGCATAAGGAACCCAGTCCGTTGCAATATGAATGAAGCCACCCTTTTTTAACTTTGGATGAATCAGCTCTAAAAACCCTTCATTAACTATGCGGCGCTTATTGTGTTTTTTCTTAGGCCACGGATCTGGAAAATACAGATGGATACCATCTAATGAATTGTCGACGATCATGTGCTCCAGAACAACATGAACATCATCTTCAATTACTTTCACATTAGCCAGTTTCTCTTCATCAATTCTAGAAAGTAGTTTGCCTATCCCTGGCGGATGAACATCCACAGCGATGTAAGCATTTTCTGGATGGTTCTTTGCGATGATTGCAGTTGCCTCGCCCATTCCAAAACCGATCTCCATAATTACCTTGTTGGCCTTTGGAAAGATCGCCTTTAGATCAATGATCTCCTGCTTAAATTCAATTCCATGAACGATTTGAAGCGCCGTCTTTGCTTGGCGCTGAGCCACGGTAATTCGCGAGCCGCGAATACTGTAGCTACGAACCGTTGGGCGTTCCATGGGCTAACTCTGTCATGGTTGGATTAGAACCTACAAAGCCTCGAAGGAGCCCTAAGTGCCTGGACTGAATTTAAGCCGTGCTGAAGCAAAAGAGCGAGCAGACCATTTATATGTCAATAGCTACGTTGTAACCCTTGATGTAACCAAAGATGAAGAGGTTTTCTATTCAAAATCTGAGGTTAAGTTTTCTTGTAACAAGAAGGGCTATGCCACTTTTATAGATGCAGTTGGTAGATCAGTAATTAGTGCAACTCTTAATAATCAGCCTGTTGATACTTCAAACTTTGATGGAGAAAGCATCTTTCTTACCAACTTGGAAGAAGAAAATCACTTAGTAATCGAAATGCAGGCCGAGTATTCAAAATCTGGCGAAGGCTTACAGCGCTCTGTTGATCCATCAGATGGAGAGGTCTACCTCTACTCACAAGGTGAGACAGCGCATATTCGAAACATGTTTGCATGCTTTGATCAACCAGCATTAAAGGCAACGTTTACTTTAATTGTTACAACACCTGGGCATTGGCAGGCAGTTTCAAATAATCCTGTTGAATCAAAGACTGCTAAGGGTGATCATGTTGAATGGAAGTTTTCAACCACGCCGCGAATTTCAACATACTTAGATGCTTTAATTGCTGGGCCTTACTCATCTGTTCATGATGTTTATAAAGGCGTCAAAGAGATTCCAATGGGGATCTACTGCCGTAAATCGATGATGCAGTACTTGGATCCTGATGATATTTTCTTGATTACAAAACAGGGTTTTGAATACTTTGAGAAGACATTTGGACTGGCATATCCATTTGAAAAGTATGATCAAATCGCAGTTGTTGATTTCAACTTTGGAGCAATGGAAAATGCTGGCGCAGTTACTTTTCGTGAAGATGTTTTAGTTTTCCGTAGCTATGTTCCTGAAAAGGCATACCTTTCTCGAGCAAATACGATCTTGCACGAAATGGCCCATATGTGGTTTGGAGATATGGTCACCATGTCATGGTGGGATGATCTATGGCTAAATGAATCTTTTGCTGAATGGTCTTCTTATTTAGCGTTATCTGAAGGCACCAGATTTAAAGGTGCATGGTCTGAGTTTAATTGCGCCAGAAAAAACTGGGCCTACCGTCAAGATCAACTCTCATCTACGCATCCAATTATCGCCGACATGGTTGATATGGAAGCAGTCAATGCAAACTTTGATGGAATCACTTATGCAAAGGGTGCATCTGTTCTTCACCAGCTTGTTGCACACGTTGGTCGCCGGCAGTTTATTGCAGCACTTCAAACCTACTTTGCAAAGCATGCTTGGGCCAACACAACACTTGATGACCTACTTGTGGAACTTGAAGCATCTAGTGGTCGTAAATTGGATGCCTGGGTAAAAACTTGGCTACAAACTGCGGGAGTAAACACCTTGCGACCTGTTTTAGATATTCAAGATGGAAAATATTCAAGCATCGCCATTGCCCAAGACGCACCACTCATTCCAGAAGGGTCAAAGGAGCTTCGCCCACATCGACTTGCTGTTGGCCTCTATGACATTACTGCAGGTGCATTAAAACTCCGCAAATCAGTAGAGCTAGATGTAACCGGAGCATTGACTAACGTTGCCGATCTATCTGGTGAAAAAACTGCAGATCTTTTGCTTATCAATGATCGAGATCTCTCTTACGCCAAACTTCGCTTTGATGATCGATCTGTGGCAACGCTTAAGTCACACCTTGGCGCACTTAGCGATGACCTAGCAAGAGCTCTATGTTGGGCAGCGGTATGGGATATGCACCGTGATGCCGAAATTTCTACCAGTGATTTTATGCAGATCGCTTTTTCAGGTCTAAAGGGTGAAACCGATGATGCAATTGTAAGCATCGTCTTAAGCCAGCTGACTACTTCGGTTGAAGCATATGCAATCGATACAAACCGTGATTCTTATCGAGAGAAATTAGCTGATGTGCTTTGGTTGTTAGCAAATGATGCAAAGCCTGCCGGTGATCTACAGCTGATCTACACGCGCGCATTTGCGGCAAGTGCCTTTACACCAGGACAGATATCCAACCTTCGCGCAGTTCTTGATGGATCTATTGCTGGATTAAAGGTTGATACCGATCTTCGTTGGTATCTGTTGATTGCACTTACAGAACGTGGTGCTGCGACAAAGAGTGAGTTGGAGGCCGATCTTGCAAAAGACAATACAACAACAGGAAATGTTGCTTTTGAAACCGCCCTTGCAGCATTTCCAACTTCAGAGGCCAAGGCATTTGCATTCAACAAAGTACGCGATGAATCTGCTGCGACCTCTATCCGCTCTGCGTTAGTTTCTGGATTTCAGCGACCATCACATCGCCACCTCTTAACCCCATTTGTGGATCTTTATTTTGATAACTTGTTGACTGAATGGGAATCAAAGTCATACGAAGGTGCAGCAAAGTTTGTAACTGGTATGTATCCAAGTTGGGTTGTCAGTGATTCAACTGTTGAAAAGACCAATACCTGGCTCAAAGGGGCCGGTAAAGATGCACCGGTAGTTTTGCGCAAACTCGTTAAAGAATCCCAAGATGGATTAATTCGAGCACTAAAGGTTCAAAAACTAGATAAGTAGAAGGCTGGTTACTCGATGTGAGTAACAACAGATGAACCGCTTTTTCTCTTCTTGCGTGGCATCACTGCAACGTAGGCAAGAAATGAGATCACAATAAACATTGCTGTTGGAATAACTACAAATGTCACAATGGTTTCAAAAACACTTATTCCTGGGCCGGCTAATGCGCCATCTTCAATTCTGTACATGGGTGTAAGTGTAATTTACTTATGCAGTAGCTGCTGCCACGCCAAATGGTTCTAAATACTGCAACCATCTGTGATCTGTGCGACCTGTTCCCAGAATTCTCCATGCTGCGCCAACTGGCTCTCGTGGCAATGTGCGAAGCCGCCAGCCCATCTCTTTCAAATGTTTGTCAGCTTTTAAGTGATTGCACTTATGACAAGCAGAGACAACGTTTTCCCAGTTATGGCCACCACCGCGACTACGCGGAATCACATGGTCGATCGATGTTGCAGGAGCGGAGCAATAAACGCAGCGATTGTTGTCGCGGGCAAAAATTGCTCGGCGTGAAAGTGGAACTGCATGGCGATATGGAATACGAACAAATTTATTGAGGCGAACAACAGATGGAAGCGCAATCTGACCGCCAGAAAAACGAAGCACATCACCAGAATCTTCAACCATGGTTGCTCGGTGATTTAAGACCAGGATCAGAGCGCGACGATCTGCAACAACACCAAGTGGTTCATAGGTGGCGTTTAAAACCAAAGTACGCGACATGCCTTCTCCTGATCTAGCGCGTGGCTCGCGCCGATTGGTTTATCTTGCACTAAAACACCCGAACGCGCCTGTATTTAATCGCGGTATTTAGGTAAATGTTTGGATAAAGTCTCTTCATTATGAATGACTCCTTGCGTAACTTCCTCGAATGGATGGCCGGGACTCCCCTGCGGGTCCTGATCATCATTATTTCGGCCGGATTAGCCCAAACATTTGGCTCCCGAACAATTACACGCGCGATGAACAAATTGGCTGGGGCCGATCTAGTACCGGGGCCACGCAACATTGTTGCTCGCCAAAAAGAGCGAGCAAGCACAATCGGTGGAGTTTTATCTGCCACATTAAAAGTTGCAATCTGGATCATTGCAATTGCAATGGCGCTAGGTGAATTTGGTTTTGATTTAGGACCACTTATCGCATCAGCTGGTGTGGTTGGTGTTGCACTGGGACTTGGCGCACAGACGCTTGTCCGAGATGTTTTATCTGGAATCTTTATGTTGATCGAAGATCAGTATGGAGTTGGCGACAAGGTTGATGTTCTTGAAGTTCAAGGAACTGTTGAAAAAGTTGGGCTTCGAGTAACTACTGTTCGAGATAGTTCGGGCACTCTTTGGTACTTACGTAATGGCGAAATCCTAAAGGTTGGAAACAATTCTCAATCTGGTTGATTCACCATGGCATCTGCTGCAAGCTCTAGGTAGTCCCATAGTTGTTCTTTTAGCTCTTCTTTAATCTCAACACCATCTATGGCAGTTTTCATTGCACGCAACCAGGCATCTCGCGCTGCAATACCAATTGTGAATTGGCTATGGCGCATTCGAAGTCGTGGATGGCCTCGATTTTCTTGATACGTTGTTGGTCCGCCCCAATACTGAGAGAGAAACCACTGCAATCTCTGGGCTGCGCCCTTCATGTCATCATCTGGATACATAGGACGCAAAATTGGATCGGTTGCAACCACGGCGTAAAACTGGGATGTTAAATCTGCAAAAAATGCATCTCCGCCTACTTGTTCATAAAAATTACTCATATAGTTAGCTCGCTAATCTACTCATGCGGCAGATTTACTAGATGCCCGGCTTGTTTTGATTGAATACATTGCAAGAATTAAAATTGGAATCGAAGAGATTACACAGAGCCATCCGTAACTTAAGGTTCCGATAATCACGCCGGCAAGTGCGCCGCCACCTGCGCCAGATAGATTCATTACAAGATCACTTGCACCCTGTGATGATGCACGGGTTTGAATATCAACGCTCTCTGATAAATATGCAGAGCCCGCGATCAAAGTACATGACCAACCTAGGCCCAATAGAAATAGACCGATTCCTAATCTAATCGCATCATCTGCTTTTGAAGTGCCTGCAATTAGAGAGGCAAGAAGCAAGATAACAAATCCTATTTGCATTACTGGCACTCGGCCGATTCGATCGCTTAGGGCACCAACTAAAGGTGAAAATACATACATTCCAAGTACGTGCACACTTATTACTAATCCAATAACAGAGAGCGTTACATCCACATGAGTCATATGCACTGGAGTCATCACCATGACCGAAACCATGGCAACATGGCCAAATGCGATAGTTAGAATCGCAAATAAAGCTTTAGGGTTCTTTCGAATATGGGCTAGCGCTGCTTTTGTCGATTTCTTTTTTGTCTCTACTGAGTCATTTTTATGGGCAACCAAATAAGGATCTGGCCTTAAAAGAATCAAAATCACTAGAGCGGCTAGAGTCAAAGTAATCATTGAAATTAAGTAAGGCCCAACCAGTCGTGGCAGACCAAATGCTTCGGCAATGTTTCCTGAGGGCTGCATCAAGTTAGGTCCAGATACGGCTCCAATGGTTGAACCCCAAACAACAATAGAAAGTTGTTTCGCTCGCGTTTTATCAGTTGCTAGATCTATTGCTGCAAAGCGTGCCTGGTATCCAGCAGCTGACGCAGAACCAACTAAAAATGCTCCCATTAACAACAAGACAACATTGTTTTGTGCTCCCCCGGCGATTGCAATAATCGATCCGATTGCACCAGCGATATATCCACTAGACAACGCTAAACGACGCCCACCTTTTGCAGTTAAGCGAGCTAAAGGAAGCGCCATTGCTGCAGCACCTAAAACAGCACTTGTTCCGGCTAATCCTGCAAGAGTTTCCGAATCAGTAATTGATGCAACTAAAAGGGATCCAGCAGCAATTGTCCCAGCGATACCCACACCATTTAGAACCTGCGAGAGTGCAAGTGTCTTAACGACTTTGCGTTGAATCTCGGATTCACTTACTTCTAGGTGAGGCATTAGTAAATCCTACTACTAGGCAGTTGATTACATAGCAAGTGAAGTGTGCTCAGATCTAAATGTGGCGTGAGTACTACTTTTCGAGATATTGCGTGAGAAATTTACGCTCGTCATCGCTAAGTGGCCGCGATTTCTTTGTCTCTATAGAAACAGCTACTTGAACACTCTTTACGCGAGCAACCAATACGCCCTTATCAAAGATCTCACATGTCATCACAAAAGATGAGTTACTAATTGAATCAACCCAAAGGACTACATCAACAAAGTGGCCACCTTCATAAATTGGCGCAATGAAATCTACTTCTGCGCGGCCAACAACCATCGCAATAATCGATGGTGGCTCATCTTTTCCATCAAACTGAACTGTGGACCATTGAAACCGCGCCTCTTGGGCATAAACCAAGTATTTGGCGTTATTTACATGGCCAAATGCATCAACATCGTCCCAACGAACAAACTGCTTACATTCATACTTCATTATCTGGTCAACTTTCTATGCTCTATTACTAACGTGTTAGTTTTCTATAAGTCATGCGGTGAGGCCTAGATGCTTCGGCGCCCAATCGTTCAGTTTTGTTTGCTTCATAACTTTCGAAGTTTCCTTCAAACCAGAACCACTTTGCATCGCCTTCATAGGCCAAGATGTGTGTGGCCACTCGGTCTAGAAACCAACGATCGTGAGAGATCACAACGGCGCATCCAGGAAACTCCAACAACGCATTTTCTAGAGATCCTAAAGTTTCAACATCAAGGTCGTTTGTTGGCTCATCAAGGAGCAACAGGTTTCCACCTTGCTTTAACGTGAGTGCCAAGTTCAAACGGTTGCGTTCTCCGCCGGATAAAATTCCCGCAGCTTTTTGTTGATCCGGGCCTTTAAAACCAAAACAAGAAACATACGCCCGAGATGGCATCTCTACTTGGCCAACCTTAATAAAGTCTTGTCCATCAGAGACAACTTCCCACAGTGACTTCTTGGGATCAATTCCGCCACGGCTCTGATCCACGTATGAGATCTTTACTGTTTCTCCGATCTTTACTGTTCCAGAATCAGGTTGTTCCATGCCCATTAAAGTTTTAAATAGTGTTGTTTTACCCGCACCGTTTGGTCCGATGATTCCAACGATTCCATTTCGTGGCAACGTAAAGGACAAGTCATCAATTAAAACTCGATCGCCAAAGCCCTTAGTTAAATTGTTAACTTCTATAACAACGTTACCCAGGCGAGGACCAGGTGGAATTTGAATCTCTTCAAAATCTAACTTACGAAGCTTGTCTGCCTCTGATGCCATCTCTTCATAGCGGGCAAGACGGGCTTTAGATTTTGCCTGGCGACCCTTTGCATTTTGTCGAACCCACTCCAGCTCTTCAGTTAAACGCTTTGCGCGCTTTGCATCTTTTTGCCCTTCAACTTTAAGACGGGCTGCTTTTGTTTCAAGATACGTTGTGTAGTTACCTTCATATGGATATGCGCGGCCTCGGTCTAACTCCAAAATCCACTGCGCAACATTGTCCAAGAAATATCTATCGTGCGTAATTGCAACTACTGCGCCGGCATATTTATTAAGGTGTTGCTCTAACCACAAAACAGACTCTGCATCTAAGTGGTTTGTAGGCTCATCAAGGAGCAATAAATCTGGAGCTTGCAGAAGAAGTTTGCACAGTGCAACGCGGCGCTTTTCACCTCCGGATAAAACAGAAACATCAGCATCAGCCGGTGGACAACGAAGTGCATCCATTGCTTGCTCTAACTGTGAATCAAGCTCCCATGCATTTCGATGATCAAGTTGTTCTTGCAGCTCGCCCATTTCGGCCAGCAACTTGTCATAGTCTGCATCTGGATTTGCCATCTCTGCGCTAATCTCATCAAAGCGTGCAAGCATTGCAACTGTTTCTGCAACACCCTCTTTAACGTTATCAATAACGCTTTTTGATTCATTGAGAACCGGCTCCTGCATCAGAATTCCGACTGTGTAGCCAGGCGTTAGATATGCCTCACCATTTGATGGTTGCTGCAGTCCGGCCATGATCTGCAAAACCGTTGACTTACCCGCACCGTTGGGACCAACAACACCAATCTTGGCGCCGGGATAAAACATAATTGTGACGTCATCAAGAATGACCTTGTCACCGTGCGCTTTACGCGCCTTCTTCATCGTGTAAATGAACTCAGCCATGGAATGAAACCTTAGTGGAAGTGGCGGGTAGACTTAGCATTGACGACCCACTACAAGCGCCTGTAGCTCAGTCGGATAGAGCACCCGCCTTCTAAGCGGGTTGTCGCAGGTTCGATTCCTGCCAGGCGCGCATGGCTAATGAACAAGCAAACCTGATCTGGATCGACTGCGAAATGACGGGGCTTTCTCTTGAAAAAGATGTCCTTGTCGAGATCGCTGTTCTGGTAACTGATTCAGAGTTAAATGTAATCGGTGATGGCGTAGATGTGGTCATTAAGGCAACGCCAGAACAGTTAGCCGGTATGAATGATTTTGTAACAGCGATGCACACAACATCTGGATTAATCACAGAGATCCCAAATGGGATAACAGTCAAAGAGGCAGAAGACCGCGTCATTGCCTATTTAGAAAGTGCATCAACACAGCCAGGTAAATCTCCATTAGCCGGAAACTCAGTTGGCGTTGATCGCACTTTTATCGCACGTGATATGCCACGTTTAAATGAGTATCTGCATTATCGAACAGTTGATGTCTCATCTATAAAAGAGTTAACAAGACGTTGGTTTCCAAAGGCCTACTTCAACGCCCCAGCAAAAACCGGTAACCACCGAGCCCTTGGCGACATACAAGATTCGATTGCAGAGTTGGTCTACTACCGTCAGGCTGTGTTCAACTCGACTGCAGATTCTGATGAAAACACCGCAGTAAAGCAGGGGCCAACCACCCCATAGAAACGGGTAGACTTTGCAACTCATGGTGGACGTAGCTCAGCTGGTAGAGCACCCGGTTGTGGTCCGGGATGTCGCGGGTTCGAGCCCCGTCGTTCACCCCAAGTTTTCGTTGTTACATCCGTAGCAATTTTTAAATCAATGCAATGAGAAAGTTGTGAGCATGATCTTTGATGTGATCATTGAAATCCCAGCTGGCTCACGCAATAAATACGAAGTTGATCACGTTACTGGAGAAATTCGACTTGATCGCATGCTCTTTACATCTACTCGCTATCCCTATGACTATGGCTTTGTGAAAAACACATTGTCATTAGATGGCGATCCTCTTGATGCTTTAGTCATGCTTGATGAACCAACTTTTCCTGGTTGCGTTGTGTCAGTTCGCGCAATTGGAATGTTTAACATGACAGATGAGGCTGGCGGAGATGACAAATTGCTCTGTGTTGCAGCCGGAGATATTCGTAAAGAACTACTTCAAGATATAAAAGATGTTCCAGAGTATGAACTCTCTGAAATTCAACACTTCTTTGAAGTCTATAAAGCATTAGAGCCAGGCAAAAGTGTGAGCGGAGGCAACTGGGTTAATCGCGCCGAGGCCCTCGCCGAAATCGAGCGATCTCGCGATCGCTTCAAGAAATCTCACTAATACCTTCAGACTTTCGCATACTTTCTAAGGGCGATATTTGAGTGTCGCAGATGTGCATCTAGACCAATATTGCTGATAGGTTTCCACCTGCGTTCAAGCACTTAGGTGCAAGATCGGGTTGTTAGCTCAGTTGGTAGAGCAAGGCACTCTTAATGCCTGGGTCGGGGGTTCGAGTCCCTCACAACCCACTTAAAGTCGGGTAGTTCCTCAGAAATATCGGAACTACTTCTTCTTATATCCCTTTGGACACTTAGCGTTTGGACCAGATACTTTTTTGGTTAACTTACCTTTTACACAGGTTTTAGAAGAGGCCGGCTTACTAGTCGCACTCTTTTTAGGTGGAGCTTGCTGTGCCAAAAAAGCTTCAGCTTGCTTGATTAAATCTAAATGCTTATAGATTGGAGAAAAAACAGCAAGCTCTCGTGGGTGTTTTTCATTCGGAGGAGTATTGGTTGCTCCACAGGCATAGAAATTCAATCCAGTTGAAAATGCTTGCCCTACATAAAAAACTTCCCCTTTATAGGTAGTTGTCATCCCACTACCAGAGTCACCAGGACACGATGAAAGATTTGTTAATAATGTTTCTTTTGCTACATCGGTAAGTTGCTGACCTTGCAACCATGGAAAATCAGACTTAGGAGCCAAGTTGGATCTCATAATTCTTGGAAGCTCACTTGGACTTTTATTGGGATTATTCCGATCCTCAGGACATGGATTCTTCTGCCCGGGATCACAACGATCTCGATACTCACCGTATCCATGGAAAACTACCTCTGCTCGTGCCTTGACTAATTCAGCCTCAATTTCTGCAGTCATCAACTTTGCTGGAGAGATAGTAGCTAATTCTTTATCTAAAACAAGAACAATAAAGTCGTTAAACCCACCCATTGATGATTTTTTATAGTCGCCTACAAAAGTCTTAATGACCTTTGCCCTACCTTCAGCATTCTTTGTTGAAGAGTTAGGTTTACCTACAGTTATATACTTAGGTTCAATCAAAACGCGATCACCATTGGCCTCAAAACGGTAATGGGAATGTGCAGCGCTAAAGACAATACGTGGTGAATATAAGAATCCACTCCAGCCGGCCATCAAGTTAACTTCTGCGGGACCTTGCTGCCCAAAGATTGGAACTGCTCGGGGATTATTGAGATTGACTGGCGCATTTAATCCAGCCTGAGCGATAGGGGCGGAGGAGAAAATCAGCGCGCTCATAGCCAAAAGGGCTAGAGCAACTTTGCGCATAGCTCAATTTAACAGCCAATCTTTCTCTGTCAAGAGTTTTGAAGAACCCAATTTCCCGATATCGAGTTCAAAATCTAGTAATTGTCAGACCCAATCCCTAATATGGGTTGTGGATCAAGATCAATTGAATCCATATGTGGCCAATGAAGGATATGTAGTTCGAGTCCCTCACAACCCACATTTGAATACCAGGGGAATCAATGCTGGCTACTTGATTATTTTTGTGAGTGTCGGTATCAATCTGTTGAGACTCTTAACGGGATTTGCCAAAGTAAAGATATAAACCATATATCCGGCCAGTGCGACCCAAGAGTTAAGTAGGCAGGTAGCTACAAGAACAATTCCCAACAATGCTGGGAAGCCATTGAATATTAGAAGGGCTTTGTTTTGATACTCTCTTGACTTACTTGTCAAAATGAAATCATCAGTCCAGTTGATTGTTACATCACCTTTAATCATGAGAAGTACAAGTCGTTGAATTGAAGCAGTCCAGTACTGACCAAAGAGGCAAATGCCAAAGTAGAAAACTCCCCATTTCATATTTGGAGTATTTAGATTTTCAGCAAGAATAGCCGCACCAAATGGCATCAACGCCACCCAACCAAGCGTTAAACCATGGTTCCAAACTATGAATGTACTTGTTCCTACTACGTATTGACTTGTTACGTGATATTGATACCACCAGGAAAATAAGACAAAAAAGCTAAGAGCGTAAGCAAAAAAAATCGGCCAATGTTCAAACATTGCGGCATTAAAGTCTTCGCTCTTGCTTATTCCATGTGCCAAGCTGAGAACATCTAGCCCTAGGAGGGTCAGTGCAATGGAAAACACACCATCGCTTAATGTGTCAATCAATTTATGACTGATGTGCTTGATTTGCATGGCCATGTGGGTCTCCGATTCCAAGTGGACTTGGGAGAAAAATAACTGAGGACCTTTAGAAATACACGGACTCGCCCAAATCCATCCTAAATCTGTTCAATATCTAGTAATTGTCAGACCCCATCCCTAATATGGGTTGTGGATCAAGATCAATTGAATCCATATGTGGCCTATGAAGGATACGTAGTTCGAGTCCCTCACAACCCACTTATGTAGGTAAATCCGAGGGCTATGTCCAAACCTTGGATGTGGTTCAAACCTTTGAATAGTGGATATATCTGCCAAACCTTTATTTCCAGTATTTGATCTCTTGACTCCTTAATTCAAAAGGAGAAGATGATGTTAGTTAGTGAATATGCAACGGAAGTTATAAACTATGGATTCTTGCTAACTAAAACTTTATCGTAATTTCCATGAAGCAAAACTTCTACAGTTATCCCCTCTACTGTAACTTTATCTCCTTCATGTAGAAGAAAGTCTCTCGTAGGATCACTTTTGTTGTTTTGTGATCCACATGAATCTTTCTCCAAGGCCCTCACAGCTGGTGCCACAGGGATAAGGAATGGCTCTCCATGTCCTAACTTTGCATCAAAAATATATACCAGAACACCATTTCTTGGGGTTGGTGTAGTGCAATCAAATTTAGTAACTCTTCTTGATTCGAATATGACGGCCTTAGATTCATTGATAGGAATTATTGCGACTTTAACCCCTACATCACTTCCACTTAAAGGCACAAGTGTTATTTCTGTGTTCTGTAGTTTTGCAAATCCTTGACAGTAGATTCTTTCTTCATTCAGCCAACCTGCGAAGAAACGAAGCCAGCCACTTAGTTCTCTATTGGGGCCGTCTTGATTTCCGCTCATGTCGTAAGCATGAAATGAGCTGGACTCACGAGATGACCCAACATGTGCAATTCCTATTGAGTGAACGAACTCATGGGCCCAATAAGACCAATACTCTTTACCTGGTAGATCAAAATGTTGCCCTGGTATGGAATAGGCAGATATTGAGCCTTCTTTACTAGCATATTTTTTAACGGCTTGATCCCACGGGAATCCTTGCGAACCTTCTCCAATAAATGTTTGACCAGAAGGAAGTATGAAATTAACGACCTGGATATTTGTAAAGTCAAAGAATGGATCAGCAGCATCCATCGCATCTTTAAACAATTTAGGCCCATTCGCAGCATCATTGAGGTTTACTGACTGTGAAATCGCATACTCAGAAGTTTTTCCAGGAAGTGTCATCCATTTATCCGCTATTACCCACTCCACCTTGAATTTTCCCTCACTGACGGTTGAATACCAATCAGATAGTAGTTTCATCTGATTATCAACTCGTGATCTAAAGTTTTTCTCTCCAGGTAGATCTGAGAAATCAATTGGTATTAATGCCCACTTAACCGTTCCCTTGCTCGGAGTAAGAGTAATCCACTCAGGAAAACCCGCCCCAGTAAATCCACCGCCACGTCTTGAATTACTCACTTCCTTAATTTTGCATATCTCAATACTGTCACCTAATACTGTTGGTGGTGTGTAGGTAAAATTCTTCGTTGGTATTGGAGTTGGTATTGTAGTTGGTGTTGGAATGGGTGTTGACTTGATCGCTACGCCCTTATTCCAAGTTAACCTCGTGCCTGATTTAGTGCAGGTGTAAGTTTTTTTCAAATAAACAACTTTTTGTTTCAAAACTTTGCAGGTACTTCCAGGATTTATCTTCTGGGCAGAAACAGCGTTGACTGGGATCAAGGCAATCGCAAGAGCAAGTAATAAGCCCTTCGTTAGGCTCCCTGTAACTCTCATTCCAAAAGGGTAATGGAGAGATCAGGCCTTATGGGAATTTGAGCAGTCATTTCTACTCTTACCTCCCAAATTGGCTTAGATGTTTTTCAATACCCCTGATTCGTCACTGGCTATCCCTAATATTGGAGGTGGATCAAGAACGGGTATATCCGCATAGTGGGTCAAAGGGAAGGGTTTAAAGGTTTGATAACGAACCCCTCACAACCCACTTAGCTTTAACACGCAAAACGCTGTGCTAACTGCGGCCAAGTTCCAGTGCGATAGCTTTCGAAATATTCGGTAGCGCTTTGTCGAATGAGATTCCGTAGACCTTTTCAAAGGCATCAACAAAGGTCATTCCCGTGCCACATTGCTTCCACACTTCCATTGTCGATGCAGGGCCCTTAATTGCAGTTAGAACTTCAACCAACATGCTACCGAGGTCATATTGTCGCCAACGTTCATATTTATTAAACCAATCCGACGGTGGATTGACTACAAAATACTCCTGAATCCAATTTGATGTAATTTTTGAATCTCTGTAAAGATCTTGGATGGAACTGCGTCGTTTGTTTGTATAGAGCTCAAATGATTCATGGTAGACGGCTGCATACTGCGTGTAATTAGCCTGGCCTTCGAGAAACCAGGTTGGTGGCCAAGTCCCTGATGGTGGCCACGGTTGAGAACGACCCATTTGATTCTGCTGCACCGCATGTGTGAACTCGTGTGCATCAAGAGTTCCTGAAATATGATTTTCATCCAGAACCTCAGTGGTCATTACCATTAGCCCTCTGCCGCTCTCATCTGTATGCATGCCCCCACCCCAGCATGTTGCGCGTGTCACGCACGCTGTATATGAAATCCATTGCCAGGTCGATGAAGGCTGAATCGTTTTCATCTGCTGCTCCGCCCAGTCGCGATCATCGTATGCGAAGGAGAGCACCGTGAAATCTTTTGCGCTTTGATACCCCGTATACATGCGAGAAACCAAGTCATAAATTTTTTCGGGATTTTTATATGCAAGTGTCGTTTTCGGTCCAGTTACCGCTTTAAATGGAATAACTACACTTTTAGCACCTTTTAGTACAGAGCTTGATTTACTCCATGCAGCATAAGAAATTCCTTTGTAATTTTCAACCAAGTCATCGAAACTTGTTGGTGCTGCAGGGTATGTAATTGTTGGAGTAGTTTTACCTGCAACAAAGCCTTTATTCCAAATTAACTTTCTTCCAGACTTTATGCATTTATATGTCTTCTCGAGGTAAATCATTTTTTGATTCAAAACCTTACAAGTAAGACCCGGAGTTAC
This sequence comes from Bifidobacterium breve, assembly GCA_945883675.1. GTDB lineage: Bacteria > Actinomycetota > Actinomycetes > Nanopelagicales > Nanopelagicaceae > Planktophila. Next base: position 19,292 of record CAMCYA010000001.1, read on the forward strand.
TTTTGGGGCAGAAACGGCAGCCGCAGGAATCAGGGCAAGTAGAACAATGAGTAAGACGCCACTAGCGATCGATTTGCGGGACCTAGTCATGTGCAAGGCCCGGCGTCACTTAATGTGATCAGCAATTGAAGACCGGCAGGGGTGATTCATGAGGTTATTTTATACCTCCTATAGAAATTCTAGGTAGAAGAAAAAGACTTGGGCATTTACCCTTGTAGCGTGAAAAATCGCACCGGGGTGTTTCGAATTCTATTGTTGGTGAGCCTAATTTGTTCATTAACCTTACCCACTGCTGCTACGGCAAATGAACCTTGTCACGATTATGGAACTCCCTATGAAGGCACTCAATATTCTATGGGGTATGTCGGAATCTTATGCGGGCAACAAAATCTAAATGATATGGATCAAGTAATTGCTGAATATCCAGCTATTTATGATGCCGCACAACAAAATTCAGGTGACAGTGGCAATTCGTCCAATGAACCTTGTTTTGATTATGGAACTCCTTATGGTGGCCAAGTTGAAACGCTGGGATATATCGGCCTTGTCTGTGGACAAGAGAACATAACTTGGATGGATCAACTCATTATTAATTACTTTAATGAGTGGGCTGCTTCCCAAGGAAATGGAGGATCTGAAAATCCATCAGGCCAAACGTGTCATGATTACGGAACTCCCTTTAGTGGTACTGAATATTCGATGGGTTATATAGGGGTCTTGTGTGGTCAAGAAAACATAAGTGCGATGGATCTTGCAATCGGTGCTCACCAATCTGCTTGGTATGCAGCGCAGCAAAATGGAATTGGGAATGAAAACTCAAATGTTTACACTCCATCAACCACTACGCCATTAATGCCACCAACACTCTGTGCATCATTTACTGTTCCACCTCCCTACTGTTCGATTCCTCTTGTTCCTTCAAATCCTGGTACTCAACCAAATTCCTCAGTTTCTAGCGGGACAATACTTGGGCAGATTCAGGAAAAAATTGAATCGGGAGTTCAAACTCCAAAAGCAGGAACTAAATTGGCCGAAAAAAAAGTGGGGGCTAAAAAACCTGTCACATCTGCAAAAAAATCTATTAAGTGTAAAAAAGGGAAAAAGACCCAAACAATCAAGGGCAAAAATCCAAAATGCCCTTCTGGCTTCAGAAAAATTGCTTGAAGTCTTTTTGATCTAAAGTTTAAGGAGAGATCCTTAAACTTTTTCAGAGCGCTTATACAGCCCCTTCCAAATCATCCCAGGCGAGATAACCTTTACTTATGAATGGGGCGCTGGCACTTGTGGGTTCCGGTGAATACCTACCCGTAATGCAAAACCTTGAACAATCGCTTTTAGACAATGCAAAAAACCTCGGCAAGAAAAATACTTACATTCAAATTCCAACTGCTGCCGGTCAAGAAAGTGATGAAAGATTAAGTTTTTGGAAAACACTCGGCGGCGCACAGGCAGAGCGAATGAGAACGCAGCAAATCTTTCTTCCCATCTATACGCGAGAAGATGCTATGAACGAAGCCTTTGCCAATCAAATTAAAGATGCTGGACTTATCTACCTCTCTGGTGGGGATCCTGGATATCTTGCGAATACTTTGACCGATACACCTGTCTGGTCTGCAATCGAAACTGCATGGCAATCAGGTAGCTCACTTGCAGGTTGTAGCGCAGGTGCTATGGCTATGGGTAAACATGTCCCTAATTTTTTTCGCCCAAAAGAAGATGGAACAGAAGGTTTTGGATTAATTGGTGAAATCCGCACTATCCCCCACTACAACAAGTTCTTTGGTTGGATTCCAGATGCTGCAGCACGCAAACTACTTACTGCCCCTGTTGGGACAACTGTCATTGGGATTGATGAATCAACAGCTCTTGTAACAGGGTTAAATGATGATCCTGACGTTAGTTTTGAAAACAATAGTTGGCGCGTGCATGGTGAAGGCCACGTTCATCTCTTGAGAGGAGAAGGCGTTCAGGCACACAAGTTTGCCCACGGAGAAGTTGTAACTCTTTATTTCAGGTTTGATCAACTTTAGTAACGGTTCCTACTTGCCTGCCTTGCACCGTTCCGAGCAATACTTAACGTTTTCCCAATCTCTAGCCCATTTTTTACGCCACTCAAACTCCAATCCACAACGCACGCAGACTTTTGGGGGAAAACCATTTTTTGTTTTAGCTCGCATAGGCAGGTCTAACTCTTTTGCTTTCTGTTGTAACGCGTATTTGATTGATTAAGCAAGCGATGTACGGCCTTAACAACCAACGAGTCTCTGTGGGTTGAAACCCACTTATAGCCAAACCGGCCAAAGGGACCTGATGTTGTGATCAATAAAGAAAGTGCACGGTTTCCCCGCATTTTCAATAAATATGCGATTGCAGCTGCACCAACTAATACTTTGTCCCCAGCAACAACATGCACGGCCTTTGAACATTTTTCATAGGTAAGTCCAAGTTTTGCTAGATCTTCTTGCTGAAAAGGTTTTGATTCCACAACTAACTTCTGCTCAATCCAATCAATACTTGCCTGACAGAAATGACATTGACCGTCGTAAATGACAACAATTTGTTTATCCATTTGAGGCTTAAGAGTACATGGCAGAAGATAATGCAGATACTTGGCCAGTCGATTTGGAAACAAAACAAACCAGCACTGACTGTTTTTACAGCCAGTGCTGGTTTGGGTTACGACCTAGATAGATTACTCCCAGATGAATCTGCCTTCACCTGTTAGTACTTTATATCTGACATCGGTATTTGGAATTGTTGCCAAACTATTCGTACCAATTGGGAAACTCCGTAGGTAATCATAGAGTGCCACCTCATAATCAATTCCAATAGATGAGTACTTAAGAGCTGCAAGAGTTGCATAATTATCTCCACCTTTTGCGGTGAAGTCTGTGGTGACAATAGTTACTGATGGAGCATTTGCTACCACTTCACCATTTGTTACCAACGCACGACCATCTGCGAGTGTTATTGATTTAACTCGGGTGCCGGCAGTAGTTATGGTTCCTGCGGTTGCCCCGGCTGCTGGGGTTGAGACCACCTGCGCGGTTCCTGCTCTCAAACAAACAACTTTCACCCCAGAAGTTTGCAGGAATTGTCCACCACCTGCTGTTGAAACTGAACAAGATCTTTCAAAGATCTCCTTCATCTGTGTGGCAGTCACACCAGTCAGAGCAACCATGGTATTTCCAAATGGCAGAAGATCAAAAGTATTTCCTCTTGAGATTTCACCTACAACTCCAGTTACTGGCAGTGCGGTCGCTGGATTTTGTCTGATTGAACCACCATTTGTAATCACAACCATCGGTGTTGCAGTAGATGGTTGAGGTAATCCAGCTTTTGCATAACGTTGGGTATAGCTATAAGCAAATGCATCAGTCACCAAGTTACCGCCATTTGTCTCTGCAGTTCTAACTCCTAATACCGTTGCGCTACCGCGATCAGTGTTAAAGACCACATTGCTTGCAGCAATAGGTGCTACGAAATCAGATAAACATGCTGTTAATGGCGTGTCGACTAATTTCACAATGTTTGCCTTTGGCACAACCGCATCGGTAACACCTGCTGCAGTAGCAGTATCACTGACTGGAACCACACGACGTGGGTATGAGGTGTCTGGCTTTACTTCAACTAAATTACCTTTGGCATCAAAGACTATGTCAGCCCGACCAAGGTACTTGTAGTTTCCACTTGTTGTAACTAGAGGAACTTCTGTACCAGATAGATCCTTAAGGATGGTTGGGTATGTTCCTACCGGTGCTGATTCACCAGGAATTAATTCAGTTGCATTGTCAATTGTCGGGTTCTGAAGTAACTCATCGCCACCGCCTGCTACCGCAACGTCTACACCCTTTAGCAAAGCAATTAAGTCTTTGTCATTGCTGGCAGCCTGCAAGTGACTCACCATAATAATCTTATTAATTCCCATGCGCTGAAGTGAATTAATCTGTGCCTGAACAACTTTTGCAGTTGATTGCAGATCACTTGATTTTAATTCAACCGATCCTGGGCTTGAGATAGTTCTCAGCGTCCATGTGACGGCTGAGACCACGCCAAACTTATGCTTTGTCACTGGATCGGTATGAATATAACTTCGACCCAAAACCTTGCCATTGATAATTTGCCCATTACTTAGAGCAGCTTTTCCGACCATTGATTTTAGATCAGGGTTTTTGCTGAAATCTAAATTGCCCGAGATGAATGGGTGCTTTGGTTTTCCATTTGAACCAAAAGCCTTGATGTAGCGAGATAAGAATCCGGTTCCATAATCAAATTCGTGGTTGCCTAGGATATGAACGTCATATGGCATTTTTGCCTGGGCTACGGCATCTAGAACTGGTTTCTTTGAAGTTGGCGAGCCTGGCTCACTACAAATAATATTTTTACTTGGTAAGAATGAGTCACCAGCATAAACAGAGAGAACCGCATTTCCAATGGATCTAGCATCTTGGATCTCGCGATCAAAAACTGCTGCAAAAGCTGCAGCGCTGCCAGCCTTTATATCTCCGCTAGTACTTTTATAAATTGCATCGGCGCCTAATGAGGACTCACCGTCGTTATTGTGGAGCAAAGTTAGGATTACTGAAGATTTTGGCTCAGCAGCAATTGCTGGCTGGATCACGTTAACCGTTAGTAACTGGGCAGTTACTAAAGCAAGTGTTATTGATAAAATAGATCCCTTGCGCATCTTGAATTTTCTACCTTTCCGTAGTTTGGACGAATCCAACTGTGGAAAGGTTGCAGTTAAAATAAATAACTCGAAACTTTTGACACTCTTTCTATGAACAATAAGTAAACTGGTCTGCCAGGCAAGGGCCTAATTTGGGGCTTTACGAGCCGCCCGAGATAAGAACAGGGCAAATACCAAAGCTAAGACAATTCCTGTGTTTACTCCCATTTCAGTCAGGGCGCGGTTGAAATACTCTGTTGTCTTTTCCTTTTCCATAGTCAATGAAGCACCAACGGTAAGGATGTGTCGCACTGCTGCAATTACGCCGATAATCAAGAAATTATCTAATTGAAAAATTCCATCAGTAAATCGCACGATTACCGTGCGCATAATTTCTAGGATAATCACGACAAAGAGAATGTCGTTAATGCCCTGAATCATTCCTACTGGAAAAAATGGGCGTGTTTCGATGAGCCGAATAAGACTATAAATCGCAGCCAGCACTGAGATTATGAAAAGAATTATTCCAAGAAAACCATGCAAAACATCTTCGAGCTTGTCTATGAAAGTGACAGGAATCAGTGACTCATCGCCCTTGAGCAGACCCTTGACTGATTTGTACTTCATTTCGACCGCCTTAATTTGATTCCCCTAGATTGCACCGTGCAAGAACAAATGTATACATGCAAGGGTAAATGCAATATCTAGCTCCTGCAACAGGTAGCCGCTAGTTGGCCGATATCCCACAGCAGATCTCACCGAGGCAGCCTCTAACTCACCTCACAATTAATTGGATCAGCAGTAAAGTTAAGAAATGAAACGGCTTATCTATGTCGCCTTCGATCATCTCAACGAAAACTTTGGCGCTCTCAAGGGAAGTGATCCTGCCCAAGATGTAATCATTTTTGTTGAAAGTCAACGAATGACAACGGGCAGAAACTGGCATGGACAGCGCCTTCACTTTTTGATCTCTTCGGCCCGCCACTTTGCACAACACCTTGGAACCCTGGGTTACACAGTTCGGTATGAAAAAGCAGCTACAACGGTCAGCGGACTTGAAAAGGTAAAAAAAGATTTTCCCAATTTGTCGATTATTTCGGCTGAACCATCTTCTTTTCGCCAGTTTAATGCGCTCAAAGAGTTCGGCGTCGAATTTGTCCCCAATGACTTTTTCCTAACTCCAAGGCCTCTCTTTGCGCAGTGGGCAGATGGGCAGAAAAGTTATTTGATGGAAAATTTCTATCGCCTCCAACGAACTCGACTAAATGTTCTGATGGAAAAAGGAAAACCTGCCGGTGGGGCATGGAACTTTGATAAAGAAAATAGATTGCCACCACCAAAGAACTACACATGGCCCCCATACCTGGATCACAAAAGAGATCAGATTGATCAAGAGGTTGCCAGCGAGATTGGTTACGCACCCGATTCAACATGGGCAACAACTCGCAAAGGAGCACTTGCTCAACTAAAAAACTTTATTAACAATCACTTTGCAGAGTTTGGCCCCTATGAAGATGCAATGGCTGCAGATAACTGGGCGTTGCATCATTCGCTCTTATCGCCATACTTAAACAACGGCCTATTGCACGTGCAAGAAGTTGTTGATGCCGCAGTCAAAGCCTTTAACACTGGAGACATACCAATTGCATCTGCCGAGGGCTTTATCCGTCAAATTATTGGTTGGCGTGAATATGTAAATGGAATGTACTGGTATCTGGGCCAGGATTATCGAGAAAATAATCAACTAGGTGCTAACCGCCCCCTGCTTCCGCTTTTTAGTGATTCAAATAAAACAGATATGAACTGTGTTAAAACAATTGTTGCCGACATTGAAAGCCGTGCATGGGTCCACCACATTCCACGATTAATGGTGTTGAGCAATCTAGCTTTGATAACAGGGACAAATCCGCAGGCGTTTTTGGATTGGATGAGAGAAGTATTTATAGATGCCAGCGAGTGGGTAATGGTTCCAAACGTTATCGGTATGGGATTACATGCAGATGGTGGCGCCATGATGAGTAAGCCATATGCAGCAGGAGGTGCCTATATCTCTCGAATGGGCAGTTACTGCAAGAGCTGTGTTTATGATCCAAAACTGCGGGTTGGCGAAACTGCCTGTCCATTTACAACGTTGTATTGGGATTTTCTTGATCGTCATAAAGAAACATTTGTTAAAAACCACCGTATGAGCCAGCAGGTGAATGGCTTAAAAAGACTTTCGGATTTGGAAGAGTTAGGCGTTAGAGCCCAGCAGGTTTTAAAAGGACTTGATAAAGGCGGTATCTAACCACCGGAGTTAAAATTTCGGTTAAAGGTGTGTATAAAACTTTGTTTAAATTCGCCAGTTAAATACGGGTTGCGCCGGCAAATCGCTTATTTCCAAAACTTCTTGGAAACTCTGTAACTTCAACACGCTTGCCGGGTCTTGGCGCATGAACCATTTTTCCACCGCCCATATAGATAGCGACGTGGCTAATAGGACTTCCAAAAAATACTAAATCTCCAGGCTTTACTGAACCAAAAGAAATATTTTTTCCATATCGAATCTGCGCGCGAGATGAGTGTGGCAATGAAACCCCTGCATTTTGAAATGCCCGCATTGTTAAACCAGAACAGTCCCACCTGGTTGGCCCCGCCGCAGCCCACACATAGATATCACCGATCTGTGCCAGGGCGTATTTAAGAGCTTTTGACCCTCGTGTATTGTCACCAACAAAGCTAGAGGCATATTTCTTTGATGCATCAAAAATTCTTCCTTCTCGATCCTTCTCTTCTTTTGCAAGACGTTCGCGATCCTCTTTCTTCAATGAATTCAAGAGTTTTTCAGCTGATTCTAAAGATGACTTAGCTTTTGCAATCTCTTTATTCAAAATCGCTCTTTCGCGAATCAACAACGCGGTCTTATCGGTTACTACAGACTGTGATGCATCAACCCGCTGCTTACTCGTTGAATACTGACGCAACTGACGTGCATAGTTAGTCGAGACATAATTCAAAGTAGATGCATCAGCTAAATACTGAGAGGGATCGGCTGAGAAAACCAGCCCCAAAGATTGTCCAAGTCCTCCGGACATATAGTTTTCGCGGGCGATCTTTTCAATGACAGAACTTGCCGCATCCAAATCTTTACGAAGCACAACTTCGCGGCCCTGGAGAACCTGCATCTCTTTTTCTAAGGCCTTAATGCGAATATTTGCCTCATTAGCTGATTCATACTTCTCGGCGGCCAGAGTTCTCAGGCGGTCTACTTCTCGCTGAACGCTTGCAACCGACGGCGCAGCAACAGAGACAGAAGGCACCAAAGAGATTGCGAGCGCCATCGCCAGAACCTGGATAACCCAGATCCGCACTCGCCTAGGAGCATTACCTTTGCGAGAAAGCAAAGCACTCGCTGTTTTGATCAACACCAAAACATTCTAACCAAGGCCCTTATGAACAGACCCATTGAAATTGCACTGATTTAGGCGTAGCGCCGAAGAAACTTGTCACAAAAGTACTGTGTAAATACTGAGCCCCGCATAGATGATTTACGCAACATTCATGTTGCGTAAATACCCCCATCACGGGTAGAGTCAGAGACCTAAGGCGATGGCTTTTGGCCTTGCCTCTATCCCCGATAGAAAGTGGACCGCGTGCTTAATATGAAGAAGTTAGCCTCCATATCTGCAGCCCTGTTGATGCTTGGCCTTGTGGCTGGCTGTTCCTCATCTACTAATGAGCAGGCAACAGATGTCACAGAGTTGACCGTTTATTCGGGCCGCTCTGAAGAGTTCATTGCGCCTTTCTTTGCTGACTGGGAAGCATCAACTGGAATCAAGCTAAATGTTCGCTATGGCGATTCGGCCGAACTTTCTGCGCAGATTCTTGAAGAAGATAGCAACTCCCCTGCAGATCTTTTCCTTTCACAAGATGCCGGATCACTTGGTGCAATTTCACAAGCCGGGTTGTTCACTCAACTACCTAGTGATGTTGCAGCAGAGATCCCTGCGGCATACGTTGCCGCTAATCGTGAGTGGGTTGGAATTACAGGTCGCGCTCGCGTATTTGCCTATGCACCTGATCGAGTAAAAACTTTGCCGGTTTCAATTACAGAGTTAACCAAGCCAATCTATAAAAATCAGATTGGAATCGCACCCACAAACGCCTCTTTTCAAGCATTCCTTACAGCGCTCATTGAGAACAAAGGAACGGCTTTTACCAAAACTTGGCTTGAAGGTTTAAAAACAAATGGCGTGAAGATATACCTTAAGAACTCGGCAATTGTTGAGGCAATCGACAAAGGTGAGATCTCTATGGGACTCGTAAATCACTATTACATCTGGGAAGTATCAGAGGCTTTGGGCCGTGCAGTAAATGTGAAAAATGGATTCTTTACCCCCGGAGATCTTGGCAATTTAATCAACGTTTCAGGTGCTGGAATCTTACAAACTAGTTCAAAGCAAAAAGCGGCGCAGGATTTGATTAACTACTTAACCTCTGAGCCTGCTCAGCAAAAGTTTGTAAGCGATACGCATGAATACTCACTTCTAGATGGCGCTCAGCCGCCTACTGAGTTGCCTGCGCTAAACAAAATCGGTGCTCCATCAATTGATTTAAAAACTCTTAGCAACATTAAGGCCACACAAGATCTTCTCATCCAAGTAGGTCTGCTGTAGAAAAATGTTGACAACCCTGCCCGCTCCTTTTCAGGAACAACCTTCTACTGGCGCACAACAGCGCAGCCGGTGGCGGATTGCACTGCTTACGGCAGTAGGGGCAGTTGCAGCTATTTCTATGATTCCATTTGTCTATCTATTAGTACGAGCAAGTGATAAACCTATCGATGAGATAGTGCAGTTACTTTTTCGCCAAAAAACCTTAGAAGTTCTTGTAACCACTGCCTCTCTTGTCATCTGCGTGGTGGCAATCAACCTTGTTCTAGGTGTTGCAATTGCAAGTGGCCTTCACTTTGTTCAGGTTCCATTTCGCAGGCTTCTAGTAATTCCAGCAGTGCTTCCCCTTGCCATCCCTTCATATGTATTTACCTACACATGGGTGGCACTTGTTCCCTCTTTTTCTGGTTTTACAGCCGCAGTCTTCATTCTTTCTATCTCAACTATCCCGTACATTATTTTGGCAACACTTGCTGGGCTTAGAGGTATTGATGGATCTCAGATAGAAGTAGCTAGATCACTTGGACTAAACCCAAGACAGACATTTTCTCGAGTTGTCTTTCCTCAAATTCGAGGCCACGTTAGTGCCGGCGCGCTACTGGCTGGTCTCTACACAATGAGTGATTTTGGAGCTGTATCACTTCTAAACGTTGAAACACTGACTGTCTCGATTCAAAACATGTATCGCGCCTCATATGATCGAAGCGCGGCAGCTGTTATCTCATTTGTATTGATTGCATTTTCGATTCTCTTTGTTTTGGCCGATGAATCAATTAAGGGTAAATCAACTCAGTCACAACTGATTAAGTCCCTTTCGGTTAAAACATCACCAATACAAAAGGGGTACCTGCGTTTTGCAACCGTTGCCGTTATCACAGCCTTTGCAACAGTTGCCGTAATACTTCCCTTTTATGTTTTACTCACTCGCTTTTTTTCTAACCCAGTTGCTATTGATTGGGCCTCACTTGCCAGCGCAACGATTTCAACGGTCTCTGTTGCAGCCTTTGGCGCGATAATCGCACTAGTTCTTTCTGCGCCTTTAGGTCTTCTACTATCTGGAGGTTCATCACGCTTTGCTACTGTGACAAATAAAATAGTTGTCATCGCACATGCTCTGCCGGGTGTTGTAGTGGGATTAGCGCTGGTATCGATTGGTTCAAAACTTGGACCGCTTTATCAGACAACATTTTTGTTGGCATTTGCCTATGCAATTTTGTTTCTCGCCAAATCTGTTACCAGTATGAGCTCTTCCCTTGCCCGTGTGCCAAATAGCGTGAAAGATGTAGCGGCAACACTTGGTATGAATCAGTGGGCCGTAGTTAAAAAAGTGATTGCACCTATTGCAGCCCCTGGTATTGGCATTGGAACTATCTTGGTGTTCCTAACTGCAATGAAGGAACTGCCTGCAACGTTGATGCTCCGCCCAACAGGGTTTGAGACTTTAGCAACACAAATCTGGTCGTTCGGTTCGATCAACCGATTTAACGAGGCTGCACCTTATGCATTAATCTTGGTTCTTGTAGCAGCGATTCCAACGTTTTTGATTAGCAGACCAGATAAAGATACTCATTCTTATGAACTAGAGAGCGCAGGGGGGCAAAAGTGAACGCACTTGAAGTCTCCAACCTGAGGGTTTTATTAAGTGGCAAAGTTGTTTTAGATGATCTTTCACTCTCTCTTGCACCTGGTCAGATAGCCGCTTTGCTTGGCCCCTCTGGCTGTGGCAAAACAACGCTGCTCCGCTCAATCGCCGGTTTGATTCGCCCCAGCGAAGGCCAGATCCGCTTTGGCAAACAGTTAGTCTCTTTTTCTTCTGTTCACTTGCCACCGCATAAGCGCAAGATTGGTTATGTTCCACAAGAAGGTGCTTTATTTCCGCACTTAAACATTGCCGACAACATCTCTTTTGGAATTGATACTGCAGTATTTACAAAAGATCAGATCCGCCAAACAACTAAAGAGATGTTAGCTCTAACCGGTATGGAGGGCTTTGGCAAACGAATGCCACATCAACTCTCTGGTGGCCAACAGACTCGCGTTGCCTTAGCCCGAGCCCTTGCCATTAAGCCTTCTATTGTTTTACTTGATGAACCTTTTTCTGCGCTAGATGCCGAGCTTAGAACAGAGCTTCGAACAGATGTAATCACTTTGCTGCGCTCACAGAACACAACAGCGATTTTAGTAACTCATGATCGTGAAGAGGGCCTTGTTTCTGCCGATGTAATCGCACTGATGCGAGATGGCAAGATTGTTCAATCCGGGACACCCGAAGATGTTTATTCATCTCCAATATCCCCAACAATTGCAATTAGCACAGGTGATGCTTTAGTTCTGCAGGCATCTAAACTATCTGATGGTTCAACTGACTACATTCTTAACCCAGTTAAATCTTCGGCACAATCTGTTGCATCTGGGCATATTGTTATTCGCCCCGAAGAGATCAAGTTAAACAAATCTGTAACATCTGGCTCCATAAACGGGCTAATTACCAAAATCGATTACTACGGCCATGATGCAATGGTTGCAATTGATATTGCTGATCAACATCTACAGGTTAGAATTCCCGGACCATTTGACTTTAACGTTGGCCAAAGCGTTGCCTTAGAGCACGTTGGTCCAGTTCGTTTCTTTGCAAACAACTAGAAGAAAGTTGTTCTAGTTCAAACAACTAGTGGATTGTTACGCCACCGTCTATATATATTGTCTGGCCTGTAACCATGGCTGATTCTGGTCCCAGTAAAAATAGAACAGATTGTGCAACATCTAGCTGCTCTGCCATGCGGCCCATAGGAATAGTGGACATTTTATCTTCCATGAAAACAGGATCTACTAACAACGGCGCTGTCATATTACTTGGCACAATCGTTGGTCCAACAGCATTGACTCGGATTCCATCTGTTGCCCATTCAAAGGCAAGTGACTTTGCCATAAACATAACTGCAGCTTTACTTGCTGAGTAACTGACAGTGTCAAGAACGGCCGAGTGTCCACTTGTAGAACCGATATTGACGATTGTTCCCTTTACTTTTTTAAGCTCTGGATAAACTGCCTGGCTCATAAAGAATGTGCCGTACAAGTTGATCTCAATGACATCAGTAAAGTCTTTTTCAGACATTTCACTTGCCTTTGCCCTGCGCACAATCCCCGCATTATTAACAAGGTGATCTAACCGCCCGTGCTTTGCAACAACTTCTTTAACTAAATCAACACAGGATTGCTTCGAACGAACATCTAAGTGATGGCGTGTGTGAGGGGCAGCTAAATCACTGGTCCACGCAGATTCCGGCAAAATGTCAGCAGAGGCAACAATGGCACCACGGTTTGCTAACTGCTTGGCAATGGTTGCGCCTATACCGCGACCAGCACCGGTGACTACTGCAACCTTGCCGGCAAAGTCATTAGAAGATGACATTGGAATTAATTACCGATGAAGTTGCTGCTATCTGCCCAGAAAGCAAACTTGCGTTGCAAAGCTTTAACGATGATGTGAGAAATAATTCCCATAAGGGAGAGCACGATAAGGATGGCGAACATTGTCGGCACTTCAAAGTTGTACTGTGCCAACAAAACCATTGCTCCAAGGCCATCTTGTGATCCAAGGAACTCGCCAACAACAGCGCCTAGGATTGCAAGCAAGATTCCAACGTCAAGACCTGCAAAGAAAAAAGGAAGAGCACATGGAACCTGAACTTTTAAGAAAATCTGGAATCTTGTAGCACCAAAAACTCGGAGCATTCTAATTTGATCATTGTCAGCTGACTTCAAACCTTCAATAATATTAATCAAGATTGGAAAGAAAGCGACAGTAGCGGCCATAACGACCTTGCTTGTCATTCCGAAACCAAACCAAACGATAAAGATTGGTGCTAAAGCGATTTTTGGGATTGCTTGAAAGCCAACAAGATAAGGCATGAATGCCTTATCAATAACTTTAATTTGTGAGATAAATGTTCCCGCAATAATTGCAAAAACAACCGCGGCCGTAAACCCTAATAGAGTTTCTTGGCTGGTTATCCTAAAGTTGGACCAAAACAAAGGGTTACTCAACTGAAAAAATAGAGCCTCACCAATTCTAGAAGGTGTTGGCAAAATAATCTCTTCAACCTCCATGATATTGACAAGATTTTCCCAAATCAAAACAAAGGCAATGAAAACAGAAGGAACGAGGACGTACTCTGGTCGATTTCGAAGAAATTTCATTCTCGCTCCCTTTTATTCAATCACGTTTGCAGCGTTAAAGTATTGGCGAATCTTTTTAACAAAAAAACCAGCTGCGTCGCTGTTCATCATGTCAAGAGTTCGTGGCCTTGGTAGGTCAATCGTAATGATCTCTGCAATACGCCCAGGGCGCGGGCTCATAACAATCACGCGGTCAGATAAAAAGACCGCTTCTGTAATTGAGTGAGTTACCAGAGCAATAGTTTGATTACTTTCTTTCCAAATTCTAAGTAGCTCTAAGTTCATGTATTCACGAGTCATGGCATCTAAAGCCCCAAATGGCTCATCCATCAACAACACGGAAGGTGAGTGAACAAGTGCGCGACAGATACCTGCGCGCTGTTGCATTCCTCCACTGAGCTCGTTGGGAAACTTATCTTCAAAGCCATCAAGGCCTGCAAGCTTTAGAAGTTCTTTTGCTTTTTCTAAATACATTTTCTTATCAAGCTTTTGTACTTCAACCGGAACCATCACATTTTCTAAAATTGTGCGCCAAGGAAGCAACGTTGGGGCCTGAAATACCATGCCAATTTCTGGCAAAGGTTTTGTCACTTCATGGCCAGAGACAGATGCACTGCCCTCTGTTTTTGAAATCAAACCTGCAAGAACATTAAGAAGAGTGGTTTTACCGCAGCCAGATGGCCCAACAATGGAGATGAACTCACCTTTTTTAACGGTGAAGTTAATATCAGCAAGAGCATGCGTCTTTCCGCCGCCTCTTGTGTTGTAGATCTTATGTAAGGCGGCAACGTTAATCCAGGACGCCTCTTGCGAGGCGTCCTGGATTGCCGAATTGTTATTTTTACTCATGTTCCCATTCTATACAGATTGGTTACTTTTATTTCTACTTAGCTTTTTTTGCTGCTGCCACAATTGGAGCGCGGTCAAATTGATTGGCGCGTCCAATCGTGTCGGTATCAAGGAAAGCATCAAATTCAATTGCGATCTTCTTGTTACCTGCAAGAGTGGCGTAATTCTGGTTGATCGTCCACTCTGCTTTTGTGATCATTCCCAGATTCTTCCATGTTGCAGGAGTTCCAGTCAGTGGCTTAGCTGAAGCAAGCCATGCTGTAAGAGATGCAACCGCTGCAGGAGATTTTTCTGCAAGGGTTGAACCAAGTAGTAGCTGTGGATATTCCTTCATGCCCAAAGCAACTGCAGACTTAATATTCGTGTTTGAATAAACTAAGCCCTTCATTGATGCGCGTAAGAAACGCTCAAAGATTTCTGGGTTAGCTGCATACTTGTCTGCGTTTGCTACCCATGAAAGTGAGCGAACACCCTTAAAAGATGGTCCATTAGGGAAGTATGTAAGAGGTGTTCCATTGAACTCTATAGTTGCATACACAGCTGTGTACCAAGCAAGTGCATCAACATCGCCGTTTTTTAGAGCATTTTCAGCTCCGGCTGGTGTTGAAGTAGAAACAAGTGTCACATCAGCTTCGGTCAAACCATTATCTTTTAGCCATGCCTTTGTGTATGGGTAGCTACCGGAAACAAGTGACACAATTCCAATTTTCTTGCCCTTTAAGTCTGAAGGCTTTGTGATTGGACTTCCCTTTTTAACAGCTATATTCCATGGCCAGTTTTGAACTAAGCCACCGATAACGATGATGTTTGTTCCTTTTTCAATGGCTTGCATAACTGGACCAAGGTCTGCTCCAGCAATATCAACTGCACCTGATGCAACTGCGGCAATAGCAACGTTGGCACCAGCAGATCCTTGTGAAGTTACTGTTAAGTTTTCTGCAGCAAAGTATCCCATTTGCTGTGGGACTGCATAAGTTGCAAACTCTTCTTTTGCACCGTAAGGAACTGAAGTTGCGCTATAAACAAATGATGCCTGCTTATATGCAGTCCACTTCTTACTCTTGCAAGTAACTGTCTTTCCAGTAGTTGAAACTGCGATTGCATCAGCTGTCGAACATGCTGATCCAATTCTGACAGCTGCTGCTGCATTAGATACAGGCGTTGCAGCTAATAGCGAACCAGCAACCAAAACTGCAAATAGCGCAGCTTGTGATTTCTTAGCTCGAGAAGATGTTGAAAAATTCATTCGTACTCTCCTTTATTGCTTGTTAAGAAGCAGTGCTTACCCATAGAAGTAAGCATGCTTTTGAGTGGCCTGAGCCTATGGCCAGTACTAATAAACGGCAATACCTACCGCGTGGGACTAAGTCTCGGTTGGGTAACTTTATGGGGTGATTTGAGTGAGACTGTGAACTGCCCGAGGGAATTAGGCAGAGGCCACTGATTTTGCGGCCAGGTAAGCAAAGCCAAATGCTGGCAACAGTCCATTGCCGGCCAGGTAGCCATCTGATCCGTGGCCAGAGATTCCTACTGCTGCGCCACCTGCTGCATACAAACCTTTAATTACCGAACCATCTTCGCGCAGTACTTGTGCATCTGCATTTACTTGCACGCCGCCTTGTGTGTGAAAGAGTGCGGGGCGAACTTTGATCGCGCCAAATGGCGCTTGTAATCTTTTCTCAAAAGCTTTTCGCCCAAATCGATCTTGACCCTTACCGTCATGGACTGCATGTGCATTGTCTAACTCGGCCGTTAACTTATCTACAGGAACAGCGATCGCAGTTGCTAATTCTTCAATGCTATCTGCCCAAACAATTGCTCCACTTGCAGCCGTGTTTTCATACTCTTTAAATAGTAATGAGCCTTCATGAATTGCTTTATCAATGACAATCCAACCGGTATTGCCTTTTTGATCATTGAGAATTGCTGCATACTCTGAATAACCTGCAGATTCATCACCAAATCTTTCACCACCAGAGTTAACGATAAAGCCACCCTGCATAATTGTTGTCCAACCAACCAAAGTCTTTGCATGAGAAGAAATAGCAGCATGGCCTTGATAGGAATCTAAATACCCATACCCGGCGCCGTGTTTGATTCCAATTTGCAAGGCCTCACCCTTGGAATATCTTGATCCGTGATAATAAATATAAGAAACCTCTTCATTGTGCTCTGCCAATAGTTTTTGATTAGCGCCATAGCCATTGGTTGCCATCAAAACATTATCTGTTGCAATCTCTTCTTGGCTTCCGTCGGAGTTTTCGACAACAGCTGCAACAACCTGGCCATCTTTAATAACAACATCGACTAAACGCGTGCTTGCTCTGAAGTCAAAAAGCTTTTGATCTGATGCCACTTTCCAGATCGGACCCAACACCAACTGACCCATTCGCCCTGGAACAGATAGACAGCGATCTACTGAGTGACCTGGATAGTGAAAATCTGTAACTAACTCCCATGGCACACCAAGTGAGTCGGCCATCCATTCGAAAACTTCCACACTGACATTTGTTAGCGCCTTTGTTGCCACAACATGGCCAGAGTTCTTTGTCTTTTTCATGATGTCTTTGGCAAAGATCTCTGGAGAATCAACGATTCCCTTTTCTTTTTGCCAACGAGATCCACTTGCAGGAAACATTCCAGAGGTCATAGAGGTATTGCATGTGTTTATAAAATCTGGGGATGCATCGATCAATAAAACTTTAAGACCCAACTGTGCAGCTTTGATGGCACCAACTAATCCGCCACCAGCGCCGGCAACAACTAAGTCGTATTTTTCCACAGCCATTCCCCCGGTCAGTTTTTACTTACTAAGAGCTTTGCTTTTTTCTTCCAAAATTAACTTCAGTGCAAGCTCTGCTGGATCTACAACTTCTAGTGATAACTGAGATTGATCCACGTTAACTGCAGAGCAGCCATTGATCACAACTGTTGCACCCTTTGCAGCCAACTTTTCCACGCCAACCTTTAGCGCTTTGTGCCACAACTCTTCATCGTTGATTGCATCAAAACTTAAGTTTAAAACTTCAAGACCTGCAAAGTTGTCGGCAAAACCATATTCACCAATACGACGCACAAGCTCTGCGCCAATTGTCTCGTTGCGAGTTACTGCGCCAACTTTGTGGCCTTGTGCAACAAGGTGGGCAGTCACGCTCTCTAGCATCCCAACAACTTCTTCTTTTGCGCCTTGGCGAAAGCCTGGATCTAAAACACAGTCTGGCAAAATAAAATCAGCTGCATCCTGATTTATATGGCACATGTCATCGATTAATGCTGCATCACTTAAGAGCACATCTGATTGCAGATCAAGTGCAACAGGGCTTGCAGAACTGAGATTGCGAAGTTCAACAGTCATTCCAGCTGGTGCAAGACGGGTGTAGCGCTCTTGGCGACGTGCTAACTCTTCATCAGTAACATGAATCGGTGTAATCGCTACTACTCTCATCTGTACTCCCCTTAGTTGCTTAATTCTAGTTTTACGATGTCCGAAATAGTAAGCCCAAGGCAGGGCTTCCACAATCCAAAAAATTTAGATTTTGACCACAAGGTGATTTAGAGCCCAGGTCGATATGCTCCCAACAAAGGTCTATATGCCTTCAGATTTGAGTGATACCTATCCTTATTGTCTTTCTCGAGGGATCTATATCTGCGTCCCATACAATCTTCGTTACTCGATTGCGACCTTTATGTAATCGCCATCTTTATCATTGCGTAGGACCGCTAGCATCACTTTACCCACGCTAATTCTTGATCAATCTTTCAAAGTTACAGACAAATATCCAAGCCTTTGTTCTAGAAGGAGATCGCGACCTCAATTTCTAGAATTCAACTAGGCAATGCCTTGAATAGTTTCGACGTTGTCGCCCACGCAAATCCTAAAATTTGCATGTCGATGAATAACAGGAACTGTCAGTGGTTTAAGCCCCTCAATAATTGAGCCTTTTTTGACATCGAAGGTGACCTCACCTTTATGAACATAGAAATTTCCGATATCCAAAATCGTTGGACGCACGATGTTGAGATCATGTCGATCTGGTTCAGAACCTGAAGGAAAAATGACTCGGCGTGGTGTCAGCCAATTTGCACCTTTTCCGACCGGTTGCTCGATGCCGGAGCCATCGTCCATTGCTAGTGATAGCTCAAAATCATTTGACTTAACCCGGCAATGCGAATCATCATTCGAATTTTGATCCCACGATCTGCCCTTCAAATAGATTTCAGATCTGATTAATGGCCACCCAAATATTTCTCGACCCCACCCAATATATGTATCATCATCAGTCCACATGAATGCAGAGAATTCTCCATCTGTGTCAGCGATATTTCCTTTAAATGCCACGACAGCCTCTTTGAATGAGCCACTCATCTTTGATCTAAATGCAGGACTCCCATCACGTGGTTCGAAATTAATGTCATAAAAGCGAAGACGGGTAACTACTCCTTTGTCGCCGCAAGCACTTTTAAATGCCGGGCTGACCAGATTTGCAACGACATCGGCATCTACTTCAAACCATGCCGTAATTGAAGTACCCGAAAGGATCCATGGTGGATCAGCCCATAAATGTTGAGGAGCTGGCCAAGGATGGGGGAAATGTGGCTTTTCTGACATTAGGAATCTCCTTAGTTAGCTTACTGATGGGATAAAACTGCGGAAAGGAATTTCTTAGTGTTTTCATTTTGCGGATTTTCAAAGAGTTGCTCTGATGGAGCATCTTCTGCGATTACTCCCTCATGCATAAAGACAGCTCTCTTAGCTACGTGTCGAGCAAATCCCATCTCATGAGTGACAACAATTAGAGTTATTCCATCCTTGCTGACATCTCCAATGACCCGCAAAACATCATTTGTCATTTGAGGATCAAGTGACGAAGTGACCTCATCAAGAAGTAATACCTGTGGATCCATTGCTAAAGTGCGAGCAATCGCAACCCTTTGTTGTTGACCACCCGAGAGCTGCAGTGGTCGCGATTCAGCTTTCTCGATCAGCCCAACCCGATCTAGGAGACTACGTGCACGTTCTCGGGCCTCTTCTTCTCCACGGCCGAGAACTTTAATCTGGGCAACGCAAACATTTTCCATTACGGTCATATGAGGGAAGAGATTGAATTGCTGGAAAACAATCCCGATTGACTGACGAATCTTAGCTATGTCATGAGAGAGCGAACCACGAGTCTTCTCAGGATCTTGGATCGCTATTCCGCCAACTTGGATTTTGCCTTTCTGAATGACCTCTAAGCCATTTACACAGCGAAGAAGCGTTGTTTTCCCAGAACCGCTTTGTCCAAGTAGTGCCAACACTTCACCAGATGCGATTGAAAGACTAATTCCTTGAAGCACTTGCACACCAGAAAAATCCTTATATACATCATTAAATACAACTTCCCCATTTTTCATGACACGTTCGCTGCTCATGTTTTTGATCCTCCCCATGGACCTACCGCGAAGAAATTCTTTCTCTTGTCTACTGTTCCAGATCCATAACCAAGTTCTCTTTCAAATTTAGCTTCGAGTCTGCGAGCGAGAATTGTGAGCGGGAAGCAAACACAAAAATAGAGAAAAGCGATCTCAGTCAGGATTGTAAAATACTTAAAAGTTTGTGAGGCGAGAATTAATCCCCTGAACATAATTTCTTGAATAGTAATAATTGAAAGTAAAGATGTGTCCTTAATTAGGCTAAGAAGATAATTAACTGTTGGTGGTAACGCCACGCGCGCCGCTTGAGGAATAATCACAAGTCTACGAGCTTGAGCCGGCGACATCCCAAGTGACACTGCAGCTTCAATTTGAGTTTTTGCCACGGAATTGATCGCAGCACGAAATACCTCTGAAAGATAGGCAGTATAAATTATCGTAAAGCCAACAACACCAGCGACTAGCGCTTGAAGTGTTATTCCAAAAATCGGTAGAACATAAAAAATGTAGTAAAGCTGTACAAGTGCTGGAGTACATCGAATGAACTCGACGTATGCAAGCATTGATCCACGCACTGATTTAAATCTTGAAACTCGCAAAAATGCCACGCATATGCCGGCAATGACTGAAAAAACTATAACAACTGCCGAAATACCTAAAGAGTAGGCAAGACCGTGAAGTAAAATTGGAAGAAACTCTATGAGATCCGACCATGTCATCTTATCCACGTTCTCGCCTACCCTTCATTAGCTATTTTTTCAGCGTATATATGAGATTGTCCCTATTTAAGAATAGAACCTTAGAGACACTGAGCGATACCGTCAGTGGTGAAGCTAGTTGGAGCATCGCAAGTTACGTATGCAGATGCTGGCATTCCATACTTAAGTAGGATCGCTTTGAGCTTTCCATTTGTACGCATAATCTTGAGCTGGTCATTAACAGCTGTGACCCACGCAGTATCACCTTTACGCATCACGATACTGCTGATACCTACAGCCTTGCCTGTCCAGTTCTTTAGAAGTGTGATCTTTGGCTGTGGCTGAAGCTTGAAGTCGTATGCTCCCTGAAGCTCATCGACCATTCCTGCGTCAATTCGACCAGTAGAAAGCGCACGATACAAATCTGAGTACTTCGTGAAAGGTACGTATGTAGCTCCCTTGACGCCTCCGATTACTTGATCATCGGTTGAACCAATGATTCCGCCGACTTTCTTGCCTTTCCAGTCTGCCTTACCCTTAATTTTCTTTGGATTACCCTTTGCTACCAACATGGCAACTCCATATTGATAAACAGGTAACGAGAATTGAACTAATTCACTTCTCAGTTTTGTGTATGTCATACCAATAGACATGATGTCCCATCGGCAAGCAGTAAGACCTGGGATCATAGCGCCCCAATCAGCTGTGACGTAATCCCAAGCGGGAATATTGAGCCCTTTGAGAACTTCTTCGATAACTTCAACATCAATACCTTGGTACTTGCCGGAGTTGATATCAAACCAGCCATGCGGCGGTTGCTGATAAGAAGTCATACGTACATAGGATGCCTCTTGAGCTTTAGCCAAAGTATCGGTACAGGTAGCTGCCGATGCTGGACTACTCATGGGCGCCAATAGCGAAGCCCCGACAAGTAGTGCAGTGCTGATTACAACGTGGCGTCGAAACACCCTTGAATTGCGTATGGATAACCCCATTTTTTCCTCCAGTCTCACGATAGATCACAATTGATCAATCGTTTGACCGTAAGTTAGTGTAGGCCCAAGGGAACGTCAATAGGTTTAGAAAAATACTTACACCGCTACCTAGCCTTTTTTTTGTTGATTTTCCACTGATCTACGACCTGAGCGCATACCTTCTGGGCATTTCCAATGTAGTCGGCGGGATTAAGTGGCCATTCTGAGAAGTACCGAGGGATATCTGGGTCTAATCGGACTATGGAATCCACAAGAGAAATATTTTCGCTCGCACTCAATTTACTCGCTTCGTGTAAAAGATCGTGCGCTCGCTCCCTACCAATTTCACGCGCTAGCTCGATCATATAAGCCTCTGCCATAATCGAACCGTTTTGTTTTTCAACATTTGCACGCATATTCTCAAGGTTGATACCTAAACCTTCAAGCATTTCAGTTGCGATTTTGATCGCCGAAATGGTGCTCATTAGAGTTTCAGGCAGAGCCTTCCACTCTAATTGCCACTCCCCTGCAGCCCGCTCATGCCCAATCTCACCAGCCCGATACATTGAGTTGGCACTTGCAATGGCTTGAAGTCCAATCCCGATAATCGCCTCAGACATCACAGGGTTTCTTTTCTGTGGCATAGTCGATGAAGCCCCTTTGTGAAGCCCGCCCGGTTCAAATACTTCATCAATTTCAGTTCGTGATAGATCCACAATCTCTCGTGCAAGCCGTACAAGGGTCACAGACAGATTTGCGCACTGACTTGTGACATCAATAAAGCGATCGCGACTAGCGTGCCAAGGAATGTATTCATCTCGCAAAGCCAGTTTTTTAGCCACAATACTTCTTATCTCTTGCTCATCTGGTCCCAGTGCTGCCGATGTTCCCGCAGCACCGTAGAGTGAAACACATGATGCTTCAGCAATAGAAGTTTTGAGCCGAGCACGATGTCTGTCTAGTTCAGATAAGTACACCGCACATTTCAGACCAAAAGTTGTTGGGACTGCATGTTGAGCGTGAGTTCGGCCAGGCATAATCGTCAGTTGATTTTCTAAAACAAGAGTTGCCATCGCATCCCCAAGTCGATTTAAATGAGAGTGCAAAAGCATTCCGGCTTCAGATATCTGAAGTGCAAGTGCAGTATCCATAATATCTTGGGTTGTAGCGCCAACATGAAGAAGTCCGCGCGCGTTTGGAGAAAGTTGCGAATTGAGATGTGAAAGGAGTTCAATAATTGGATATCCAACATTGAGAGTACCGGCGCGAAAAGTGGAAAGTTCGGGCAGAGGCACCTCTGCGAGTTTATTGATTTCAGCCAGTGCCCCTTTAGAAATCATTCCCTTTAAAAAATGTGCGTTCGAGAGCGCAATCTCAACTTGAATCCACCTACGAAATGTTGCGCGCAGCGTAAAAATCTCCGCGCTTTCGGGATCTCGATAAAGCCAGTCCAGAATATTGGTTGAACTTACAAAGCTATCTGACATTCCAACCTCTCTCTAGAGTAAAATTGTGTGAGTTAAAAACCCACACTGAGAACAACACTGTCGAGCCTTGACAAAAAATTTGGGCTCCTTTAACCTGCAGTCTATCGATTGACCAACTTGCGGTGCAAGATTCATTGGACATTTTTTGAATGAATTGGAGGCTAATGTGAATACCAAATCAAGGCGCTTCCCGTCCGATGGACGTGTAACGGGAACCCAAGTTGCAGCGTTGGCAAAAGTGGATGCTGCAGTCGTCTCGAAAATACTAAAAGAGGATCCAACTCTTCGCGTCTCTCCTGATACTCGGAAGAGAGTTATGGATGCAATTCAACAACTTGGTTATCGCCCAAACTATGCGGCACAGAGATTGCGTAGTTCGCGCAGAATCGGCGCTGTTGGCCTGATCATTCCAAACTTTTCGAACCCAGCTTTTGCTGAAATTGTACATGGCGCCGAAATTGCAGCACTCAAGCGAAAAGTTGCACTATTTGTTTCTTCAACTAGCGAACTAACAACTCCCCTAGAACTAATCATTGATTTAGTTGCATCAGGCCGTGTTGATGCCCTATTGATCGCCGGTGGATCGTCCTCAGAGACGATTGAAATCAATGAATATCTCAGTGCTCGAAATTTTCCATTCCTATTTCTAAATCGTCAAAGTGTTGGAATAAGGCGATCATTATTTCTAGATGACGAACATGCAATTAGCTTACTAGTGGATCATCTTGTGGAACTCGGGCATAAAAAGATTTATAACATTGCAGGAAAGTCAAGCATGGAGACTGGAAAGCGCCGCCAAAATGCATTCAAAAAGGCGATTACCAAAGTTGGTCTTACTTTTAGCCCAGACTTAATTGTTGAGGAGGAATACAGCGTAATTGGTGGTCAGCGCGGATTTCAAGAAATTTTCAAACGCAAACCTAAAGCAACCGCAATTGTGGTCTCAGAGTTTAATATGGCCGTGGGAGCACTAAATGCAGCCCGTAAAGCCAATGTAATGGTTCCTGAAGATTTATCAATGGTTGCTTTCAACAATTTGGAATTTGCTTCACTTCTTAATCCAAGTTTGACGACAGTCGGTTTGCAACTCCAACATTTAGGTGAAGAAGGTTTGAACTTGCTCTTGCTTAAAGAGCCTGATGAAGAGATATATCAAACTGTTTCAAAGAGTGCTGAATTATTCTTGCGTGAGTCATCGAAATCAAACAGAAAGTGAGCGGCTCATGAAAGAGATAGATCTGAGTGCACTTGGATTGGTCGAAGCTGAAATAGTCCATGATGTAGTTAAGTTCTCGAATTCTTTCAACCGCAAAATTCGTCAAGACCCTCCAAATCAATTAGGCGTTCCTACTCAGTATTTGGCAATGTTGGCAATCAAGCGCGGAGATTATAAAAGGGCTGAAGAACTCGCCCGTTATATGCGCCAAGAAAGTGACTTCATTTTCGATTCAATGATGACACTTTGGCTGAAGCAACTAATTGATCATGCAAAGAAGGTTTTAGGTATGGAGAAATATGAGAATATTCTAAGGGTTCCGGAGTTTCATGTTTGGGCTAGTTTTCAAGGGGTAGGTAATGATTTTATTGATGAAGCACTTAGCTTTTTAGAGTTGAAGAACGATGCACAATTTGACACCTGCTTGAGCCATGCCCGTCGCGTATATAAAACTATGGGCGATGAAGTTGTTAAGTTCGTTCAAGATATTTTGACGGAAGTACTTCTAGTCGAAGGCCCAGATGGTCCAGTTTCAGCGCTCCGGGGGCCATACGAAACAATATGGCGTGAGCGCTATAAAACTTGGGAAATTCTATCTGGCGAAGAGAGGCTTCAACTTTCATGTGAAGGTATGAGGGCGCACTTTGGAGGACCAACTCGTCAAGGAGAATTTAAAGTAACTGATGAAGGTAAAAGATTCCGGATGATTTTTGCCGGATGTGGCACAGGTGGAGTATTGCGCCGAGGTGATATTGAAACCGGTGAGGGTCCATATTTATCCGTAGGAACTGTAAAGACTCCCCAACCTTACTCATGGGGGAAAACTGAGATGCCTTGGTACTGCACGCATTGCAATCTCTATTTGGAACATTGGCCAGTTGAAGAATCTGGTGTCAATAGACGCCCTGTAATTTTCATCGACGATCCTAAATCTAATGTGACGACAGAATGGTTGGTTTATAAAGATCTAGCTGATACGCAAGATGAGGATTACACACGCATATGGGCGACACCGCCAACAAAGTAACAGAGAGAATAAAATGAGCGAAGAGAGCAAAGTAGCCGTAATCACTGGAGCTGGTAGAGGCATAGGGGCTTCTGCCGGAGTCCGATTGCTAAATGGCGGATTCACTGTCTATTTCACAGATATGAACCTAGAGCGAACACAGGAATTTGTCGCATCCCTTGTTGAATTTCAGGGGCGTGCCTTTTCACTGCAAATTCAAGTTAATGATGATGATTCCGTAGACTCAGCGATGAAATTTGTCGGGGAAAAACATGGCAAAATTGACTTACTAATTAATAACGCGGGCATTACAAATCAGAGACCAACTCAAGATATTCCAACTGCTGATTGGCAACAGCTCATTGATGTCCACTTGGGTGGAACTTTTCGTTGCTCGCGCGCAGCTTTCCCTTTTCTCAAAGCAGCTAACGGTTCAGCTATAGTGAATGTCTCATCTATTGCAGCTCGCTTAGGGATGCCAATTCGTGCATCATATTGCGCTGCTAAAGCAGGAATAGAAGGGTTTGGGCGCTCACTTGCCACCGAATGGGCTGAATTTGGAATTCGCGTAAATACAGTTGCTCCCGGATATGTGATGACTGACCTAATTCAAAAAGATATCAAGAATGGCTTAGTCTCAGAAGAAGTCCTGGGTAATCGAATCAGTTTAAAGAGATTTGCAACTCCAGAGGAAATTGCAGAGGTTATGTTTTTTCTTGGCACGGGCGCTTCTTCTTATATGACAGGGCAGGTCCTGAACGTCGATGGTGGTCTATCCATTGATTTAAATCCAGGAAGCACCTCCGCCCTTACAAAGAAAAACTAACGAAAGGTCCAAACCTCGTGAGTGCAAATATAGAAGTCATATCGCAAGAATTTGATAAACCCATACGTGGCAATGATCTATTGGGTATGTATCGAAAGATGTTTATGATTCGACGCGCAGAAGAGGCAGTTTTAGATTTACGTCGCGCCGATTTAATTGCAGGATCTGTACATGTTTGTGTTGGGCAAGAATCTGCGCCTGTAGGTGTAATTGCTGCTATGTTGGAAAAAGACCGAACAATGGCTACCTATCGTGGCCATGGATGGGCATTGGCTTCAGGCTTGCCACTTCGGGCATTCTTCTCTGAAATTCTAGGGCGAAGCAATGGCATCAATGGTGCTCGTGCTGGATCTGCCTACCTAGCCGCACCTGAATATGGATTCATTGGAGAGAACAGCATCGTTGGCGCTGGTTTGCCGATTGCTAATGGAATTGCCATGAGTTTGCAATTTTTTGGTGAGGGTGGCGTAGTTGCTGTCTCTTTTGGTGATGGAGCAACCAATCAAGGCGCATCCCACGAAGCACTGGTCTTTGCAATTGCCAGAAAACTGCCAGTTATTTTTGTCTGCGAAAACAATTCATGGTCTGAAATGACACCAATTTCGGAAACGGTACCTAATGCCGCTCTTTGGCAACGCGCAGCTGGGTACGGAATGGCTGCTGAATTAGTCGACGGTGGAAATTTGGCACAAGTATTTGCCAGTGCCCAAGCAGCGGTCTTGCGTGGGCGCAATGGTGAAGGTCCTACGTTTCTTGAAATAACTGTCCCGCGCATTTTGGGCCATTACAACTTAGATCTTGAACAATACCGGTCACAAGAAGATCGTGATGCCGCTCGTGCTCGCGATCCGCTTGCAAAATTACGTGCACAGCTTGTGCTATCTCATTCTGATTCACTTATTGCTGATTTGGAAAAACAAGTAGAAGCATTTGTGACAAGTGAAAAGGAGTTTTCTCTAAACTCCGCATTTCCAGAAGCAAAAGATGCGCTGGGCCATGTACTTGCTTCAAGTAATTGGAGCGAGCTTTCTCCTCTTCCAACTTCAGGAGATGAGGTTGCTTATGGACTTGCGGTCAACCGAGCCCTCCATGAAGAAATGGAGGAACGTCCCGAAGTCGTGCTATTTGGTGAAGATATTTCAACAGCAGGTGGCACATTTGGAGTTACCAGAAACCTTCGAAAGAAATATGGGGAGCGGATTTTCGATACCCCAATTTCAGAGGCAGCTATTCTGGGAGCTGCCACCGGTTCGAGTATCGGTGGAATGAAACCAATAGTAGAAATCATGTGGATTGATTTCATGCTCGTTGCATTTGATCAAATCGTAAATCAAACAGCAAATGTTCGATTTATTTCGCGTGGCAAACAACACGCGCCAATGGTTGTCAGGATGCAACAAGGTGCCACTCCTGGGTCTTGCGCTCAACATACGCAAAGCCTTGAAGCGATTCTTGCCCATATCCCTGGGATTAAAGTTGGCTTGCCTTCAAATAGCCATGATGCATACCAAATGTTGCGCGCAGCAGTTGCAGATCCTGATCCAGTAATCATTATCGAATCAAGATCACTTTATTTAGTGAAGAGTTTCCTAGATACTTCTGCGCCAAGAGAACAGGTGGGCGGATCTCGGACTCGTAAGTTGGGTAGTGATTTAGCAATTATCTCTTGGGGCAAGAGCCTACCGATGGTCTTGGAAGCAGCAGAAGTTTTAGAAGCTCAAGGGATACACGCCTCTGTGCTTGATCTACGTTGGTTAAATCCACTTGATGAAAGTGCGATAGTAGAACTAGTAAAGAATTCGGGGGGGAAATTACTTATTGTGCATGAAGCAAACCGCACAGGAGGATTTGGTGCGGAAATCTCTGCTCGAATAGGTGAATCTCACTTTAGCGCTTTGAAAGCGCCAATCAAGCGGTTAGCGACTCCTGATTCTCGGATTCCAGCTTCTCCAATTTTGCAAAGTGCACTGATCCCAACCGTTGCTAAAATTGTTGAATCTGCTACTGAACTGCATAACTCGTAATCCCCTAGATTTTGACCACAACTTCAATGATCGCCTGTGGTGTTGCGCTGCCACCTAGCTTTTGTTCAACATTGGTGGGCAGACCATTTATCTGCGCAGCCGATAAAACCGCCAACTGCGCTGCGATATCACTCATCCAATACAGAGCAACTGGCCCTGCCCGATCAATGATCCGCTGTGCTTCAAGTATCTGAGCCTCACTAAATTTGGGCACATCATTATTGTTATCGTTTATCGTATTGAGTAAATACCTCTTTATATCAACAGCAATACTGGTTGCATCAGATGACTGGGTTATCAGCTCTTTTAACTGACCATCTAAAGTGCGCGGCTTGCGCTTTTTCTTTGTGCGATTAAGAAATAGAAATATCACCAGGGTCAACAGCAGGAATTCGATCATGCCTAGAACCTAGCGATCCCCACTGACAATATAAAGAGGTGCTGAGCCCCCATTGCTATCGCCTGTGTATTAGAGTTTCAGTATGGGATTTTTCGCCAACCTCAAACACAAGCGCGCTCAGAAAGATGCCCGTAAGCAGTTTGAACTAGAACAGGCCAACTGGGACGCCGACCACGCTCTGCTTGAAAAAATGGAGACAGTCTTTACCAATGCAAGCAATGGCATTGACTCTGTTCAAAACTTTTTGGTCAACGAAAAAGGCGAAGTTGTTCTCTTTAGCGCACCTGCAATCTTTCATGAGACCAGACGCGGCCCAAGCCAATTCGTTGGTGGATCATCTGGTGTAAGCATTCCTGTTGTCGCAGGCATTCGCTTTCGCGTTGGCGCAATGCGCGGCACTTCACTACCTGGGGCTGACTCCCAAGCAGATCTTGATCAAGGAAACGTTATTGTGACAACAACTCGCATTCTCTTTGTCGGCCCTATGTATACAAAGGAGTGGGAGTTCTCCAAACTATTAGGAGCATCCGCGCTAAACGATGACTCTGACTACATCTTTAATGTTTCTAACCGCCAAAAATCATCCGGTGTTCGAGTTGAAGCCCACCAAGGCGCAGAATTCAATAGAGTCTTAGCCCTAGCAATCACCGCAGCAGAGGCAGGAGTTGGCGCAGTACTTGCAGAGCTTAAAAACATTCGTAAGCAGTTAACAACAAGCAAGCCAATGTTAGAACTACCAAGCCCGCCGGCTTAAAACTAATCGATAGTCCTTTATTTACTTCTTTGTCTGGCGCCAGTGATAGAGATAAAGCGGTGCGGCAACAGAGATAGTGATGAAGGAAGAGAAAATGCCCTTTATCGCTTGTATTTGATTATCTCTTTCTTGCTGCTCCACTAGCTCAGGCAATGGCGCATTTTCAGGCTTTGCATATACATCTATATATACAGGGTTAGGAAATACTGAATTCATAATCGCATTGATCAAAGAAACTGTTGAGAACAAAACAACGAGCAAAGTGATTAGGCATACGGCATAGAGATAGAGCGAACGCCAATCAATTCCATCACTATGCGTTTGGGTTGCTGGGGCTTTTGCAGATTTCGTTGCAGATTTCTTAGCAACCTTCTTAGCTATGGCCATAGTTATCTCCTAGTGCAATTGATGGGTAGAAATAATCAGGTGTTCACTTTAGAGACCTTTCAGGACTCCAAAAAAGGCCATTGTGCCTGCAGAAATAAAAAACAAAATAAGTGGAACCCAACCAAAGATTTTGTATGGAGTGATCTTTCCGGTCTTTACACCGGTTTCATTTTCTCTGTTCATACGGCAAGGGTATCGAAACTGCCCGCAGTTAGTTGCATGTGGGGGTGTTGCCCAATGGGCATTTGATGAAATGTGTCTTGGAGTTCTAGCAGGGACAACCAACTAAGGAGTGCTGGCCAGTGCAACTAAATCAATTTTATCAACTAGATTAGGCCAACATGAGCGCAATAAGAAAAACCCTGCAGACCGGATCAATTGTTTTTGGTGGATCTGGGCTTTTTCTTCTTATTCTGCCAGCGCTATTTCTAGATCTTCTAGCGCTAGAGACAAATGATCAGCTAGTTTGGTCAATGCGCATGATCGGCATAACGGTCTTTGCTCTGGCCGGAAACATGTGGAATAACGCAGCCCACAGCAGTGATGTGCGAGTTGCAAATGTTGCCAAGATAATGTGTGTAAGTGCCACAGCCTTAGGCGTACTGACTCTTATGATCCCAGCAGAGCTAACCTGGTTTACCTATCTATATGCAGCAGTGGGATTTGGTTTTGGTATTGCCTACGTAGTCGGTCTTATCCGTAGATAGTGTCTTGCTCTAAATCACCACGGCCTGTAACAGGCGGCTTTGCCTTTCGCGCCCTCCATGCACCTGTGCACCACAGCGCCCACACCACCAATAGCGGCTGAAAGAACAAGCGCACCAAGCGTGATGTGTCACTATCTAAACCAAATGCATCTATGCCATTGAGATACTGAGAGATGTTGCCAGGAAAGATAGCCACAAAGAAAGCTGCAACAACCCAACCTACTTGAACGCGATATCCCCACAACCCAATAAGGGATAGACCTAAAACAATTTCAACCACCCCAGATGCCACAACAACAAAATCTGCATAATCTTTTAACACCGATGGAACCTGTGCCTGAAACTCCTGGCGGTTAGTAGTTAAATGCCCAATACCTGCATAACCAAGGGCCAACCCCAATACAACTTGTGCGACCTTACGGATGAGTTCCATGGGGTAAGTAAACACCTTGAACAAGCTCAGATTGTCACCGTCCGTTAACTCACAATTCTGGTCAGGGTTTCACTCTCACCAGAAACAGATACTCCAGTGTTTTGTCATCCATATCTTTATACTTTCGCTTTTCGTGATCTCTCTCGGTTCTAAACCTCCGATATTCCTGGGTAAAAACTTGGACTTCACCTTTAGATTTCAAAATCGCCATTAAATCTTCATGGGGGATAATTCCCTCATTGTTGTAGCTTAGGACTACAAACTGAAAGTTAGCTTGCGAAATAATTTTGCTCAACGCTTGCGTAGCTTTCGTCTTGCTGCTGAAATCAGACTTCTGATCCTCATAGTTTCGCAAACCTGTTTTCCCGGAGAGGGCTTGCTTGTCCCAAACGGCAATCGACTCTAGCACATGAAAGTTTGGCGCGTACTGACGTGAATTGTAAGGTGGGTCTAGATATAGAATATCGCCCGAAATTTCAGTTATTAGATCTTCTGCTTTTTTTTGGTACGCGTAGTTACATCTTGAGTTACCAAATACGGGCCTACTTTTTAGATTGATCCTCTTTAATGCTACAGATCTCCAGATTTTGAGAAATGCCCCATAAGTTCCAGACATATTAGCGACATGATCAGCCGCATCAATTAATACAGCGAGTAGATAGTAAAACTCTGCCTCATTTACTAAGTTTTCGTTCTTCCATTTTTGAATCGTATCTCTCATCGCGTCAATTAGGCAGGCGTTTTGTTTTGTAAAGTACATCCGATTCTGACTACCCTCCGCACCGTAATTTTGAAAAGCGTACCCTTCTTGTGGTGCCAAATTGTTTAGATAGTCAAGAATTGCTTGAGCTGGAGTGGTTGAAACCCTCAAATTCAGTGACTCAACAGCTTTATCAAAAGTTGGGACTTCATTTGATTCAATAAAAGCCTTTTGCAATACATATGAGTAGGTCATGAAATCATTTGAGGTTATCGAGAAACCCAGCTTCTTAAAATGTTCAGCAACGCTTGTTGTCCCTGAGAAGAGATCCGTTAAAGTTCCCTGGAGTGGCACCGCGGCTGACTTAAGTGATTCTTCTATAAATCCAAGCAAATTGGATTTATTCCCAATGTACTTCACTTGGAAAAGATCACATCTAGGCGGCTCTGAAGTTCAGATGGGAACTTATCTGAGAAAAACAGCGCGAAATTTGAGATACCCGCCAACGTATAAGTTCCAATAACTAAAAAATCTTGATTAGCAAGTTTATCTAAGTGACCTGCTCTAATGGATCCAATGATTTTTTGTTTTTCTGATTCCAAAAAGTAATCTGAATCAACTTCAGGAACGTCTAAGAGGCAAATAAAGCTGATTATCTTTTCATTAACCTTAGCCTTGTAGAGGTCGTCAATCACATTGCGGATATTGTTAAAAGCCGACTCAATCTTATTTCTTTCTGCTGCAGAGCTAAAAAAATCCGTGTACTTCCTCTTTCCTTCAGCCGCAAAAAATAGGTTATCTGGACTTTGCATGACCAAATCGACTTTTGAGTCATTGCGGCCAATTTTGGCCGTATCAAGAAAATTAGCACTATCACGAATCCTGATCTGCTGCCATGAAGAGTGATGTATCGCGATCATGCAAACATCCCAGTCGGATCCAATTACCCCCATCTGCAAATATGTTGAGATTACTCCCATGTCTTCAGTCGTGTTCAATGGCGTCATGTTCAAAATTGACTCTATGTTGTAAGTTTTATGCATTTTCACAGGAGCCTTGAACTCGCTAATTACTTCTTTCGTGTCCATCACAAGTACATCAGAATATTTCGCAACGGATCTATAGATATTCGTTTCGTTCTTAGTATGGATATCAAAGGCAGGAGGATTAGTTGAAACGCAATACGCCAAGACACTTCTCTTAGGGTTACCAGCAGCGT
Organism: Bifidobacterium breve; assembly: GCA_945883675.1. Taxonomy (GTDB): domain Bacteria; phylum Actinomycetota; class Actinomycetes; order Nanopelagicales; family Nanopelagicaceae; genus Planktophila. The sequence goes on from CAMCYA010000001.1 coordinate 51,884, forward strand.
CGAACCCAAGAAGTTCAGAGAATGCAGCCGTATTACCTGCGTACGGATCTTTAGTAAATTGAAGATTTCCATTACTTGTCTTGTGGAAGTAGATTGGAACAATCGCAGTTTCTTTGAACTTGAGAATACTCTCAAGCGCTTTCTTTGAAACTTTGTAATTCTTTTCACTTAAGAATCTAACAACTGACTTGGAATCAACAATGCCCGCAGCGAATTTCGAGAGAGGAGCAACCGCTGGGGGCAAGTGATTTTCTTCAAGAAAGTTAAATAGGTCCTTGATGTAGACCATATTCTGCTTGTCAGTCCATTTTTTCATTTTAGAAACATTCAAATCAGAAAAATCATACCTTTTCTGGAACTCAGTCCTTTTTTCCTTTGGATTGTGCAAAAATTCTGTGAGTTCATCTATAAATGTTTCGGTATCTGACAGCAAGGCTCTCTGGACCATGGGATTAATACAGGGAAGGTCGAGCAGTAATCTAGGTTGATGTTTAGCCCCTGGTGCACCCGAATACTTTGCTTCTCCAAGGTAGCCAGCCATTGACTTGTATATCTCGGCTTCAATCTCACGATATAGATTGGAGTTGTCACCAATTTCATCTAGAACATATGCTGAAAAAAGTCTTGAAATCACATTAGGAGAGAGGGCATCGGCTCGTTGACGTGTTCGTGAAGATTCAATATTAGGTTCGATGAAAAATACTAATGAAGAGACTTGATATCTAATTGAATAAAGGAACGCATTGTAAGCGAGCAAAGAAGATGGTTCGCGTATTGTGTCTGAGCTATCGTCTTTACCAGAGTATACAGTTTGATAAATAAATGGAACTCCAAGCTCTGCAGCAGCAATTTTCCGCAATTCACGTTGCCATTGTGAGTTTCCTACGCTTGCAGTTTCAGTTATTTCTCCAGCAAGGGCAATCCTGTCATTAGTTACATTGTAAAGAACAAAATCAGGGAGATCGTATCGATAGATTAACTCCGAAACTTTCGCTGGGAGAGGCCAATTTGTATACACGCCACAAGCTTTAATGGAAATTATCTGTTCCTTGTATGTTTTGAAGACATAAATGGGCTGATCGATAGGCTCATAAACCACATACTGGAAATTCCAAATATCTTCCTGCTCTATAGCTGGGTTTAGCAAAGTGAAGCACTCCAACAAATTATCTCCAAACAAAATGAACTCAGCGCAACTGGATCCTTCTGTAAATGACTTATGTTCTGCAAGAGATTTAATTTTTCCCCTAAGCAGGTGCTGATTATTCACATCCTGCATGGTTAGCTCTTTTTAAGTATGAGGATATTTTGGTGAATCATTGAAGGTACAAATGCTGCTGGATAACCATAGACGTGAAGCATTTTGGAGACATCATACCAAATCAAATTTGCTTTAAGAGTCCAGTTTCCCGTGGCTTGAAGTCTGTCAGCAAGAGAAGCTGAAAGCATGTGATATCTACTTTCTCTATACATGTCGCCAATAAACACTGCAGCATATTTTCCGTCTTTGAGACATTTATGAGCGGCAGTTAAAACTTGATCCATTTCATCGAGCCACTGATCTTTAGTTTGATCTTCACTATCATTAAACGTGGCTAGTTTTGAGGCTTTGGCAGTCTTGCTTCGAGTCTTTGCTAATTTATCGATATTCCAATACGGAACATCAGTCAAAATAAAGTCGTAAGATTTGGGCTCAATTTTGAGCAACACATCTTTTGAGTCACCCTGCAGAAATTCTTGCTCTTCCAAATTCTCAAGAGTCGTAACTTCCTTGTAAATTTCAATCCATCTTGGATCTAACTCAACGCCTGTCGCACGTCGACCAATCAATGATGCGCCGAGAAGCGTTCCCCCAACCCCACCAAAAGGATCGAGAACTTTTTGACCCTTCTTTGTGAAAATTTGGATCAGATCCGCGCAAAGCTGGGGAGGCTTTTGTCCGCCATGTTGTGATCGCAACTTGTGCTGCATGTTCACTGGATAAGGCTTATTGATCACCGACTTTGTAGAAAATTTCCACTCAGCACCAGTAAGGTCGTTGAGAGTGTTATTGGGTGCGACCGTTTTTACCGCCGGGGCTTCAACATCTCTTGTGACAATAGGTGCCGATTGAGCAGCTGTGTCTTTCTTCTTTCTGGAAGTAGGTTTTTTTTCAACCGCCTTAACTTCCAAGAAGCTCATCTCAAACGCCAATGGATCTTGCTTGCTTGGTTTTGACACTTTACCCAACTCTCGATTAATTGTTGACATATCATTTCTTTCTATTTTCCACTGCTGACATTACTTGCCCAATACGACAAATGCCTGAGTTTAAGCAAAAAAAGCGATAATTTAAGGTTTCGCCTGACTAATTTTTACTGTTCGAAGGCCTACCTTTGTTCTTCTCCTCTGCCTCAGCCATGGCTTCCTCATGCATCTTAAAATAGGCATCGTTTGCTTCGGCATCGTCTCGGTCGTCAAAGATCTCAGACCACTTTGCATGAACTCTTTGAGTAATCCTCAATTTCTCATCTCTTGGATAGGAGCAAAATTTTTTGATTTTCATTATGTTAGTAAAGTAAGTGACATAATTGAACCTAAAGTTTTTTGAGTTCTCTGACAAGCTCTTCATCTTCAAGGTTCAAATAGAGCCCAACTTCCAAGCCCTCTAAATCCTTAACAATTCCTGGGTCAGGATTCAAAAATAACTCAGTCCATTTGCTCAATCTGTTCGAGTCATACTCATTGGGCATTCCATCTCTGACCCAGCGGCTGAACAAGCCACGCCAATCAGGCGCACTAGAACCCCATTCATTAAATAACTCCCCAAGAACATCACAAAGTGTGCCACAAATATAAAAATTAGATTCTCCGGTTTCATCGATATCACCAAAGCTATAAAAATAAAGATGCTCCCGAATGCGCGCAATGCGGCCACGGTACTGGGCATACAGTGTCCAATTTTTATTCTCTTCGGTTGTCTCTACTAGTGATTCAAATTGGGTTAATTCATTTTGACTTAAACTTGAATCTGGACATAAATCCGGTAGCTCTACTTTTCCGATTTCTTTGAAGTTGTAAAAGGAGACCGGGAAGTCAGTGTGCTCGCCACCACAGTCACACACCTTTATTGCGATCTTTTGCATTTAAACAACCCCTCCTCTAGAAATCAAATTCCTAAATCTCCTCCAGAAGTTTGGATTTCTTTTGGTCAAATTCTTCTTTCGTGATCAAGCCCTTTTCGAGTAAACCTGCAAGCTTTTCAAGACGAATGGCAGGGTCGTCGGTTGACTGTCCTGTGGAGATATTGTGAGTTAACTCAACCTGCTTTTTAATCTCCCATAATTTACTAAACATTGATCGAACATGATTTGAATATTTCTCAATTTCTTCAACTGTTTCCATAAAAATTGCCCACTGCTCATCAAAACTCGCTCGCCAACCATTGTCATGATAATCCCCAAAAGGTGACCACTCTTCTATTAATTGATCACCAAGTTCGCTCATAGTTGAGAATGACTGCTGTGCGACTCTCTTTAAATTGTGTAGCACTTCGGGGTCAAAATCGATTTCGCGAAATTCTGAATAATCAAAATCCAACCGTTCAAGGATTTCCTGCATGGAAGTTTCTGCGGCCTGCCATATTGTGCAGAAGACAGCCATATTGGGAGCATTCAAAGCTAATTTATCTGCCGCGCTGCTGTAGTCATGGGCTAAGGGTTGGAGAGTTTGTGAAATTGCGTCTCTAAACTTAGCCCAGTCGCCATCTTGATTTTTTGTGTCTCTGCATTGATTTGCTGCGTCCCAAAATAATTCATATTTATCTTCTAAGTGATTTAGAGCCTCGTCCATTTTAAAATCCGAGTAATACTCAATCTTTGGTTGAGTTATTTCTTCAATCAATTCACGGAGTCTGTTTACATCCCCTGTGACCTTATTGAAAGAATCTGCAATAGCCGTTATCTGATCTTCTTGGTTTCGTCTCTGATCTTCAAGCTTCCTTTGATACATATCTTCGAAAATTCCCATGACTTTAGCCCCTCATCAATTCTGCAAACTCCATGACGTCCCATTGAAAGCCATTTGCCCTACCCCAGGGAAATTCTTTTCCATTTGAGGTAGTCATGTCTAGGGTTCTTAGGTAAATCTTTTCCTTATATCTTGTCAGATTTGAAAGGGTGAGATTTACCGGTGCGGTAACTCTCTTGCCTTCTGCGCAGTTGGGCTGGCATAAGTTCTCAGACAGAACTCCAATCCCGGTAGCTCCCTTTTTACCCCAAGTGGACCACTGGATCTTTTCGACAAAGATGCCCCCATCGGCACATGTGATGGTGATGATTTCAGGCTTGTATTCGGCGGTTTCACAGTCCCATGTAAAAACCTGTGCTGTAGTGATTGGTTTAGAACTTTGATTTGAAAACAAACTCACTGCAAGTGCGGCGAATAGGAACACCGCACCTGCAGTGATGGCGACTCTGGAATTATTCACCTTTAATGGTCTCTTCCAGGGTCTTAAGTCGGCGACGGATCTCATCGGCTTCAGTAACTCGACCTTTAGTGGTCAAGATATTTGCAATCTCTTTCTCAATTTCAATTGCTAGCTCCCAATCTGGCTCAATTGATCTGGAATTGATTGAGAGTGCTTGGGACAAAAGCTCTTCTGCTTCATCTAATTCTGCAAGTAATATCTTGGTGCGGCCCAGGCGATACTTTGCCCAAGATTCTAAAGAACTGTTCTGTGCTGTGATTGCAAAGTCCAATCCTTTTTGGGCATGAACTGTTGCTTCAACACCATTTGCAAGTTCTATATAACTAACCGCTAGATACTGATCACAGAAGTAAACCTTTTCAGGCTCTGTGTCCCTTTTGAAGTGTTCACGTGCCTTGATTAGGTAATGAACTGCTTCTGGATACCTTTCCAATTTCATCATTGTAAATCCAACGTTATAGTTGTCGATTCCTATTGTGTAGTCGGTGATCTCTGGATCCAACTCTTGCATCGCCTTAAGATGACAATCTAATGATTTCTGATGCTCGCCTGCGGTAAAGAAGAACCGTCCTGCTTCTCGCAACATAAATGTTGCATCAACCGGATTATCTTCTTTGAGAACATCTACTGCGTGAAGTGCCAACTCTGCAGCTTCCAATTCTCGGTCAAGCTTTCGAAGAGACCACGTGATTCCCTCATACACATGGAGTAATGCTTGGGTACTTACTGTTGCTTGATGAGATTCATAAATATCTCTTGCACTTTCACAGAGGGCTAGCGCTGATTTAAAATCACCGCGGTCATATGCCATGTGACTAAGTGTTACAAAATGTTCGGCGCGATCAACGCCTTCGGAGCGCGGGATGCTGGCCCAGAGCTCTTTTTCATCAGGATTATTTTCTATGTTCACCGTTTCCTTTCTTGAGACAATGCTGCTTCTAACTGGTGGAAAAGTTACTACCCGCCACTGACAAATCTGCATGGTGGCCAAGGGTTAGCGCCGGGCAGCTTTTGGGACGAGATCGATCCCGGCGTTTCCTTTTGAGAGTGTCAGTAGCAGGTAGTACCTTTTACATAGGTCAATGAATCTAAGCGCTAAGCCCTTCGGCTTGCTTAGTACCAACCGCGCAACTCGCGCACGGTGGTCTGAAGGAAGACCTGCTGGCGATGAAAGACACCGCCAGAAGTAGCGGGTTTTTTCATGTAAAAACCCAGTTGGAGCTTAACTGCCATGTCTGATAAACATAAAAGTGCACTGCTTGAAGCCGAAGGGGTTTATTTTCAAGCCCTTTGTAGCTGCGGCTGGTTCTCAAACGTTTCCTTTAAGGAAGAGGTTGATTTACTGAGAGCCCTACATATCCATCAGATGGCCGTGTTTGGAATAGCCGTTAGTGATGGAAATTAAATTATGGGAACAATAATCCTTACCGGAATATCACATGGTAAACATCAATTCTCGCTTACCTACCCAGAGATTGAAGGCGTAATAATCTGTTTGGCACATTGCAAATGTGGCTATGAGGTTGAGATCATCAACTTCAGAAGTTACGGTGGGACAAAAGATCTCCAAATGAAGTGGGAGAAACATATTGGTACTTGGAAGGGGTGGGATTAAGAGTTTGCTGGTCGATCCTTATACTTCTCCACTGCTTCCGCCATTGCTTTATTTAACATATCCCAATTAGCAGATTCGGCTTCGGTATCTTCCCTGTCGCCATAAATTTCTTGCCATTGCTTATAAACCTCTTGGGTAATGCGTAACCGCTCAGATCTTGGAATTGTCATTTGTGCTCCAACATACGCCAAGTTTAGGTCCTGGGGCAGACAAAAGGTGAGTAGCGTGGGATCACTCTTCCGCTAATTCTTTATCCCTAAGCTAACTTGTCACCCCTCTCCCCTACATTCCATACATGAGTACAAAACGACGTAGGCGGTCTATCAAGCTTTTGGTCTGCCCTTCATGCCAGCAGATAGGTGTTCTTAGAAAGATTGTTTATGGGATGCCAGATCCAGAGATCTTTGACTTTGAAAAGTTTGCAGTCGGTGGGTGTTGTCTCTGCGCTCCTTCTCGGTTTATCTTTTACCCATGGGAATTTTTGGGAAAGACAGTGATCCTGAGAAGGAATCGAAGCGAATTGAGCGGCAAGAAAAAGCCAAGGAGTTATTCGGCAACGAGATTGGAAAAATAAAGGGTTCCTACAAAAACCAGAAAGATTTGTTCATCCAGGCACAGTCTGGTCATTACGTCGGCGTGTCACCACAGAAGCTATTTCAAGTTGTATTGATTGTGGGAGCAGATCGTAAATACTCGATCACTTTTATTGACAAGGCGAGCCATTCTGTCACTTTTCAGACAAATAAAAGAGAAAAATTTTGGGACGGTACCGTGAGTTGTGTAATTATTGCAATGGAAGATGGATCACGAATTAGTGTCTCAGGTAATGCAGAACAAGGCTCTACGACAAGTGGATTTAGTCCTTTGCAGTGGTCGCCTTTTCAGCAAATGGCTTCAGATGGGGCCGTAATGGGAGAAATAGGAAAGCTAAAACAAGCGATTGCAAAACAAGTACCTATAACTCCAGAGCCGCAGAAGGAAGATACAAAGGATATGGATCAGTCCACAAACAACGTGTCTGACATTCCAACTCAAATTAGACAATTAAAGGAGCTTTATGACGCAGGAGTACTGAGTCCTGAAGAGTTTGAAAAAGCAAAAGCAAAACTGCTGGGATAAGCACTGGAAGGAAAAAGATCCTTCTACGAAAGTTTTGGGTGTGTTGGCAGTGCTGTGTCAGTGAGGGCAGATAGGTTTTTGAGAGTTAATTACTGCCGGATACATACTGTTTAAGCGCTTCATTTTCTACAGAGATCTCATTGACATGGTGTTTAACCACATCGCCGATAGAGACGATAGAAAGCAAATTGCCATCAGCATCTACAACAGGAACGTGACGAATGCGCTGCTTAGTCATCAATTCCATAACTTCAGAGACTGTCGCATCAGATGTGCAGGTGTGCACGTTAACTGTCATGATGTCTCGCACATGTAGATCTTCCATCATGTCGAGCTTGCCAGGCATTGCTCGGACAATGTCTCGTTCAGAGACGATTCCATCGATCACTTTGCCATCAAGTGAAACAACCATAGCGCCGATGTGAAAGCTATTGAGAGATTCAACTAAGTGTTTCACCCTGTCATTAGCCGAGATTGTATGAACGCGCTTGTTTGCAATGAGGGTTTGGATTTTCATTCTGTCTCCTAACCATGAAGTGTCTAGATACTTCTCTTGGTAAGGGGACAATGCAATAGGCAGGGATGGGTTAGGTCTGCTTTGGGTGCTCGGGCTGCACATGCGAGCTTTCGGCCTTTAGCGCAGAGGCCACCATGAGATGCGGATATCCCTATACGACGTGAGAGAGATCCTGCAATTACTCCTGCGATACCGGTTCCAACTCCAGAGTTAGAGCCTGCTAAATAATTTATTAAACGCTACGAACCAACCCACAAATTCGTGGCCATATATCTAAACCAAACTACTACTTGTTACCAATAGCTTTTTTCAAATCTTTATATTCTGAACAATTGACACCGCAGAGAGTCAAAAGTTTTGCAAGATTACTTTTGGCAGAGGCTATCTTCTTAGTGGTGACAAAGAGCTCGCCCTGGTATTCAAGTGCGCCAAGGTGATTAGGGTTAATTTGCAAAGCCTTGGTGTAGTAAGAGGCAGAGGAACTGTAGGACTTTAACTTGCGTGATGTGTAGCCAAGTAAGTTGTTGACATCTGCATTGTTTGGAAAGGCTTTATCTATCTTTATTAGCTCTGTCCGTGCTTTTTTAAAGTTATTTGAGCTCAACATTGGATTGATACGAGTCAGCTCAGTTTGCACTGTTACTACTGGCTTGGCTGGTGTGGATGTTGATGTGGGTGCTTTTGATGGTGCGGGTGTTACTGCTGGCGCTGGCGTTGGTGAATAGTCCCCGTGGGCCGCTGGCGCCATAAGGGATAGCGCAGCAACATAGATCAACAGTTTTCTCATAAGAAAACGGTAGCAGTGCGGTATTCAGTGCGCACTTTGAACAAGGTCACACCCTGGCTTTGACCCACAGCAATAATTCACCTCCTGCCTGAACTAGGCCCAGACCCACTTAAAGCCATTAATCATGTAGTAAATATATACAGCAATGAAGATGTATATGGCAGCGCCAGTTATTCGATATGTCATCACGCCCCATTTGTTCTCCACAAAGTAACGCGGGGTGTGGGTGTGCTCCTCTGTTAGTGCATCGATGATTGAAAAAAACAGCAGTGGAACTAGCGCTATTTCCAAAATCAGCTCCTCGTGCACTTTCAGATTTGGATTTTCGAGTAATTTGGTCAGAGCAATACCTAATAGGAAAAGAAGTGCAATCTTTGGTGCTCCACGTAAATTTAGTGAACCCAATCTGTTGGATGGATTTTTCCACATAAGTTTGATCAGGCTTGGCAGGGCAAAAAGTGCAATTATCATTGGAACAGCTGCTGACCCGTTTTTAAATGTTCCAATTGAGGTGATGAGGATCCAAATCCAGGCACTCTTTAGAACAGTTCGCAGAAGGATAGAGATCCGTGACTGCACGAGATCGTTTGAAATCATCTCATTTAATCGATCGCCCCAATTTCTAGAGACATAGTGCTCAATGAAATATCGGATGATCAAAGCAAACCAAATCAATGCTGCGATCTTTATGGGGGCATCTTTAACGTCAAACTCCGCCCCTGACAAATCTGAAATTACGCCAATGACCTTCCAGACCATCCAGCCAGTAACTAATGGGCTTAGTAAGTAGTCGACTGCATAATTCCAGTTACGACCAGGGTCTCTATGCAGGCCATCGAACTTCCTTAAAACGCCAGCAAAAAGGGGTGGAGTGCAAGATATTAAGAAAATAGATATTAAAGTGGAAAAAATTCGCTTCGGTTCATCTGGTATTCCAGAGGGTAAAACTTTGGCGAAAAAAACCAGTGTTACAAATGTTGCGCCAGCTAGTGCGCCAGCTAATGAATCAAGTACTCCAATTGCGATCATAAGAGCCATACAGATGAAAGAAGGAAGTAATGAGGAAAGTAGCGTAGAAGATGAAGAAATCCCAGGGCGGCTCTGGATTTCAATAAAACCAAAGATGCCAATCAATATTGCCATTGGGTAGAGCAAGAAGGAGATTGAACCCAAAACTGCCCTTAAGTAATCACCATCTCTAATGATTGTGGCTACCCCAGGGGTAAAGCGAGAGATTTTTTCAATTCTAATTCTCAGATAATTCTCAAAGAATCTATACTTAGCTAAAGTGACGGCGGGGTTTAATAAAAACCTTAAGAACTTTTTTCTAGCTCCTTCTATTTTTAGTTTTTCATCTCTTCTGGCACTAATTTCTATGTACTCAGGAACACCTTGTTCATTTGAAGCACCTCTAGGAATGTTATTAGAGGAAGAATCTTTGGAAGTTGAAACACCAGATACAGCAGCCGAAGTCACCATCATGGCAAAAGTTGCAAGGACAACAATTGTTGTGCTGACGCCTGAAGCTGTCTTGGCCCCCTGATCATCTGCCAGTACAACTTCTCCTTCCCCGGGTGGTGTAATTTCTAAAAGTGGGACCCAGGCAGTTTCATCAATTCCCTCTTCGTAAAGGGCATTTCTCCAAACACTAAAGTAAGTTTCACCTATCAAAACACCATATTCTCGATCACAATAGGTCTCACCATACCGAGTTACGAAATCAGAATTTGCGGCATCCTCGTCGCACTCAGTCGTATCTCTTCCATAAGCAATCGGATCTTTAAATGTGATCGCTGGCTCTGAATTATTGTCCTGACTCCAAACAAATTTACTTTCGTTATTCGTCGATTTAAAACAGACTAAGTAAATCTGGTCATCACTGTTTTGATCTGTCGTACCAATAACTGATTCGAACTTATCTGTGCACTCCAGACCAATATAGGGAAGCTCTACTGCGTTTGCATAGAAACTTCCAGAGGCAAGAATTCCAAGTGAAAGACACAGCACAGGTACGAATTTGAGGAGCCTCGTAAACATGTCAAGGAATCTAGCGCTTAACTTTGCATTCTCCTAGCGGTTTCACATACCAATTTGGATTCGGATAATTAACCCTTAATCCCCTACCCTGTAGATATGAACCTTCGAAACGCAATATCTTTCGCCGGCATAGCAGTTGTCCTTGTCTATGTCGTTGGCTCTGGGCTTTGGGTTAATACCGGTGATAGTTGGTATAACAATCTCAATAGGCCATCGTGGCAACCACCAGGTTACATATTCGGAATTATCTGGCCATATAACTTTATTGTTCTTGGCATTGCAGCATTTGCGATAGGCCAACGTGCATCCATTCCTGTTGCACTTACTTACTTGGCTTTCTTTGCCTTCTCTGTTGCAGCAGCTCTGCTCTGGGCATATCAGTTCTATCGCCCACATAACTTCACTGCTGCAGCAATCGCACTTACGGCAACAGCTGTGCTTACTATCCCCATGAGTTACATACTCTTTACGATCTCACTGCCTATTGCACTTGCTGTGATGCCATATCAAGTGTGGGTGGCAATTGCTGCAACGCTTAGTTGGAGTTTTCGCAGGTTGAATCAGTAGTTGTATTTTATTTCTAAGGCGCAACAGGCGGTAGCGAAGTATCTGAGAGCACCAGAAGTGCGATTGCAGATGCAATCAGCAGAACTGCTGTAATCGCAGAAGCTTTTGTTCCAAGACGTTGAGGTAAACCTTTGATGCCGCTGAGATGATCTTGCTTCATATCTTTTATAACGTTGAGAAAGTGCGCAGCTACTCCAAGTAATGCCCCGCCAAGCATCATCCAAACTGGTGGCATCTCTCCCTTAGAAAGTGCCATACAAGATGGAAGAGCTGCAAATGCAACTGCGTATGGCAGTGGAGATAAAAAGTTGAACTTGAAGTAGAAGTTATAGGCAACTGCCCATCCGATGGCAAAGATTGAAAGTCCTCCCCCAATGAAACCCAACGGCCCAAAAAGATTGGTCAGGAGTGCAATAGGAAGCATTATCTGCAACCAACGCTGTAAGTACTTTGGAGTTATCAAACCTGCAACAAGAGGTTTTTTTAATCGGTTATGGCGCACATCATCTTGGTAATCAATAAGGTCATTGCTCCAACCAACTACAAGCTGACCACAAAAGAATGCAAATGCAATAACCATTGATGGGCCTTCCCACCAATAAAGCTGTGCGAAGAAGTAACTAATAGAAGTGACAAGCATGGTTGGGCCAAAGTGTGAAGCACGCATTAAGCCAATCAAACGCTTTGTCATGAGAATGGCCTTTTTAGTTGAGGTAAGAAACAGATGAGGTCTAGGTTCAATTTGTTTTTGATACGCTCACGAGTAAGCCTGTAGAAGTGTTGTCAATCAGTTCGATGTTCCAGTTGTCGATGGATTTCTTTTCACCTTTTCTTAAAAGCAACTTCTCGGCGGTGATAGGGCCATCGCCATGACTGATGTTTGTATCAATCTTGTAAACAAGTAGTCCCTGACCTGAAGAGTAATTGTTCCGTGACTCCATAGCGATTGTTACCCCAGGTTTAACGTTTATTAACAGCAACTTGGTTCCCAAAGAATTAGAAAAATCGGATAAATAGTGAGTCGATGAGATTTGATTTTGAACACATCTCACCTCTTCATCTTTGATCCAGCCCATGAGTAGTTTGTTCCAAACAAAAAACTCAGATTGAAGGCTTGCATCACTCATAACGTCCCATCGCCCAGCAGGTGTTGGATCAGGCACTGTTGGTCGTTGGCTGTTTAAAAAGACATACAGATCTTCTAACCCAAAGATGCTATGCCCTAATTCGTGGGCAATTATGTTTGATTGTCCTACTATCTGTCCCACTTCTAAAGTCGCACCATTAACAGTTCCTGTTTTTGTACTAAAAATCTGCCCTCCGAAACCTTGCCCAATAGTTGTCAATTGGCTGTATCCAGATTCAATAACTACAGAGTCATACTTGCTGAAATCTATTTGTTGATCAGCTAGCAAAAATGTGTCATTTACAATGATCTCATTATTTTGCTGCGGTTTATTTGGAATAATTCCATAATCTTTGGCAGAAGTTGTCAGTTTTACCCACAGATTTTTAGTAGGAATTTCAAAGGTTAACTTGATTCGGTTATAGGAGGCTTTGGCATAAAAATCACTTGTTTGCTTTAGTGCACTTTGGAGCTTGGATAGATCTGTATCAGTAAAGGGAATTTCTTCAAAAATAATTGGCAGTACAAGAATCTTTATCTCACTTTTTCCATTTGCAAGGTTAGATGGTCTTGGAAAGCCATTGCTCCCCGAACCTCGAGAAGTTAGATCAATTGTTTTACATGTCTCAATAGGTGATAGATCTGCAACTGGTGTGATGCTTGGACTCTTGGATAGATCAACAACTATGGGAACCTTAGGCTTAGTAGATGCAGTATTCCTAACCCAGGTTTTTTTGCTGCCGGATTTCAAACAGGTATAGGTCTTTCCCTTTACAACCTCACTATTTCCCAGCTTGGTGCATTTGCCACCCTGCTTAATTGCAGCATTTGCTACAGCTGTTGATAGTGAAAAAAGAAGCAAGAGAACCGATAAGAAAGAAATTATTTTCTTATTGATGATGCCCATCATTTTTCCTTCTTGTGTGCTCAGTTGTTCTTTAAGTGCAACACTGCGTCGTCAAACCCGCCAGCTTCTAGCTTTGCAATCAGGTCAGCCTTAACTGCCTTAACAACATTATGAGTGCCATTACAGTTCTTATCTGGATCCGTTGTATATCCGCAAGCACAAGCTCCCATTTTAAAACTCCTTTTTTCTATAGGAGGCAAACTCTACTTCGTTTTCTTTAAGTCTTCCCGGACCACGATATAGACGCCAACTAAAAGGATGATTCCGGCAATAATTTGAATCTGTGAAACGCTTTGACTAAAGACTGCGTAACCAATAGCCCCAGCAACCAGTGGGTTGATAAATGCAAAAGAAGTCAGCAGCTCTGGGGAAACTCGATCGGCCAACCCCATATAGGCCCAGTACTGGGCGGCAAGGGCAGCGATTAAAAAGATCATATTAAAGTTGAGAACATCTTCGCTTTTTATCTCTGGCGTTGATATAAAAAGTTTGAGAAATCCAGCCGCAATAGCGCTGATCGAAACTTGAATAGCAGTTGCCAAAAGAATTGGATAGGTCGGTGGGTATTTAATCCAGATTTGGGTACCAATAAACCAGGCAATTACAGATAAGAAGGCCACAGTTATTCCAACTGCAGAGACCGACTCACTTGGTGCGCCAATTAAGAAGGCAACAGCGAACGTTGCGATTACTACGCCAATGACGGAGTTTCGAGTTGGCTTACTGCCGTGAAACGCTGCATAAACAACAGCCAAAGCCGGCAAAATTGAGTACGTCAAAGAAATTACGGCCCCAGGTTCTTTAGAACTTGCCCACGCAACAGCGCCACTACAAATAGGTGAAAAAATAAGTCCTGTAGCACCCAGCATGAGCAGCTGTTTATCAAAGCGAATTAACTTAAATGTTCTTGGCATAACAAGTGCAACGGCAGTCAATAAAATAGCGGCGGCTCCAACAGAGCGAATAAGGATGATGTTGAGCAGATCTACACTGCTTGTTACTTCACTTAAGAATGGATAGATAGCACCGCCGACAATCCACATGACGCCCAGGCGAATAAAGTTATTCATGCAGTCTTATTTAGCCACTGCTGCGCGTCCAGATTCCAATCTCGCAATCGGTACTCTAAATGGTGAACAAGAGACATAGTCCAAATTAAGTTCATGGAAGAAATGAATACTACGTGGATCACCACCATGTTCACCGCAAACACCTAATTTAAAATCACTACGCACCTTACGAGACAGCTCTGATGCCTGGCGAACCAAAATTCCAACACCTGCTTGGTCTAGTGATTCAAAGGGATTAAATGGCAACAGTTCTAGATCAAGATAGCGAGGCAAGAATGTTGATTCCACATCGTCTCGGCTAAATGCCCAGGTTAGCTGCGTTAAATCATTTGTTCCAAAGGAAATAAAGTCTGCGTGAACAGCTAAACGATCCGCAGTTATTGCAGCGCGAGGTGTCTCGATCATTGTGCCAACTGGCATTTCGATTACCTGATTTGTGCCCTTAAAAGTATGTGCAATTTCTTCTTCTAACGTTTCACGTAGATACAAGAGCTCTCGCTGCGTAGAAACAAGAGGGATCATTACCTCTGGTTTTGGATCATGTCCCAGTTGTTTTACTTCTAGGGCTGCATGCACAAGGGCTCGAACCTGCATTTTGTATAGCTCTGGGATCAAGATTCCAAGTCGAACTCCGCGAAGTCCTAACATTGGATTTGATTCATGCAAACGACGAACGGCTGCAAATAAAGCTTTATCTCTTGCCGGGATTTCTTCACCCAAAGCTTCACTTCTGGCCATTTGAGAACTTAAATCAACTAGTGATGGTAAGAATTCATGCAGCGGTGGATCTAATAAACGAATCGTTACCGGCAAACCTGACATTGCCATCATGATTCCAACAAAGTCAGCTCTTTGTAGAGGCTCCATTTCTGCAATTACAGCTCTCTGCACATCTTCATTTTCAGCCAGTACTAAACGCTCAACGTATGCACGTCGCTCACCTAAGAACATATGTTCTGTGCGGCAGAGCCCAACACCTTGTGCGCCTAAGATTCTGGCCCTTATCGCATCCTCTGGTGTGTCAGCATTTGTGCGCACTTTTAGTTTGCGACGTGAATCGGCGTGAGTCAAAATTCTATGCACTGCCTTTACAACAGGTGATGCCTCATCTGTGTCTGCTGATACTCGGCCCTCTAAATAAGAGGTTACAGAAGATGCAACAACCGGCACGGAGCCAAGATAAACAATTCCTGTTGTTCCATCTATAGAGATAACGTCACCTTCATAGACAGTGTGGGTGCCGACGGTAAACAAATTTGCGCGCTCATCTACAGAGATTGCATCCGTTCCACAGATTGCTGTCTTACCCATTCCACGTGCAACAACTGCTGCGTGTGAAGTTTTACCACCACGACTAGTTAAAATTCCCTCTGCTGCAACCATTCCAACAAGATCATCAGGGCTTGTCTCGCGGCGAACAAGAATTACTTTCTTGCCGGCCTTACTCATATCAAATGCGCGCTTGGAATCAAATACTGCTTCTCCCACTGCTGCCCCTGGAGATGCAGGAATTCCGCGTGCAATCTCTACCAAGCTGCCGCGCGTATCAAACTGTGGAAACATCAACATCGCTAACTGATCACCACTGGTGCGGCCTATCGCCTCATCCATTGTGATTGTTCCTTCATCAACAAACTGCAAAGCGATACGAAATGCTGCCTCTGCTGTGCGCTTTCCAACACGGGTTTGCAAGATATATAACTTGCCGCGCTCGATTGTAAATTCAATGTCGCAGAGGTCTTTGTAATGTGCCTCTAGCCCCACCATTATTTTTTCTAGTTCGCCATGAACTCGAGGTTCAATAACACCGAATTCATCTAATGACATTGGTGTGCGAATACCTGCAACTACATCTTCGCCCTGTGCCTTTTGTAAATAATCTCCGTAAGAACCGATCTCGCCATTTGATGGGTTGCGAGTAAAGGCAACGCCAGTACCAGAGTCATCGCTTAGATTTCCAAAAACCATTGATTGAATATTTACCGCTGTTCCTAAATCAGAGGGAATCAGCTCGCGGCGGCGATATAAAGTTGCGCGCTCAGAGTTCCATGATCTAAAGACTGCCTCGATTGAATCAATTAAATGCTCACGAGGATCAGTTGGAAAATCTTTTCCTGTTGCAGCCTCGATTACTTTTATAAAACCATCTGCGAGCGCCTTTAATCCTTCAACATCTAAATCTTGAAGATTTGTCGTTTTGTGTGAAGCAAGTATGCGATTTTGTACTTTATGAAACTCTTCAGCCTCAACATCGCAGACGATCTTGCCGTACATCTCAATAAATCGGCGATATGAATCCCATGCAAAGCGTGCATTGCCAGAGCTATCTGCCATGGACTGTGCAACCTCTGGAGTGATTCCAACGTTTAGAACTGTCTCCATCATGCCGGGCATAGAAAACTTTGCGCCGGAGCGAACAGATACAAGCAGCGGATTTTTAACGCCGCCAAATGTTTTACCTAGCTCTTTTTCTAATGCTGCTAGAGAATCGCTAATCTCTTTGCGAAGGCCATCTGGAAATTTGCCGGTTTTTAAATATTCGCGGCACGCAGTTGTTGCAATCGTAAATCCTGGCGGAACAGGCAGACCGATACGAACCATCTCGGCCAGGTTGGCACCTTTGCCACCCAGTAAATCTTTTTGTGACATGTCACCAAAAGTAAAAGGGTAAATATGGCGTTGCGTCACGAATGTGCCCTCCGTTGATTTAGCCGAAATCTACACACCTCAAAGGCTCTGGTGCGAGGAGTTTGCTCCATTGGCAAGGGTGAAGTTGGACTCGCTTAACTAGGCGAATAAAGGGTTTGTGAGAGCTCGTTGGCGACCTTGCGGGTTAGGCGGGCTGCCTGATCCATCTTGGAATCAAGGCGGGCTTTTGGGGCGCCAATGTTGAGAGCGGCAACTATTCGACCGGATGCATCTCTTATTGGAGCAGAACAACCCACTACGCCTATTTCAAACTCTTCATCAACGATACTAAAGCCCTGTTGGCGCACTTTCTGTAACTCTTCAGAGAGCTCGGCGGTGGAGTGAAAAATACGTTGCCCCATCACATTTGCCAGCGCATCTTGTGTCCACTTTGCAGCAAGTGAAGTCTCATCCCACTCGCACAAAAGAACCCGCCCTGCAGAAGTAGATGGCGCCGGAGAAGTAAGTCCTTCCCACACTGCGCGAAAGCCGTGGGCAGGTGCAGCAGTTGAAATAGTAAGGACTTCGTCATGGCGCAGCACGCAAAGGTGCGTTGTTTCTTGGGCAAGTTCGGCCAGGCGGCGAAGATAGGGCGCGGCCACTGAAGTTAGGTGAGCCTCAAAAGTCTGCGCGCTTAATGCATAGAGCCGCCAGCCAAGGCGATAGAACAATGTGTCGGGATCGCGATCGACTAGGCCCTGTTCGGCCAAGGTAGTTAGCGCCCGGGAAACTTGCGTCTTTTCGCGCCCGGCCATCTCTGCAATTCGAATCACGCCAAGGCCTGATTTATGCTCGGCCTCGTGCTTGCCCAGGACCTCGAGCAGCTCGATATCCCTGCGTAAACCGGCCGAATTAGTCTGGCGTTTAGAGCTCATGAAAGGATGCTAAACCGTTATGTGCCATATGCGCAACTGTAGTTGTATAGAAGATGCCTTCAGACATAGTTTCTCCACATTAAACGAAGGGTCACCACCTAAACATGGCTTCATATGCAATCGGCACGCTTCCACCAGTGGGAGAAGTACCACCAACGATGTTTGCTCACGTCATTCGATCAAACCGTTTGGGTGAACCAAAAGATGCTTTCAAAGTTGAAGAGGTTCCAACTCCTACGCCAAAGCGTGGTGAAGTTTTAATTGCAGTCATGGCTGCCGGTATTAACTACAACAATGTTTGGGCTGCGCGCGGAATTCCAATCGATGTAATTGCAGCTCGTCAAAAAGGTGGAGAGCCAGAAGATTTTCACGTCGGTGGTAGCGATGCATCAGGAATTGTTTATGCAGTCGGAGAAGGCGTAACAAAAGTAAAAGTTGGCGATGAGGTTGCCATTCACCATGGTTGGTGGGATGCAGATGATCCTTGGGTATTAGCAGGCAAAGATCCCATGATCGCCCGCTCTTCTAAGACGTGGGGTTATCAAACTAACTACGGATCATTTGGTCAGTTTTCAATTGTGCAAGAACACCAGTGCCTACCAAAGGCGCCATCACTATCTTGGGAAGAGGCAGCTGCATCAACACTGTGCGGAACAACTGCATATCGCATGATGTTTGGTTGGGCGCCACACGATACAAAGAAGGGCGATGTCGTTCTTGTTTGGGGCGGTTCCGGTGGTGTTGGTTCCATGGCGATTCAACTTGCAAAGGCAGTGGGCGCAATCCCTGTTGCAGTTGTTTCAGATGATGAGCGCGGTGAGTTCTGTATCAAACTTGGTGCGAAGGGCTACATCAATCGCAATGATTTTTCACACTGGGGTACTCCTCCACATTGGACAGATGAGGCAGGCCAAAAGACTTGGACTGCAGGTGCACGTGCATTTGGTGCAAAGATTTGGGAGATTGTTGGAGAGAAAAAAGATCCAGCAATTGTTATTGAGCATCCAGGTGAGGCAACTGTTCCAACATCTATCTTCGTCTGTGAACCAGGCGGAATGGTTGTTATCTGTGCGGGAACAACTGGATATTCAGCAGTTGTTGACCTTCGCTATCACTGGACTCGTCAAAAGAGATTCCAGGGTTCACATGGAACAAATGATGAACAGGCAATTGCCTTTAACAAGATGCTTACATCAGGAGCAATACACCCAGCACTCGGTGAAGTGCTGGCATTTGATGAAATTCCTCATGCACATCAGCGTATGCATGAGGGAGATTTAGCGCTGGGAAATACCGCAATTCTTATTGGCGCAGCCAGTAAGGGTCTTGGTAAGAAGTAAAAGCAATACAGATTGGTACTCATCGCGAGTGCCTAATCTTTCCTACCTAGGAGAGGAAAAAAATGCAAGAACAAGATAACAATGCAGTTAACGAGCTATCTCGCCGCGGACTGTTGATGGGAACTGCTGCTGGCGGACTTCTCATTGCCGGTAGTGGAGCGATGCTTGCACCTTCAGCAAATGCAGCAACTGCAAAGATCAAAAGAGGTGGAGTACTTCGTGTTGGAGTTGGCTCTGGTAGCACAACTGAAACACAAGATGCACACCTGGGTGGATTTACTGCAGATACTGCACGTCAATACCAGTTGTACGATCGCTTAGTAACTCGCGATTCAAACTTTAAGCTCGTTAATGAGCTTGCAGATTCATTTACACCTAATAAGTCAGGTAACGTCTGGACAGTTCGCGTAAAGAAGGGCGTTAAGTTTCACAACGGCCGTTCCCTTACTGCTGATGACGTAATCTTCACGATCCGGCGCATCTTAAACCCTGCTACAAAGGCAATCCGTGCTGGTGCCTTGTCAGGTATTGATGCAGCAAAGCTTAAGAAAATTGATGCTTACACAGTTTCAATCACATTGAAATCTGCAAACGTAACTTTCGATGAGCTTTTCTCAGACTATGCAATGGGTGTCGTCCCAGTTGGTTACAACCCAACTAGCCCAGTTGGTACTGGTCCATTTAAGTTCAAGTCATTTACACCAGGTGTAAAGAGTGTTTACACAAAGAACGCAAGCTACTGGCGTACAGGCGAGCCATATGTTGATTCAGTAGAGATCATCTCGATCCCTGATGAGACAGCTCGCGTAAACGCACTTGTTAGTGGTCAGGTTGATTGCATCACTGATCTTCCTAACTCACAGGTAAGTGCAGTTAAGGCAAACAAGAAGTTGGCTGTACTTAACGCAAAGACTGGTGCTTACGTTCCAATCGCAATGAACTGCCTAAAGGGTCCATTTACAGATGTTAAGGTCCGCCAAGCTTTCCGCTTGATGATCGACCGTGAAGCAGTTGTAAAGCAGGCTTACAGCGGATTTGCTCAAATGGGTAACGACGTTATTGGTCGCTACGACGAGGGATACAACACGAAGCTAAAGCAACGTGACTACGATCCTGAAAGAGCAAAGTCTCTTATCAAGGCATCTGGTGTCACAATTCCTAAAATGGAGTTGAAGACAACTGATGAAGCTTCAGGAATGCTTACAATTCCTCAGATCTTTGCACTCAATGCAAAGCAAGCTGGCGTGACCGTAGAGGTTACTCAGCCATCTGATTTCTGGACCGGATGGCCAGGAGCTTCAATCTTTGCAATGGATTACTACGTAAACCGTACTTACCTGCAAGGAGCCACATTGGTTTATTGCGGTGGAGACTATTCAAAAGAGACTGGTTGGAGTAACGCAGAGTATGAAGGTCTGATTGCTCAGGCTCTTAAGACTCCTAACAAGGCTCTACGCAATGAAATTATTGCTGATGCTCAAGAGATTGAATATAACGAAGGTGGATACATCGTTACTTCGTTCTATAACAAGCTTGATGCACACAGCGCAAAGGTCACTGGTTTTGGAGCAGGTCACCCAAGTGGTAACTCGCTCAGCAACTTCACCCTTCGCTCAGTTGGTTTCACAGCGTAATTGAGAAGCTGATACTGAATATTTCGGTACCCGTGCGAATGCGCGGGTACCGAAGTTCAGATCGGTAGTAAATAGTAAAAATTAGAATTTAGAGTTAAAAACTTTGTTTGTAAGTGCAGATAAGTTAAAGGGGTTTTCATGAAGATCGTAAGTGCCAAGGTTTTTGTAGTCGGCACTCCCCCACCACACGATGGTGGTGCATTTTGGGTCTTCGTTAAACTTACAACTGATACAGGCGTCGAAGGAATTGGTGAGGTTTATGCCGTTCCGTTCCATCCTTCAGTTGTAGAAAAAATGATTGAAGATGTTGTAGATCGCTATGTAATTGGCACATCTCCATTTGATATTGAAACGCTATGGCGCCGTGCATACTCTGCAGGATTTACTCAACGTCCAGATGTTTCGATGGTTGCAATTCTCTCTGGGATAGAAACGGCTTGCTGGGACATCATGGGTAAAGAGACTAACCAGCCTGTCTATAACTTATTGGGCGGCAAAGTTAGAGACCGTGTGCGCAGTTATACATATATTTATCCAGCTCCAGGTAAAGATAACTCTGTTTATTCAAATGCAGATATCTCATGTGAGCGCGCAGCTGTATATATAAAGGATGGATTTACTGCACTTAAATTTGATCCAATCGGTCCATATTCAGCATTTGATCCACGCCAACTTTCACTTGAGATGTTGGATTTCACCGAAAAGTTTGTAAAGCAGTTGCGAGAAGCCGTTGGTGACAAAGTTGATCTGCTTTTGGGTACACATGGTCAGTTAACTCCGGCAAGTGCTATCCGCTTAGCTCGACGAATTGAAAAGTATGATCCGCTCTGGTTTGAAGAACCAACTCCCCCAGATATGCCAGAAGAATTGGCCAGAGTTGCATCACGTACAACTATTCCTATCGCAACAGGTGAGCGCCTATCTACTAAGTATGAATTTGCACGCGTGCTTCGAAACAACTCCGCATCAATTTTGCAGATGGCAATTGGTCGAGTTGGTGGAATTATGGAGACTAAGAAGATTGCAGCCATTGCAGAGGTTCACTACGCCCAAATTGCTCCACATTTGTATGCAGGGCCAATTGAAGCTGCCGCAAACCTTCACGTCGATCTTTCAACACCAAACTTTCTCATTCAAGAGTCAATTGGAAAGATGGAAAACTTCCATTCCAAACTACTCAAAAAACCACTTCCTTGGGAAAACGGTTACTTCCTTCCTACAACAGATCCTGGCTTAGGTGTTGAACTCAACGAAGAAGTAGCAGCTGCCAACCCATATACCGGAAAGCGCCTTCACTTAGAGATGCATCAGGAACCATTGAACTAAGTTTGTTTGAGGTAAAGAGTAAAAAATTTCATGCACAGTGATTAATCGAATTAAAACGACCAAAGCAAGGGAATGAGGAGAAATAGCAATGCGCGTTGGCTACATAGGTTTAGGAAATTTAGGTGTGCACCTTGCAACAAGTTTGCAGAGAAATGGTTTTGATCTAACAGTCAACGACATCGACAAAGGTGCTGCAAAGAACCTGCTCACCATGGGTGCAAAGTGGGCAGATTCTCCTAAAGAGTTAGCAGAAAATGTAGACATCGTTATCACTTGCTTGCCATCTCCTGCAGTTGTTAAGCATGTAATGCTTGCAGACAACGGAGTGCTCGCTGGCCTTAAAATGGGTGGCGTTTGGATGGAGATGAGCACCAACGATCGCCATGTTATTGAAGAGATCGCAGCGCTTGCAGCTGAAAAAGGAATAGATACTTTGGAATCACCTGTAACAGGTGGTGTGCACTTGGCTGCCTCTGGAAAGATCACGGTTTTAATCGGCGGAGAACAAATGGTTTATGAAAAGTGCAAGAAAGTAATCGAAGCTGTTGGAGGCCAGAATTTCTACATGGGCCCTCTGGGCAATGCTTCAATTATTAAAGTAATTACAAATATGTTGGCATTTATTCACCTGGTTGCAGCCGGTGAGGCCATGATGCTTGCAAAGCAAGGTGGTCTTGATCTCAAGACATCTTTTGAAGCAATTCGCGCATCTTCTGGAACAAGCTTTGTTCATGAAACAGAGACTCAACTTGTTTTAAGTGGTTCATACAACATTGGTTTCACGATGGATTTAGCCCTTAAAGACATTGGCTTTGCAACAGAGATGGGACGCACTTTTGGTGTGCCACTAGAGCTTGCGGCAATTACAGAACAAGCATTTGTTCGCGGAAAGGCCCAATACGGTGGGGATGCATGGTCTCCAAAGGTTATTAAACTTCTAGAAGATGCCGTTGGTGTGGAGCTTCGCGCCCCTGGCTTCCCAGATGTTCTCACAGATACGGAAGGTCCAAAATAATGGCTCTTACATTTAAGAGTGGAATTTATATCAATGGCCAATGGGTTCAGCCTTCAAGTAAAGCTGTTTTAGATGTTACAAACCCTGCCACAGGAGAATTACTAGCATCTATTCCTGCAGCCGGTCGAGATGAAGCACGCGCGGCAGTAGTTGCAGCTCACAAGGCATTTAAATCATGGAGTGGCCTTAATGCAAATGAGCGAGCTGCTTATCTTCGCAAGGCAAATGCAATTTTTATTGAGCGCGCACAAGAAATTGGCGAGATCATGACATTGGAACAAGGTAAGCCAATTGCAGAGGCAGTCGGTGAAGTCTTGTGGGGCGCTGACTATCTACTTTGGTATGCAGAAGAGATCCGTCGCAGTAACGGAACTATTGTTCCTAGTGACTCTTTAAATCAACGTTTCTATTTGCGCAGACGCGCACGTGGAGTTGTTGCATGTATAACTCCATGGAACTTTCCAAATGCAATGCTTCTTCGCAAGATTGCTCCAGCAGTTGCTGCGGGAAACACAATCGTTGCAAAGCCTGCAGAAGAGACTCCACTGTCTGCAATCAAAATCTTTGAAGTATTTCACGATGCAGGTTTCCCAGCAGGAGTTCTTAACCTTGTTTGCGGAGAACCTGCGCCAATCGGTGATGTTCTACTTGAATCTCCAGAGGTCCGACAGATTTCATTTACAGGTTCAACAGAGATTGGTCGCATGCTTTCAGAACGTGGCGGCGCGCAGCTGAAGAAAGTTACAGTAGAACTGGGTGGAGTTGCACCGTTTATTGTTTTCCCTGATGCAGATCTAGATGTTGCATTAAATAACTTAATGTGGGGCAAGTTTGCTAACCAAGGTCAAAGTTGTGTTGCTCCAAACCGTGTGTTGATTCATAAAGATATTTTTGACACATTTACTGCAGCAGCCAAAAAGCGTGTTGAAGAGCTAAAGCTTGGTCATGGAATCAAGGGTGGCTTTGAAGTTGGCCCAATGATCTCTGAAGAGGCCGTAGTTAGAGTGAATGCTCAGTTAGAAGATGCCAAAAAGAAAGGCGCAAAAGTTGTTGCTGGTGGGCAAATTCCATCTGGAATTGATCCAAAGCGTTGGTGTGCTCCAACAATCATTGTTGATGCACCAAAGGATGCACTCGTTACTTGCCATGAAACATTTGGACCACTTGTTGCATTTGAACCATTTACATCAGAGGCCGAGATGATCGATTCTGTAAATGCATCTGAGTCTGGACTTGGCGCCTATCTATTTACTAAGGATCTAGCTATCGCACATCGCGTTTCTGAAGCTTTGGAATACGGAATGGTTGTAATCAATGGATCTTCATTTGGTTATGTGCAAACACCATTTGGTGGAACAAAGGGATCAGGTGATGGTCGCGAAGGTGGACAAGATGGTCTCTTGGAGTATCAAGAGCTTCAATACATCAATATGAACTTTTAGTTAAACCAAAGATCTACAACGGAATGGGGAGAAACGTTGAACGAATTACTAAGACCAGTTAATACGTTAATCGATCCTGCCTCCAGCGTAATCATTGGGCCTTCAATTAGAAGCGCTGCCGTTGTAAGAAACATGTTAATGAGCACTATCCCTGTAGTAGGTGTGCATCCAAGTAAGTCAGATGTTTTGGGCCTTACATGTATGCCATCGATTGCAGATCTACCAACAACTCCAGAGCTTGCAGTTGTTATGGTTGGACATGAAAGAGTTGAAGCTGCTGTCTATGAATTAATGGATCGTGGAACTCGAGCATTTTTCTTTCCAGGTCTTGGCAGTGAAGCAGGCGCTGATGGTCCTTTAATTGCGGCAAGAATTCGTGAGCGAGCAGCTGCTAATGGATCAATGATTATTGGTCAAAACTGCATGGGAATTGCAAAGCCTGGTGGATCACCGTGGATTGGATCTATCTCCGATTCATTTGTTACCGGCCACGTTGGAATCTCATCTCAGTCTGGTTCTATTGCAGAAGCATTTACAACGATTGGTCCACGAGTTGGTTTTCGCTTTATTGCATCTACTGGCAGTGAACTAAATCGCGATGTCTCTGATTTTATGAACTTTAGCGCCGATGATCCAGAGACTCGCGCAGTTGGAATATTCATTGAAACTATTCGCAGACCTGATGCCTTCATCGCCGCATTAGAAAAATGCGCACAAGCTGGCAAGCCAGTTGTTGCACTTAAAGTTGGTAAGTCAGGAGTAGCAAAGCGTATTGCGCTGGCCCATACAGGAGCAGTTGTTGGATCTAATCAGGCATTTTCTGCAACGTTAAAGAGATTTTCTGCGATTGAAGTAGAGGATTTTCCAGAGATGGTAGAGACGTTAGAAGTTCTTGGTAAAAAGCGCAGACCACGTGGTGTTCGAATTAGCGGAGTATCCGAATCTGGCGGTGAGTGCGGTTTGATGGCCGATCGCGCCGAGAACAACGGTTTGGTGTTTTCAACCTTGCCACAAGAGACTGCTACAAAGCTCAATAAAGAGTTTCCAAACTACTTACACCCACAAAATCCACTTGATGCCTGGGGTATTGATGTTCCAGAGGTTGTCTTTCCTCGATCCATGCAGATATTGGCTGAGTCAAAAGCCTACGATGTTTTAGTTGCACCAGTTGATATCTCAAGATTCCGCGGAGATGACGAACAAGTCTGGTGTGAAATGGTTGTTGAATCACTTGGTAAAACCGCAGAGCAATTTGATATCTCCCCCGCAGTTGTCTCTGTCCACTCTGTTGATGCACCACAAGCAATTTTAGATATCTGCACCAAGTATGAGCTTCCACTTTTGCGTGGCATCAATAGTGCCATGGCAGCTTTAGGTCGAGCAGGTAATTGGAAAAAAGCTGCAACGTTAAAGCAAAATTTTGGTGCACCCATTGAGATCTCAAAGTTTGTTACAAGAACTGGAGCACTTCCTGAGTTTGAATCGGCAGAGATTTTAGAACTCTATGGAGTTCCAATTGCATCTAGAAAACGTGTGACATCTTCTGATCAGGCTGGCGCTGTTGCTGCGGTTCTTGGTTTTCCTGTAGTTGTTAAATCCGATGGACCTGCCCATAAGAGTGCATCAGGTGGCGTGATTCTGAATATAAAAAGTGAAGCTGCTGCAATTGCAGCAGTTGAAAAACTTGGCGGAGTTGCATTTATTGCAGCACAGATTCCACCAGGGGTAGAAGCGTTAGTTGGAATGGTGCGAGATGAAGAGTTTGGTCCAATTCTGGCTGTTGGACATGGTGGCGTGACTGTTGAATCGAAGAAACCAGTGACCATGCTTGGACCAGTTGACCTAGCAACAGCAAAAGAGATGGTGGCCGAATCCGGGCTAGATGATTCACATGGAGTTTTAGCTAAAACTTTGGTTTCTTTGGGGCGTATTGCCCACGAGCACCCAGAGATTGTAGAAATCGATGTTAACCCAATGATTATCTACGACAAAGCTACTATCGCAGTAGATGCACTTGTTGTAATCGATTCAGAGAGTGAGAATAAGTAAATGAAGACGATAACAGTTGAGCAAGTAGGGCCAACACGTTGGATCACCCTCAATCGCCCTGACAAGTTAAATGCCATCAACTATGACATGGTTAACGAACTGCGAGCAGAGCTAAACAGCGCAGCAGTAGATGACAAAACTAAAGTCTTAGTCCTTACGGCCAATGGACGTGCTTTCTCTAGTGGTTATGATTTATCAGAGCTTGCAGAAGATGAGATCAGTGGTGCCCTGCGCTGGCACGGAATTTTAGAAGATGATGTTTCGCTAACAATGCAGTTATGGTCATTCCCAAAACCAACTATTGCCGCTGTTCACGGGTGGGTTTTGGCTGGCGGATGTGAATTGGCGATGGCCTGCGACATGATTATTGCAACAGATAAAGCAAAGTTTGGTGAACCAGAAGTTAAATATGGCTCAGGTCCTGCAACATTATTGATGCCATTTATTATTGGGCAAAAGAAAACAAATGAGCTTTTGTTTACTGGTGACACAATTGATGCAGAAGAAGCTCTTCGTATTGGCTTGATTAACAAGGTTGTCAGTGAGGAAAGCTTGCACGATGAAGTACGTGCCTTGATTAAGAAAATTGCACCTACTCCCCTTTCAACATTGCGCCTAACAAAAATTGGTTTGATTCGCGCACAAGAGGCAACAGGTATTCGTCAGGCAATTAGCGCAAACATGGATGTCTCAGCAATCCTTAATGGTAGCGATAGCCCAGAGCAAAAAGAGTTTGATGAAATTGTCCGTAAAGAAGGTTTAAAACAAGCTCTGGCTTGGCGTGATGCACGGTTCGAAGAAAGTCTAGATACCAAAGGAAAAGGAAAATAATGAGTAAGCAAACAATTAAGGCAGCAATCACACGTGGTAACTCACCAATTGAGATTGCAGATGTAGATCTAGATGCTCCTAAAGCCGGTGAGATTCTTGTTCGCATCGCTGCGGCAGGGGTCTGCCACTCAGATGTTCACTTAGCCGATGGAAACCTTGGAACTACTCGCTGGCCAATTATCTTGGGTCACGAAGGTGCAGGCGTTGTAGAAGAAGTTGGTGCAGGTGTTACTAATGTAAAGGTTGGCGATCGCGTTGCATTTAACTTTGTGCCACCCTGTCGTCAATGTAAAGAGTGCATTGCTACTCGCTTTAACTTGTGTGAAGTTGCCGGAGAGCATGCATACACAGGTAATCTATTAGACGGAACATCTCGCCTTCACGAAAAAAATGGCACAGAACTACGCCACTTTAACTTTGTTTCTTGCTTTGCAGAAAAAGCAGTTGTACCTGCAGGTTCTGCAGTTCCTGTTCAAGCAGATGTGCCGTTATGGCAAGCAGCATTACTTGGTTGTGGCGTAATGACAGGTATAGGTGCTGTGCGAAATGCCGCAAAAGTTCAGATCGGTGAAACCGTTGCAGTTATCGGTTGTGGCGGCGTTGGTCTGCAAGTTGTTGCCGGTGCCCGCTTGGCAGGTGCAAGCAAAATTATCGCCGTAGACATGCAGCCAGCTAATCTTGAGCGCGCAAGAAAGCATGGAGCAACTCATGTTGTCGATGCATCAAAGAAAAACGTTGTTGCAGATGTTATGGCGATAGTTCCAGGTGGAGTCGATCATGCATTCGAAGTTGTAGGCCGCCCAGAGACAATTCGTACCGCATGGGATGTAATTCGTGCAGGTGCAACAGCAATTGTTGTGGGCCTTGCACCACGCGGAGTTGAAGTCTCTATTCCTGCTATTGAGTTCTTATCTGAAAAAGGCTTAAAGGGATCACTTTATGGATCTGCAAATGTGCCTGTGGAGCTTCCTCAGATGATTGCCATGGCCGGAGAAGGAAGAATTAACGTTGCAGATGTTGTTTCACATGTAACAGATTTGAATGGCATAGAAGCAGCCTTCGAACGCTTACGAAAAGGTGATGGGGCGCGAACTCTTGTTATTATTGATGAGAAGATCGCGGGTTCATTAGAGGGAATCAACAGGGCTTAATGATGAGCAAAATTCGGGATTTCTTTAACCAAGGTGGATTACTGCTGTTTGCTTTGGGCCGCATTTTGGCTGGAATCCCAATCATCATCGCTCTTACAGTTTTAGTCTTTATGGCCACACAAGCACTGCCTGGCGATGCCGCTGTTTCTTATCTGGCAAACACAGCAACGCCAGAACGCTTAGCTGCAATTAGAGAGCAGCTAAATCTGGATGATCCTTTGTGGGTTCAATACTTTAGTTGGGCAAGTGATGCGTTGCGTTTAGATTTTGGAATGACCCTGACAGGTGAAACATCTGTATCAGCAATCCTTGGAGAGAGAATTCAAAACACTCTCATCTTGATGGCATCTTCAGGCATTATCGCTATTCCATTATCAATTGTTATTGGAACATACGCTGCAGTTAGACGAGGAAAGATTTTTGACAACGTAAGTTCTCTTGTCACGCTAGTACTTGCCTCTCTTCCAGAGTTTGTGGTCGCCATCTTTGTTGTCTTCCTGCTTGCAACTAATATCTTTCAAATCTTCCCTGCAATCTCCTTTGTTGAACCCGGAACATTAGCTTGGGCAGATCCAATGTCTTTGGTTTTGCCATCACTGACATTGATTTTGGCTGTTACGCCATATGTCTCTCGAATTATGCGCGGTTCGATGATAGAAGTAATGGAGTCTGAATATATTCAGATGGCTCGCCTAAAAGGCTTGTCAGAGCGAACAGTAATTTTGCGCCATGCTCTACCGAATGCAATTGCTCCAACGATTCAGGTAATTGCCCTGCAGCTTGCCTGGCTGGCAGGTGGTGTCGTTGTTGTTGAAGCTGTCTTTGCTTATCCTGGAATTGGAACAGTAATGATTGATTCGGTAAAGGCGCGTGATCTTCCAATTGTTCAGGCAATTACATTAATGATTGCCGCTCTATATGTAGTCCTCAATATCTTGGCCGATATTGGAACAATTTTGTCTACACCACGGCTTCGTACAAAGCATGCAAGAAAAAATGACACCAGTGATGTCTTTGCAGCAATGGATGGAGATCAATAATGGAAAAGAAAATGAAGCCTAAATCTCAGTTCCGTACTTTAGTTGCTCTTACATTTAAACAGGGCTACGCAAGGCTGGGTGGCGCCATCGTTCTTGGAATTCTATTCTTGGCAATCTTTGGTCCATTTTTTGCACCATATACATTTGATGAGTTTGTTGATGTACCAAATGCACCACGATCTGACACTTTGATGCTGGGCGCTGATTACTTTGGTCGAGATGTTTATTCTCGCTTTTTAAGTGGTGGTCGATCAATTATTGGGCTTTCCTTTATCTCAACAGTTTTGGGTGTAGGACTAGGACTATTGATTGGGTTGTTTGCAGCCTCTGCTAAGAAACGAACAGATGGTTTGATTATGCGAGCAAACGATATTTTGCTCGCATTTCCACAGATCGTATTTGTCCTTCTAGTTGTTTCAGGCTTTGGTACAAGTGTCTTCTTAATTGCAGTGACAGTGGGATTCACGCATGCTCCTCGAACTGCTCGAATCATTAGAGCAGCAGCTGCAGAAGTTATGGAGAGAGACTTCATAAAGGCAGCGATTGCAGTGGGAGAAAAACGTCAAAGAATCATTATTAGTGAGTTGTTGCCGAACGTTACCTCTCCATTGTTGGTTGAGTTTGGTCTTCGTATGACTTACTCAATTGGATTGGTCGCCGCAGTCAGTTTCTTAGGCTTAGGTCTACAACCACCAGCTGCAGACTGGGGATTAATGATTAACGAAAACCGAGGCTCACTTACTGTCCAACCGTGGGGAGTATTGGCTCCAATTGCTGCGATTGCCTTGTTCACGATTGGCGTTAACTTTATTACCGATTCCTTTGCAAAAGCTGCGATCGGTATTGATCGAAAGGGTAAAGAATGAGCGTTGTTAAACTTTCTAATGTTGATATCGCCATTACTCGCGGTGGAATAAAAATCGTTGAGAAGATTTCCTTTGAAATTCAATCAGGGCAAATACTTGGCCTAGTTGGAGAATCAGGTTCTGGTAAGACAACAGTCTCTATGGCTTTACTAGGTCATACTCGTAAAGGCGCAGTTATCGAATCTGGTTCTATAACTATTGATGGCCATGAAATTGTGGGTGCCGATGACAAAATGCTCCGTTCATTACGCGGTGGAACTATTGCCTATGTGCCTCAAGATCCAGGGACCGCACTTAACCCAGGCCTAAGAATTGGAAGACAGATTTTAGAATCACTTGAAAAGCATCAGCCAGATGTGGATCACGAAGTTCATATGGCCCGTGTGCGCGAAGTTTTAACTGAGGTCGCACTGCCAAGTGATACAGATTTCCTCCGGCGCTATCCGCATCAGCTATCTGGTGGCCAG
The DNA here is from genome assembly GCA_945883675.1 of Bifidobacterium breve. Lineage (GTDB taxonomy): Bacteria > Actinomycetota > Actinomycetes > Nanopelagicales > Nanopelagicaceae > Planktophila. Next base: position 82,821 of record CAMCYA010000001.1, read on the forward strand.
CAGCAGAGAGTGGCAATTGCTATTGCATTTGCATGTCGTCCAAAAGTTATTGTCTGTGATGAGCCAACGACTGGACTTGATGTGACAACACAGTCAAAGGTCTTAGCAACGATTCGTGCCTTATGCCGCGAGCATGGTGTTGCAGCTCTTTATGTTTCACATGATTTAGCAGTTGTCTCCGAACTTGCCGATGATGTGGCTGTTATGTATGCAGGGCGAATTGTGGAAAGTGGAAACCGAGATGAGATTTTCTTCAACTCAATTCACCCATATACACGCCGTTTAATCCGCGCTCTCCCCGATATTGCTGGACGAAATCAAATTCTCGGAATATCTGGGTATGCACCAATGCCATGGGATCGACCATCAGGGTGCGCGTTTGCACCACGATGTGCCGATGCGCAATCTATATGCAGCCAAAGCGTTCCAGAGTTGACGAAGATTTCTGCCTCTCATAACGTCAACTGCCATCGACATAAGGATTCAACAAAGATTGTTGCAACGGCGCGCATAGAGCGAGAGAGCATCTCGGCATCAGCGCAACCTCTGTTGGGCATCAATAATCTTGATGGATTCTATGGATCACGCCAAGTTCTATTTGATACAAACATTCATATCCAACCAGGTGAATGCGTTGCACTCGTTGGTGAATCTGGATCCGGAAAGACAACACTTTCTCGATGTATCGGTGGCCTACACGATGACTACAAAGGTGAAATCTCCTACTTTGGTAACACACTAGGCAAGCATGCTCTTGAACGCAAAAAAGAAGAGCGTCGAGATATTCAATACATCTTCCAAAGTCCTTATGCATCGATTAATCCGCGCAGGCCAATTGGTTCCACGATTACACGCCAGCTAGAACTGTTTTTTGGAATGAAGGGAAGCGCGGCCGATGCAAGAGTTAAAGAGCTTCTTGATCTGGTTTCGCTTCCACATGCAATCATTACTTCCTTCCCAGACCAACTATCTGGTGGTGAGCGCCAGCGCGTCGCAATTGCCCGCGCACTTGCTGCAGAACCAAAGCTTCTTGTCTGTGATGAGATTACCTCCGCACTGGATGTTTCTGTTCAGGCATCTGTTATTGAAACTCTAAAAAATCTACAGAGCTCAACATCGGTTGCAATGCTTTTTGTCACTCACAACCTTGCATTAACCAGAAGCATCGCAAACCGTGTTGCAGTTATGCGCAAGGGAACAATTGTGGAATACGGCGGCCTTGATGAGGTCTTTAACTCTCCAAAAGCAGAATATACAAACCGTTTATTACAGCACACACCAACTCTTAAATAAGGAGCTCCACCATGAAAGAATTTCTAAATGTAATAAATGGCAAGAGCGTGCCAGCAAAGAGTGGAAAAACTGTAAAGGTATTTAACCCATCAACTGGTCAGGTTTATGCAACAGCTCCTGATTCCTCAACTGATGACGTGAATGCAGCCATGAAGGCTGCTGCAGATGCATTTGTGATTTGGAAAGAGACAACACCATCTGTGCGCCAAAGAGCGCTTCTAAAGATTGCAGATGCCATGGAGGCTCGCATCGATGAGATTGTGGCAATCGAATGTGAAAATACAGGTAAACCAATTGCCGTTACTCGATCTGATGAATTACCACCAACAATTGATCACATCCGATTCTTTGCTGGTGCAGCACGATTGTTGGAAGGAAAATCTGCCGGTGAGTACATGGCTGGTATGACTTCTTATATTCGCCGTGAGCCAGTTGGTGTTTGTGCACAAATTACCCCGTGGAACTATCCACTGATGATGGCTGTTTGGAAGTGGGCCCCTGCAATAGCAGCAGGTAACACAGTTGTCTTAAAGCCAAGTACAACAACTCCTGCATCAACTGTGTGGATGGCAGAGTTAATGAATGAGTTTTTACCTGCTGGTGTTATCAATATTGTTTGTGGAGATCGCCATGCTGGAAAAGCGATGATTGAACATGATGTTCCACAGATGGTTTCAATTACAGGTTCTGTGCGCGCAGGAATGGAAGTTGCCACTTCTGCGGCAAAAGATGTCAAGCGTGTTCACCTAGAACTAGGTGGCAAAGCTCCAGTTATTGTCTTTGATGATGCAGATTTAGAGGCTGCTGCTGCTGGAATTGCTTCTGCAGGATTATTTAATTCTGGACAAGACTGCACATCAGGCAACAGAGTTTTGGTTCAAGCCGGCGTTTATGACAAGTTCGTTAAAATGCTTTCTGACTACATCAAGAACAACATCAAAGTTGGAAACCCTGAAGAAGATGTCTTTATGGGTCCACTCAATAGCGCCGCACACTTTGATCGCGTTAAAGAGTATGTAGATAACGCACCTGCGCATGCAAAGATCCAAATTGGTGGAAAACCAATTAATCGTCCTGGTTACTTCTTTGAACCAACAATAATTTCAGATCTTCGCCAAAGCGATGAGTTAATCCAAGAAGAGGTTTTTGGGCCAATCATCACTATGCAAAAATTCACCACTGAAGAAGAAGCACTCACCATGGCAAATGGCGTTGATCTTGCATTGTCAGCATCTGTTTGGACTAAAGATCATGGAACAGCAATGAGAGTTACCAAGAACTTAGACTTTGGTGTTTGCTGGATCAATGCACACATGCCATTTGTTGCCGAGATGCCACATGGTGGATTCAAGCAATCAGGGTATGGAAAAGATCTTTCAGCCTACGGTTTTGAAGACTACACACGCATTAAGCATGTGATGTCAAACATTAACTCTTAGCTAATAGATCTAAGTACTCGTTGACAGGTGTTGCTGCCAACTTGTCATAATCTAATGAAATCTCCAAGATCGCATCTTGCTGTTTCTTGTCATAAATTCGAGCAAGGTTGGTCTTGAACTTCTCAATGAGAAGAGGAATACCTTCGGTGCGACGACGAGCGTGACCAATTGGGTATTCAACGACTACCTCATCAAATTTTGAACCATCGTTGAACTCGATTGTTAATGCGTTAGCAATTGAGCGCTTTTCTGGATCATGGTAGTCAGCGGTAAAGCTTGTGTCTTCAACGCATGTGATCTTCTCGCGTAGATCATCAATGCGCTGATCTGATGCGATGTCATCCTCGTAATCACGAGCAGTTAAACGACCAAAAATTAGCGGTACTGCAACCATGTACTGAATGCAGTGATCACGATCGGCTGGGTTATTGAGTGGACCCTTTTTGTCGATGATGCGGATACATGCTTCATGAGTGCGAATAGTTACCTTTTTAATATCTGCGGCCGTCTTTCCGGCTGCTTGCATCTTGGCATTTAATGTCATCGCAGCTTCCACTGCTGTTTGTGAGTGGAACTCAGCAGGGAAAGAGATCTTAAAGAGAACGTTTTCCATTACATATGATCCGTAAGGGCGTTGGAACTTAAACTTTTGGCCCTTGAATGAAACATCATAGAAGCCCCACACCTTTGCAGATAGAACAGATGGATAGCCCATTTCACCGGTCTTTGCGATCAACGCCAAGCGCACTGCGCGAGATGTTGCATCTCCTGCTGCCCAAGACTTACGAGATCCTGCGTTTGGAAAGTGACGGTATGTGCGAAGTGACTGTCCATCAACCCATGCAAGTGAAACTGCTGCCAAAATTTGATCGCGAGTTAATCCCATCATCTGCGCAACAACTGCAGTTGATGCAACCTTTACCAAGATAACGTGGTCTAGACCGACTTTGTTAAATGAGTTTTCTAGTGCGATACAGCCCTGAATTTCATGGGCTTTGATCATTGCAGTTAATACGTCTTTAATTGTGAATTTTTTACCTGTTGTGCGAGATAGCCAATCTGCTGTTGCAAGAATTCCACCCAAGTTATCTGAAGGGTGGCCCCACTCTGCGGCTAACCATGTGTCATTAAAATCTAACCAACGAATCATTGAGCCGATATTAAATGCACCCTGAATTGGATCCAAAACATAGTTTGTACCAGGAACTTTTACACCATTAGGTACTGAGATGCCTTCAACAGTTGGTCCAAGAAGTTTTTTACAAGCATCGTATTCAAGAGCTTCAAAACCACAACCGAGAGTGTCTAAGAAACAGTTCCATGCAGTCTCATATGCCACTGGTGATTTGATTTGATAGTTATCTACATAATCAACAATGTCGATGATCTCTTGGTCATATGGCTGATTGGATTTAGTTATATGGCTTGACATGTACCTATCATTTCTCTATCGGTGTGGATGGATTACTACTCGAACCTTTACTCGTGCTACTGAAACAAAAAATTCTGTGTTCAATTTTTACTTGTTACCAAGCATTTTATCGATAGCCTGCTCATATGAGTGGTAATTAATCCGCTCATACAACTCTTCACGGGTTTGCATTGTGTCGACAACATTTGCCTGTGTTCCATCGCGGCGAATTGCTTCATAAACGTTTTCAGCGGCCTTGTTCATGGCGCGGAATGCCGAGAGTGGATACAAAATCATTGAGACTCCATTGGCCTTTAGCTCATCGCGACCAAATAATGGTGAGAGTCCAAACTCTGTGATGTTTGCCAAGATGGGCTTTGAAACTACAGAGCTGACCTTTTTATAATCTTCTAGAGTGCGAATTGCTTCTGGGAAAATTAAATCCGCTCCCGCTTCAACGTATGCATGGATACGGTCAAGAGTTGCGTCCAGGCCTTCTATTGCAAGTGCGTCTGTGCGGGCCATAATTTGAAAATTATCATCTGTGCGGGCATCGACTGCTGCTTTAATGCGATCGACCATTTCGCCCTTAGAAACAACCTCTTTATTTGGGCGGTGTCCGCAACGCTTTGCTCCCACTTGATCTTCCATGTGCATAGCAGCTGCGCCAGCCTTGATTAAATCTTTAACTGTCCGTCCAATATTAAAAGCAGATGATCCAAATCCAGTGTCGGCATCTACTAAAAGAGGTGTATCGCAGATATTTGTAATGCGGCGAACATCGGTGAGTACGTCTTCTAACGTGGTGATTCCTAAATCAGGAAGCCCCATCGATCCTGCTGCAACGCCCCCGCCAGAGAGATAAATGGCGCGATAGCCAGCTCTTTTTGCCAAGAGGGCATGGTTTGCATTGATCGTTCCGATAATCTGTAAAGGAGATTCTTCAGCTAATGCCTTCTTAAATGCGGCGCCTGCGCTGTGTAATCCCACGCGAGCAGTCTACATCCCATTGCCTTACGAGCAAAACTACCTTGCATAAATGGCAACGCCTAGAATACGTACATGCTCGGTGGAATTAATAACAGCCTATTTTTACAATCCTTCGGAGGATTCGTAGCTCTTGGTATTCTCATTGTTGTTCTCAAGTGGGGATTCTCATCTAATGGAAAATTCTTAGTCACACCGATTAAAGCAGGTAAGAAAAATGATTATGGGCTGCTTACGCCACTTCCAACACCTTCAAGTTATATTGAAGCGCAAATGAAACTACAGAAATTAGTTGACTTGAATGTAAAGGCAACATTGACTCAAACACTTGATGGCCCACAGTTAATGGTTTTTGAGAAAGATTACAAGATTGCAGTTGCCATACTAAATAGTTAGCCCCAGCCACTTGAGTTAGTGACCGGGGTTACTTAAGGTTATTTAGCTTTAGTTTGCTTTACCCGCAGCCATTGCTGCAGTTATTTCATGCAACTTGCCTGTCTCTACCTCATAGACATATCCGTAAATTGCTATGTTCTTAGGAACTAGAGGGTGACGGCGAATACGTTGAACATCATCAACTACTGCTTTTTCTTGATCTGCAATTGTTAGCCAGTCAATGTATGCACCTTCATCTGATCCTGGACCTTTTCCTACATCATAGAATCCAGAATCACCAAGAGCTGCTGTCTCTAAACTCTTTGATAGCAGACCGCGCATGATCTCGTCAGTAAAGAATTCCATTCCACAGTTACTGTGGTGAATTACAAACCACTCCTTTGTGCCTAGGAGTTTGTAAGAGATTACTAGTGAACGGATAGCATCATCTGATGCACGAGCACCGGCGTTAAGGATAACGTGTGCATCGCCTTCACTTAATCCAGCGTATTTTGCAGGATCAAGTCGTGCATCCATACAAGTCAAAATAGCAAAACTTCTTGCAGGTGGAAGTGCGAGTGAACCTTTTGCTCCAAAATCTGCAACATAAGCTTTGTTTGCAGCAAGGACTTCGTTTAATACGGACATATCTCCTCAGATCTATTTAGAGGTGTGCAAGCCACCGATGATTTGTAGAGGAAAAATAACAGGAATGGGTTTAAAGGAGAACTCAATACAAATTAGCAGATGCAACTGAGATGCAACTGAGATTGGGCTGGCGATGTTACGCCGCAGGATGTGCAACGTACTGATCTCGGAGAACCTAGATTTAACCCGACATTCACTTGAGCCCTGCGGGCTAGGAAATATTCAAGACCATAATTGAGATGCTTCCCCACCAATGTCGGTACTAGAAGGGAAGTTGTCATGTCGTCACTAATTGATTTTCCAACTTGCTATGTATGCCGTTCTATTGAGTTGGAAATTATTACAAATGATGAGTTTGGTCCCATGACCCTATGCGGTGAATGCGGATTCTCATGGATCGCAAAGTTCGAAGATTTCGAATCACCGATCCTGCACACGGTAGCGTCCTAAGTTAGCTACCTCTATTCGTGGTGAAAGTCCTCTCCACGTCCTTTTTTAAAACGATTTTTCTTGAATCGCTGGCTAATTATTAGCCAGCGAAAGTGATCGATAAATTCTTTTATCTTTTTCACTAGACCAACGAGCCTCGCATCTCAAAGGCCTGTGCAACGCGTTCAACGGAAACAATAAAGGCCGCGGTGCGTAGGTCTACTGAGTACTTCTTAGAAACTTTATGTACATTGCCAAATGCTTTTTCCATGCGGACATCTAACTCACGGCGGAACTTATCAATTGGCCAACTGAACTCTTGAATGTTTTGGGTCCACTCAAAGTAAGAACCCATAACTCCACCAGAGTTTGCCAAAATATCAGGAACAATGACAACACCCTGGGCTCGAAGTTCGCGATCTGCAGCAATTGTAAGTGGCTGATTTGCCCCCTCTATGACGAAATCTGCATTGATCTTGTCCATATTGTTTTCATTTATCACCCCACCCAATGCAGCTGGAATCAGCACATCACACTTGATTTCCAAAACTTCTGCAGCTCCAATTCGCTCATCTGCTTGCACATCTGCAAGAGATTTAATGTTAAAGATTGATGCGATATCAATTCCCTTTTTATCAACAATTCCTCCAGAAACATCCGAGATTGCAATTACCTTCATGCCAAGTTCTTGGCACACAAGGGCGGCATATCGGCCAACGTTTCCGAAGCCCTGAATTGCAACTGTTGCACCTTTGACTTTGGCATCGTTTTTTTCCAAAGTTGCGGCGGCAATCTGTGCCACTCCACGACCTGTTGCTTCCTCACGTCCGGCTGCTCCAAAAAGTTCTACTGGCTTTCCAGTTACACATGCAGGTTGAAAGCCTTCAAGTCTGTGGAACTCATCCATTAACCACGCCATCGATTTGGCATCTGTCCCCATGTCTGGGGCCGGAATATCGCGATGGTGACCGAGTACGTGGACTAGGGAACGGGTCCAACGCCGGATGATTTCTTCTTTTTCGATAGGAGATAGTTTTGATGCATCAACGGCTACGCCGCCCTTTGCTCCACCAAATGGAACATCTATCAGAGCAGTTTTCCATGTCATCAAAGATGCTAATGCGCGGACTTCATCAAGATCTACATCTTGGTGAAAACGGATGCCGCCTTTGCGTGGTCCACGGGCGCTTGAATGCTGGACTCGATAACCCGTTAGGACTTCCACATCGTCACCTCGACGTAGTGGAATTGAAATGACTACTTCGCGTTCGCAACTGCTTAAAGCCGAAATAACTCCAGGCTTTAATCCCAGAATTTCTCCTGCCTGGGCAACTTTTTCATTAACTTCGCTAAATGCTGATGGGCCAGAATGTGTCATGTCAGGACAATAGAAAACCTACGTGCAGCAGAAAAGGTTTATTGAGTTTACTTTCTATGAAATCGGGGTGAACGACTGGCTTGCTAGGCAGAAAGTAGCTCAGAAAGTAGAACCTCTACTCGAGCCTTAATCTCATCACGAATCACTCGCACAGACTCAATACCTTGTCCTGCAGGATCATCTAGCACCCAGTCTTCGTATCGCTTTCCAGGATAGAAGGGACACACATCTCCGCAGCCCATAGTCACAACTGCATCTGATTCTTGCACTGCCTCAGTGGTCAATATCTTGGGAACATGGTTTGCAATATCAATTCCTAATTCAGCCATGGCTTCAACTGCAATTGGATTTATTGAATCCTTTGGCGCACTACCAGCTGAGAGAACTTCAACTCTGCCTTGTCCGAGCTCGCGCATAAACCCTGCAGCCATCTGTGATCTTCCGGCATTGTGGACACAAACAAAAAGAACTGATGGTTTTTCTTTCATCGCGTTAACCCCTTAAATACTCCGAAACCGACAATGGATCCCACAAGTTGCGCCAGGATAAATGGAAGGACACTGCCCGGTGCAATGCCTGCAAATGAGTCGGAGAATAATCTTCCAACTGTTACGGCAGGGTTTGCAAATGATGTTGAGCTTGTAAAAAAGTAAGCACTGCCAATCCATGAAGCGACCATCGCTGGAATCAATGTAGTTTTTTCTTGGGCTATTAGTAAATTTATAATCAAAATAAGCCCTGCAGTTGCAATAATTTCACCAAGATAGAGGTTGGTGCCTGATCTCATTTTTGTTGATGTTTCGATCAGAGCGTGTTCAAACATTGCATTTGCAAGGACAGCACCAGTTATAGCACCTGCGATCTGGACGGCAGTGAATTGAATAAATGTTGAAAGAGTGGTCTTTCGCTGAATAAGTTCTATCAAAGTTACGACTGGATTGAAATGTGCTCCACTTATGGGCGCAAGGATTTGAATAAGCACCATGAGACCAAAGACAGTTGAAACCGCATTAATAAGTAGTTGAACACCAATATCTTGCGAAAGATTAGTTGCCATTATTCCGGAGCCAACAACAATACAGACTAAAAGTGCGGTACCGAGAAATTCAGAGCTTAATTTCTTCACTGCCATCCCTCTCCATCGGTACTTCTTATTGTGGCCACCGTCAGTGGCTTTATTCATGCCTTCAGAGTACGGGCCTGCTCCAATGATATTTCCTGTACTGGCCTTCAAAGAAATGAACAGTTGGTAAACAAAGAAAAACCCCACCGGCTACTTCTGCCGATGGGGTTTTACTTTAATGTTTTACGAAACGGCTAAAATATCGACTGAAAAGATTAGAGTTTCAGTCTCAAGTGGATGGCCTGGGACCACTCCATATCCAAGTGATGGTGGGATAACGAGAAGCCTGCGACCTCCAACTTTTGCCCCAGGCAAACCTTGCTGCCATCCGGTGATAACTCCTGACAATGGGAAAGTTGCTGGCTCTCCACCAGTCCATGATGATTCAAGGACTTCACCATTTGACCACGACATCAATGTGTAATGAACGGTCAAAGTTGATGTCGCTAGAACTTCTGCGCCATCTCCTTCAATAATATCGACTGCTTGCAATGTTGTTGGGGCAGCACCTGTTGCAGGGGTAATTGTTGGTGCCTCTCCTGCATTATCTGTAACAGATGGTAAGCCTGGCGTTGAAACTGTTCCGGACACGGTGTCATCTCCTCCTAGTGATGTAAATGATGCAAATGCAATTGCTGCTACTGCAATGATTGCAAATATCTTAATTAACGTTTTCTTTGGCATGGCTCTCCTGTTGTCCGCTAGATGTGTCTCTTAATTTTCGATTTCACCGATTAATTTGAACTCCCCATCCCCTATCTGACCTTGGGAACGGTAGAGCTCTAATTTTGCACGAGTATCGGCAATATCAAGGTTTCTCATTGTTAACTGACCAATTCGATCGGCTGGACCGAAAGCTGCATTCTCTGTGCGCTCCATTGAGAGTTTTTCTGGGTGATAACTAAGCCCAGGACCAGTTGTGTTAATAATTGAATAATCATCGCCGCGACGCAGACGAATGACTACTTCGCCGTTAACCGCTGATGCAACCCAGCGTTGGAGGGATTCACGCAACATCAAGGCTTGCGGATCAAACCAACGCCCTTCATAGAGAAGACGACCTAATCTGCGTCCTTCTGCGTGATAGTTAGCAATAGTGTCTTCATTATGAATGGCGCTTATCAATCTTTCGTAAGCGATAAATAAAAGTGCCATACCGGGAGCTTCATAGATTCCACGACTCTTTGCTTCAATAATTCTGTTCTCGATCTGATCGGCCATTCCAACTCCATGTCGGCCACCAATTGAGTTGGCCTCCTTCATTAACTCAACGACATCAGTAAATGCCTTGCCGTTAATTGCTGTTGGGCGGCCTTGAACAAAAGTAATTCGAACATCTTCGCTTTCAATCTTTACGGATTGATCCCAAAAGCGAACACCCATAATTGGCTGCACAAGTTCAACAGATGTGTCCAGATTTTCTAAACTTTTTGCCTCATGCGTTGCACCTAAAATATTTGCATCGGTTGAATAGGCTTTTTCCGTGCTGTCGCGATAGGGCAGGTGATTTTTGACTAACCATTCGCTCATCTCTTTACGACCACCTAGTTCGGTAACGAAATCCTGGTCAAGCCATGGCTTGTAAATTCTTAAATTTGGATTAGCTAAAAGTCCATAACGATAAAAACGTTCAATGTCATTACCTTTATATGTTGAGCCATCGCCCCAGATCTCAACAGAATCTTGGTGCATTGCGCGAACAAGCATTGTGCCCGTAACCGCGCGACCTAGCGGTGTTGTATTGAAATACTGTTTTCCACCAGATCGAATATGAAATGCTCCACATGCAATTGCCGCCAGGCCTTCTTCGACCAATGCGCTTTTGCAGTCAACAAGTCGTGAGATCTCTGCGCCATATTCTTTTGCCCGTCCTGGAACTGAATCAATATCTGGTTCATCGTATTGGCCAAGGTCGGCTGTATACGTGCATGGCACCGCACCTTTTGCGCGCATCCATGCAACAGCAACAGATGTATCGAGCCCACCAGAAAAAGCAATTCCAACTTTTTCACCAACTGGTAGGGATGCAAGGACCTTAGACATGTACTAAGTCTAACGGATGTTAAGCGTAGGAAGTTTCTTTTCTAAGGCGGGGATGACGCCCCATTGACTGCTCATCTCTACATATCTCTGAATATCTAACGCATCAGGTTTGGCATCGGTTTTGACGGCGCGAATCATCAAATTTCTCGGTGTGTGTTCACCTGCAACAAACTCAATGACTTCCACACGATAGCCGGCAATACGAAGTAACTGCGCACGAAACGAATCAGTGAGTAAATCACCTAAGCGCTCTTTCATCAAGCCAAACTTTGTGATTGCAGACCATGGCTCTGGTGCGACATCCATTTGCTTTTGAATATCATGATGGCAACAAGGTGCGATAAGTAAAAGCTGAGCACCTCCATTTACAGCCCAAGCGATCGCATCATCTGTTGCTGTATCACATGCATGAAGTGCGATTGCGATATCTGCAGGTTGTGATGTTGTCTTTGAGATCTCTTCGGCAATAAATTCAATAGATGCTGCAATCCCAAGCTTTTTTGCAATCGCGTTATTGCGATCTCTACTTTCAACTCTGACGTCGATTCCAACTACTTTGACAGGGATGTGCGAGTTAACTAAAAATTGATGAGCAGCAAAGGTTAGGTAGGCGTGACCGCAGCCCAGATCAACAATATGCAGAGGGTTTTCTACCGTGGGCTTTCGAATTTGGCCTGCTTCGATGGCTGCATTTAGCGCTGATGACAAAATACGTAAGAACTCTTCTACTTGCTTGTATTTGTCTTGACGAGAAGGCTTAATAACTCCCTTACCATCAGCGATTCCAACTTCTAAGAGAAATGGGTCTGATGAATCCAGCAACCGATCTTTCTTTATATCATGTGAAAGGTTTTGCTCGGATTGGCGTTTTTCTATATTTACCTGAGCATCACCGCTTTTTGTGATTCGAATTGAGTAGAGCTGAGAAACGCTTTCGACCATGATGTTTGCATAACCACTACTGAGAAGTTCATGCACAACAGTCTGGTCAGGGGCAATATTTTTTGCAGTCGTGGCACGACCGTCGCTTTGCATTAACTGCAGCTTTAACTCACCCTTAATTTCTACCAACCGAATATCTATTCGCTCATAACCAACCTGCATATTTCGACGCCGCCCGGAGAGAACTGCACGTACAAATGTTGATGTATCAACGATCTGCTCACAGGCGCTGCGCAGCCCATCTTCGAGAGTTGTCTGCATAGCTTTAACGGGGCGAAATTATCGCTGTGCCTTTTTCGTGATTGAGTATTACTAGCTCATGATTTGGCAGAGATGCTGCAAAGTCCTCAGCTAATTTTCTCTCGCCTTCTCGATTAACATCATCGAGGATTACAACTGCCTTAGGTGACAACTTATCCTTAAACTCTTTAAGTGCTGGATAACGCGACTCGGTATTGTTATTTCCGGGTGGACCATCGACGATTAAAAGATCAATCTTCTTCAGGTCCTTAATGGTTGAAACGTCATACCAAGTTAAACCATTGACATATGGCAATAACGGTGCAAATCGAACCTCTACTCCACGAACTCTATGCTCCTTGATTAGCTCTCTGGTCTTTTCTGCATACTCTTTTGAACCATCTAAACTCACAACTTTTCTCGCACCAGACTTTGCGGCAACTAAAGTTGACACTCCAGAACCCAGTTCAACAACAAGCGAAGGACTTATCTTCTTCACTGTTTCATAGATAGTTAAAAGTAAATCAGGTGATGCTGCCCAGCCGCGAGTTGGAGGTATCGAGGATTTAAGATCTAGCAACTGCATCAGTTGTGCGTAGGCCTCACTTTGATAATAAGTGTGAGAGATGCTCTTTTTTAATTCATTTGACGCTTTGTTGATTTCGCGTATTACCTTCTCGGAGTTACGCCGCCCCTTTTTGTATAAAAGAAATGAGAACCAGGCAAGGCCTGCAATACCCATCAAAATCAAGACTAAGAACGCTACATAAATAGTATCCATGGATTAAGTGTATCGTTGAAGAGAAATCAATCGGTGACGCCGACTCAATAATGCGTATTTGCTCACTTGCTGGCAGAATACCGACATGGAATCAACAACAGTCTGGCTCGTGACCCTCGGAATTTTATCGACTGTGATCATTCTCGATTTATTGATTGCCATTGTGCGGCGAAACAAAGAGACCACAATGACCGAGGCTGGAATCTGGACTCTGATCTATGTCTCTGCTGCCCTGATATTTGGTTACTTCATGCCTAACTGGACATCTGATCCCAATGCACAAAAAGAGTTTTTTGCTGGTTGGCTAACTGAATACGCACTTTCAGTCGATAATATTTTCGTATTCGTGATTATCTTGGCAAGATTTCAGATTGAGAGAACTAAACAACAACTTGTTCTGTTGCTTGGAATCATTATCGCTTTGATTCTTCGTGGTGGTTTTATTGCCGCAGGAAGTGCGATTTTAGAGAGATTCTCAAGTGCCTTCTTTATCTTCGGAGCATTCCTAATCTTCACTGCATATAAATTGCTAACCGAACATGAAATTACCGAAGAAAAACAAAAAGATGATCGAATTATAACTTTCCTGCGCTCTAAAGGGGCATCAACATTTACGATTGCATTGATCTCATTAGGAATAACTGATCTAGTCTTTGCACTTGACTCAATACCTGCAATCTTCGGAATAACTCGTGATCCATACATCGTTGTCTGCGCAAATATTTTCGCTCTCATGGGGCTTCGTCAACTGTATTTCTTACTCCAGGGACTACTGCAACGATTGATTTATCTCTCGAAGGGACTTTCCTTTATTTTGGCCTTCATAGGATTTAAAATGATTATTGAAGCCTTCCATGGAATTGGAGTTCACGATATTTTAGGAGTTAACTTGCCGCACATCACCATTGAGGTGAGCCTGGGCGTAATAGTCGCATCTCTGATTGTTACAGGTGTAGCAAGTTTGACGGCAACAAGAAAAGATGGAACAGAGATCGTTTAACTCTCACTCTTCATTTTTCTAAGCGTTGTACGATCATAATCTTTCGTGCGCTCGTGAATCTTTCTTATCTGTAGCGCAAAAGTTTTTATTGCAGAATCAAAGGCTGCTAGATCATTGAACTCTGCTGCCTCTGCGCGAAGTAACGGACCCGAGCCGTGCGAAGTCAGAACAACCTTGTGCTTGTGCTTTCCTTGATGTGGATTAGTTTCATGAAGAACTTCGACCTCAACGCGATCAATAATGACGCTAAAGCGTTCCATACTGTTGAGTTTTTCTTCAGCGATTACTTTGAAATCTTCTGCCAAATCTGCGTTACGAGCATGAATCAAAATCTTCATACTTAGAAGGGTAGTACTAAAACAACTCCTGTTACTACCGCTGCTAGAAGAAATGATTTTCCAAGAATTATGAGCGCAGTTTTTCGGTCTGCAGCACGATCTGCAGGAGATGCGACTCTGGAGATGTCACCTAGCTTGCCAATATTGAAAGTGCCCGCAAATCCATAGGCAAGGCAAAACTTGCTACGTGATTGGATAAATCCCACTGATGCCACCATGAGCGGGAAAAAAATTCCTAGGCGAGCTGTAGCTGATGCTTGCATTGAAATTAAGGTAGCCAATGTTGAAATGGAAAGAAAGAGTCCGACTAGTGCTACTAGCTGTCTACGCTTGATTTCACCTTTGCCAATATTGCAACTGCCTGGAATATATTGAAGCTCAGACATCTTCTAGTTCGTCTTCATCAACCCATGTATCGGCAACAGAGTCTTCTTGATGTTCAGCCCAGGAAAGAAAAGATCCCACGGCGCGAAAGGCGAGCAGCACTACAGTGACTGCTGCAACTATCCGGCGGAATGCTTTTAACATGTGCTAAAAATACTCGGTATTTCTGAGAATTTCTCTACAAAACCGCTAGAGCCTGATCGATATCTGACCACAGGTCCTCAATGTGTTCGCAACCAACGCTTAGTCGAATGAGACGCTCAGGCACAGAGATACTTTCGGAGGCCCAACGGCGACGGCGCTCCCATAGAGATTCGACTCCCCCAAGACTGGTTGCATGAGTGATGATCTGGGATGTTTCACATACTTTTTGAACATCTTCAACAGGTGCATCTACTTCAAAAGAGATAACTGCGCCAAAGCCTGGGTAGCGAACTTTTGTAATTTTTGGGTGATCATTCAAACGCTTAACTAACTCTTTGGCGTTATTTTCTGCTGTACGAAAGCGGATTGGAAAAGTTCGGATACCGCGAAGTGCCAACCATGCTTCAAATGGTCCTGGTACCGATCCGTTAAAGCGACGTGCTTCCTCTAGCCTTTTAAATAATGCTTCATCATTTGTAGAAAGTGAACCAAGTACAACATCACTATGGCCAGATAAAAACTTTGTCACAGAGTGCATAGATACATCTGCGCCCATTGAAAGTGGTAATTGAGTCAGTGGAGTTGCAAAAGTGTTATCAACACCCACCCCAATACCTTGTTTCTTTGCTGCGGTAATCAGAGTTGGCAGATCTGCAATATCTAGGGATGGATTTGTTGGTGATTCAAGCCAAACAAGTGCAGCACCTTTCATGGCAGTGATGACTTCATCATTTTTTGTCACATCAACTAGTCGCACTTCTAGACGTCCAGATGTGTGGAGTTGTTTGAGTAAACCCATCGTTCCGCTGTAGCCCTCATTCGAGGCAACTACCGGTGCACCTACTGGCAAAATAGAAAAGACTGCGTTAATTGCCGCCATTCCTGATGAGAATGAAAGCGTTGGACCACCTTCTAACTCTGCGATAGCGCTTTCAAGTGCGCTCCATGTTTGATTTCCATAACGACCATAACCAACTGGACCACCTGCATGATAAGTGGAAGATAAAAACAGCGGAGGATTTAAGGGAGCATCCGGTGCTGAATCAGGTCGGCCTGCATTAATTGCAGAAGTCTCAGGGCGAAGTTCCATGTAATAAGTCTAATTGCTACTTAGTACTGCCATTGCCGCATTATGGCCAGGTATTCCGCTTACACCGCCGCCACGTGTAGCACCGGCGCCACAGATAAAGATGCGCGGATCATCGGTTTCAACTCCCCATGATGGCTGGCTATCGTCTTCGCGAAATGGAAACTGGAGATCTCTATGAAAAATATTGCCACGTGGCAATGAGATCGCTTCTTCAAGATCTAAAGGTGTTTTAACTTCAATTGCAGCAATGAGATCTTGAATCGGTTCAGTTAAAAACTCATTGAGTGATTCCAATGCTGATTCAAGTGCCACCTGTCTTGCTGCATCATTGTTGTTATCAAATAGCGATGCAGGAGTATGTAGTGCAAAGAGAGTCAATGTATGAAAGCCAGACGCTGATAGCTCCGGACTTAGAATTGATGGATCGGTCAAGGTATGGCAATACATCTCAATAGGTAGCTTTGCTGGCATGGAGCCGTTCTTTGCCTCTGAATATGAAGCTTCGCATTGAGTAAAACTCTCATTTGCGTGAAATGTTCCAGCAAAAGCTAATTTCGGATCCACTCCAGATTTCAACTCAGGTAGTCGCTTGAGAAGAATGTTTATTTTTAGCTGTGCGCCATCTAATGAAACAGGCTTCTTCTTGCCTTGCAGCTCTGCTAATACTCCAGGTGCGGCATTTGATAGAAAATGAGCGGCGGTAAATTCTTCACCCGTAGAAGTTCTAACTTTTACAGATTTTGTTGAGCTTTCAATAGCAACTACTTTTTGATTAGTTCTAATCTCCACGCCGGATTGGGTTGCAACTCGAACTAATTCATTAACGAGGGCTCCCATGCCGCCGCGAGGAACTTTCCACTCCCCTGTTCCGTTGCCTATTAGATGATAGAGAAAACAAATGTTTGCTTGAAGATCATATGCCGATGCAAAAGTACCAATGAGCGCATCGGTTAGAACTACTCCCCGAACAACGTCATCCTTAAAACGATCACAGATAACCTCACCGATTGGATCTTCGATTAGATATTTCCATGTCTTAGGCAGGTTGATCTCTTCACGTAGTTGTGAGCGAGTTTGTAGAGGTTGCAATAACGTTGGTGCAATCTTTTCAGCAAAATCGGCAACTTCGGAGTAAAAATCCTGCCAGGCTTGACCTTCATCTCCCGTTGGATCAATCTCTTTAAAAGATGCCTCAGTTTTTGCATCCCATTTTCGGGAAACATACAAACCTTTACTTAATCCTTGAGCATTTGAAAAAGGAGTAAAGCTAGAAACATCGCGAGAAATAGTCTCAAAAGTAAGATTTAGATCTTTAATAATCTTGTCTGGCAAAAGTGCCACAAGATATGAATAACGAGAAACGCGCGCATCAAAGCCTGGAAATGCCTGAACGCTTTGTGTGGCACCACCAATTTCATCATTGGCCTCAAGCATTAATACAGATTTTCCTGCCTTAGCTAAGTATGCAGCGGCCACAAGACCGTTATGTCCAGCTCCCATAATTACAACATCGAAATCTTTTTTCGTCATTTAAACTACCTTTGAAATCCGATCGATGCCAGGAAAACCACGTCATTATGCGCTGGTGTGGATATGCGGCTCTGAAAGGTGAGGAACTTCAACCCATCTTTGTTCATGCATTAAGGCTACCAGTGCTGTAAAGGGGTAGATTTAATCCATGAGCAATCAAATAGAAACGCAAATCGATGTATCTCTCACAGAACGCAATCGTTTGACAGCGCTGTTTCGACTTGTCTTAGTTGTGCCAATGGCAATTTTTATTGCCTCATTTGTACCTTCGGCAGATCTAACTAGCGATGATGCAAGTTATTTCATGGTTGGTTTGATTTCGCTACCAGTGGCTTTAGCGATTGTCTTTCGACAAATCTATCCAAGTTATGTTCTCTCGTTTAATGAAGCTCTACTTTCTTTGCAGACACGTGTTGATGCATATGTTTTATTACTCACTGACGAGTATCCATCTATTGAAGAAAATGACGTTGTAAGCGTAACCTTTCCAGAAGTTGATGCAAAAGCACTCAATAGATGGCTGCCATTGATTAAATGGTTCATTGCAATTCCTTTGTATTTGGTTGGAATTTTCTACGCAATCTATGCAGCGTTTTTAACCTTGTTTGGTTGGCTATCAATTTTATTTACTGGCAACTACCCTGAGATTTGTGCAGAGGGCATAGTGGGAACAATCGCCTACTGGAACCGAGTCGTTGGTTACGCGCTCCTACTAGTTACAGATGAGTATCCAACTTTTTCTTTGTAATTAATCTCTAATTAGCGTGGCTGTAAAACAAGTGATACTGAGTTGATGCACCAGCGCTGATCGGTTGGAACGTCATAGCCTTCACCATCGAAAACATGTCCCAGGTGAGAGCCACAGGAAGCACAAAGGACCTCGGTGCGAACTCTTGGAAATAAGGAACGATCTTCTACCAAACGCACAGCATCATCTGCAGTTGGTGCATAAAAAGATGGCCAGCCGCATCCTGAATGAAACTTAGTCTCACTTCTAAATAGTTCGGCGGCGCAAGCTTTACAGTTATAGACACCCACTGTTTCTGTGTCGGTGTACTCCCCTGTAAATGCTTGTTCGGTTGCGGCATTGCGCAAAACATCGTATGAGAGTGGATCGATACGGGCTGCGAGCGCTTGCTCATCTATCTTTACTGGATACTGGTTTTGCGCAGCTTTGTTTTTTTCAACTTCGTTATGTGAACTCAATTGATCACCGCAGTAGCCGGATAGGCAACCCCTGTACTGGAGTGGCAGTCATAACCATTTGGATTTTTAAGCAGATATTTTTGGTGGTACTCCTCTGCCGGGTAATACTCAACACCATCGGCGCTCAAAATTTCGGTACAGATTTGATCAAGGCCAGCAGCAGTAAGAACTCTTTGATACTCGGCCTTAGATGCTAACGCACTCACTTGCTGTGAATTATCGGTTGTGTAAATGGCACTGCGATACTGTGTTCCAATATCTCCACCTTGTTGATTGAGCGATGTTGGATCGTGCATCACCCAAAACTCTTCAAGCAAGCGTTGATAGCTAACTTTTGTAGAATCAAATACAACTTTTACCATTTCAGCATGGCCTGTTACGCCCGTGCACACTTGTTCATAATTTGGGTTTGGTCGATTTCCACCCATATAACCAACGTTTGTTTCAATAACGCCATCCATCTGCCAAAATCGACGTTCGGCTCCCCAGAAACAACCTGTTGCGAAATAAGCAATCGAATTCATAGGCAGATTCTTGCAGTATGCACACAACTTTGCACCCGCTGATAACCTTGAGTAGTAAGCCCACAGAGCCCCCGTAGCTCAGGGGATAGAGCATTGCCCTCCGAAGGCATGCGCACAGGTTCGAATCCTGTCGGGGGCACTTGAG
>CAMCYA010000002.1 GCA_945883675.1 Bifidobacterium breve
GCTTTGATCCGATCTCGGTGTTCGACAATGTGCTGAGCACTGCTCTTTGCAGCCTCTTGCACCTTTCTCTTTTCACCAAGCGCGATTCGGTCACCCGAAGCGATCTCATCGATGGAGAATCCTGTATATGCAGTTAGTTGCTGCGATCTTGCAAAGATGGTGAAGCCCTTAAGCACCATTCCATCTTTGACTATGTCATCTTCGCCCGCGGTCAGTGCCACAAATGCTCGGCCCCCGCGGTATCTACGTCCGCCAACACCAATAGCCATAGTGCCCTGCTTGCGCAGACTACGGATATCGTCTTGGAAAATTTTTGCTTGCTTATAGGCAAACCAGAGCTGGAACAGCCACATGATTCCAATGAGAATAAACAGTTTGCCTATATTGCTCATGCGCTCTTTACCGCCGATGGTTGTAGTGATTTAACGACAGAGTTAGCACATGCTAAATCCAGAATTAAGGTATCAATTAGTCCAGCATTGGCAGCCCCCACCACACCGGCCACCTTTTCAGCCCCTGATGCCACACCAATCACACGAGGGATGTTTTTAATCTCTTCTAAGGTAAGTCCGATTACGCGGCCATCCATAGTTGAAGAAAGTGATGAGCCATCTTTTTTATAGAAGCGAGCTGCAATATCTCCGGCGTAGTTTGAAGCCAGAGCCTCACGATCGGCCTTTGCGATTTTAAATTCAGAAAAGACCATCTCACTAGATGATGAACCAGCTGAGCCGATTCCAACCAAGGCAACGTGTGCACCGCGTGCAAGCTGGAGTGATTTTGCGATGCTCTCTTCTTCAAGAAGTGAGTCGCGAACCTTGGTGCTGTTAACGACAACTGGAGATAAGAATGGAATGAATTGAGCGTTTAGGTTCTTAGCCAAGTTGCGGCCTAGCTCTTCTGCGCTTACTGATGTGCTTACAGATGAGAGCGAGCCCATCAGTTGGGTGACTTTAAGGCCCGAAAGAGTCTCTGAGTGAGCGTTAACTACAGTTGCCTCAAGGCCGCGGCCCCAAGAGATTGCAATGGTTTGGTTATCGCGAAGATCTTTCAAAAGCGCGCTCGCAGCTGCTCGCCCGATTGTGTTGAGGGTTAAATCGTTGGACTCAGTTGCAATTACCTGCACATCTTTAATCTTGAGTAGTTCTGAAAGCTGAGTAGAAAGTGATTCATGCTTGTGTGTTGGGGAGACAATCTTGATCTCAACAAAACCAAAGCGCTTTGCATCAGAGAGCATGCGCGAAACATTTGATCTAGATGTATTGAGTTTGGATGCCACTTGATCTTGCGAATAGTGGCCCTCGTAATACAGGCGTGCTGCGCGCAGAATTAACTCCGTTTCGCGCTGCTTCACTATCGTCACATCCGTTCAGTTATTGAGCAATTACGCTAGTGTGCATTGCTTCACACTGGGAAATCAAGCACATCCGCCCAAAATTTAGTAACAAATTAGTACCAGTGAGTATCAACAAGCATCACATTGAAGAGCACTAGAGGCCCAGATTGGCTAGCTCCACTAGTTCATTACGGGCAGAGCTTTTTGCCTCTGAGGCTGTATTTGCCCCTACCGCGGCCTTACCGGCCTTGATCAACTGCTGCGATGAATGGGCCGTAATCGCCTGGGCAACATCGGTCAAGGTGGCAACACTGCAGGAAAGTGAAGATACGCCCATGCCAACTAGGACAGATGCCAACGATGGATCAGATGCGGCCTCACCGCAGACACCAACTGGGCAGTTATTTTTAATTCCGGCCTGTGCAATTTGATGAACAGCGCGCAAAAGAGCTGGCTGCCAGGGGTCATTAAATCCTGCAAGGGCTGCAGATTCACGATCTGCAGCATGTAGATACTGGCCCAAATCATTTGTACCGATAGAAACAAAATGACAAACTTTTGTAATTTCATCGGCAAGGAAAATCGCTGCAGGAACTTCAATCATTACACCAGCTTTTTCTAAACCATACTCTTTGGCCAACGCTACAAAGTTTTTTGCCTCTTCTGGCAATGTGATCATCGGTGCCATTACCCAGACTTCGGCCTTAGTCGCCTTTGCAGCTGCTGCGATTGCTTGCAACTGTGTGCGAAGCAAGTTTTCATGCTTATTAATCGTACGATAACCACGAACACCTAACGCTGGATTTGGCTCGTTATCAAATGAAATGAAAGCCATTGGCTTATCGGCGCCAGCATCTAATGTTCTGATAATTACTTTTTGATTATTAAAGGGAGTGAAAAGCTCTGTGTAAATTGCCGTCTGCTCTTGAAGAGTTGGCGCATCGTTTCGGTCCAAATACAAAAGCTCTGTGCGAAGCAGACCAACACCGTCGGCGCCAGCTGATACTGCTGCAACTGTGTCTTCGATACGACCAATGTTTGCATAGATTGGAACAACAACATTATCTGTTGTTATGTAGCCATCTTTAGATCTAGTAACAGTTCTTGATTTACGGGCTTTAATTTTTTCAATCTTGCTCTCAATTGCTGATTTAACAGTTGAATCCGGATTAAATACAATTGCACCTGTTGTCGCATCTACAGCCACCATTGCATTTGGTGAAGCTATTGCAGCTTGTACAACTCCGGGACAGGCAACAATGGCTGGAATTCCATTTGATCTAGCGATAATTGCTGTGTGGCTAGTTGGGCCACCACCTGCAGTAACAATTGCTAAAACTTTATCTGTCTCTAAATCTGCAGTATCTGCAGGGGATAAGTCCTGCGCAATAAGAACTGTTGGAAGATCAAAATGTGGAATCTCAGGATATGAAGTACCTGCAATCTCACAGAGCACCCGATCTCTAATATTTGCAACATCGCTCACGCGCTCTGCTAAATAACCACCAGATGCAGTCAATAACTCTTGAAAAACCTCAGTTGCTTTAACCATTGCAAAACTTGCCGTACGGCCGCCTGCGATAAATGCTGCTGCCTCTTCTGCAATAGCAGGATCAGTTGCTATCTCTGCCATTGCAATCAAAATCTCATGGAGCTCTCCAGTTGTGCGAGCAGCGCGAGCATCTAAATCAGCGCCCACTCTGTCAATGGCTGCCGTTAATGCCTGTGTCTCTTCTTCGGTGCTTAACTGAGATTGTTGTGCATCTGCAACTGGAATATCAGTGTTGAGTAGAAAGAATGGGCCAATTGCTGCACCAGAACTTGCAGGAATACCAGTGAGCATTTTGTATGGATGTCCTTTTGTTTGGGGCTTCTATAGGGAAGCGATGAGAGCATCTAAAAGTAGTGCACCATCATAAAAGTCACAAATGTTTAGATCAATAGTTAATGAAATATTTTTTGTGCTCTCGCTGTCATAACCAATAGTTAGTGAGGTAACTTGATTTGGGAAAAGCAAGGGAGTCGCAGAACTCATGGAATATGTGGTCAGATCAAAGATTGTTGTAGTCCCACCACTTAGCATTGCAATTGGCACTTTGCCATTTTTTGCTGCATCAGAAGTAGTTGTAACCAGAGTTCGCAATTCTTCTACGCTAATCAGATCTGGATCTCTAAAGACTGGAAGGGCGCTTCCATATTTGGATTCAATAATGAGTGAAACGCCAACATGTTGATGCACAGCTATATCTGGTCGTCCTCGCAAAACTTTGGCCCAAGCAGAGATCAACTGTGCGTGATCAAAGTTTGCATGTGCACGGCGATTAAATGAAGCTTGCGCGATACCGCGAGTCATTTCAATTCCCTTAGCGATCAAGGCTTTGTTTGCTGCTTGTCGTTTCAATACTGCGGGATCAATCTGTGCAGAGTTCACATCTGAGAATGTGATTGTTCTATCCGGACCTGTTGGATGCACGGTGCGAAGATCGATTCCACGGTTAGCTGCTTCAACACGGGCTTTCGGTACAGCTTTAACAGAGGCGTTGACAATTTTTGGAGCGGTAACAACTGGTGCAGCAACAATAGGTGCAGGAGTAATTACCGGAGCGACAGGTTGCACTACCGGCGCAACTAGAACTGGTGTAACTACAACCGGTGCAACCGGCGGTGGCGTTGGTGCCACGGGTGCAACAACGACAGGTGCGGCAACTACAGGTGCTGGGGCTACTGGAGGTGGAGTTGGAGCAGCAGTTTCAACTTGCGCAGCCGCATCGCCACCAAAATCAAAGGCCATAACCTCTGTTTCTGTGAGCATGATTAATACTGGTTTACCAATTTCAATTACATCACCTGGGTTACCAACTAATGTTTCGATAACGCCATCTGCCGGTGCTTCAACTTCCATGTCAATCTTGTCGGTCATTACTTCAAATAAAACATCACCAGATTTAACCTGGTCGCCAACTTTTACATGGAAAAGCAAAAGCTCTCCAGTTTCCATGGTCATGCTCATCTTGGGCATAACTACGGGATATTTGAAACTCATCGCCAGTTTTTAACAATCTCTCGGGCCGCAGCTTCAATGTCTTCAATTTGAGGAACTGCTGCTTTTTCTAATTGAGGTGCATATGGGATAGGAATATTCATTCCAGCCAAGCGCTTGATAGGTGCAATGAGGGAACCAAATGATGAAGAACCAGCCATCTGCGCGATAACTTCATTAATAAATCCTGCATGTGCTGGACCTTCTTGAACAACCATGAGGCGACCAGTTTTTTCAACTGATTCGTATACAGGTTGCATATCAAGTGGCGAAATTGTGCGCGGATCAATTAACGTCACAGAGATTCCTTCGGCTGCTAATTTCTCGCAGACTTCATAACTCTTGTTGACCATAATTCCTGTTGCAACAATTGTTAAATCTTTTCCTTCTCGAACAACTTTGGCAACACCTAATGGAATTCGCTCTGAACCTTCAGGTACAGGATCTCTACCTGGGATCTTGTACAAGAGTTTGTGCTCTAAGAAAATTACAGGGTTTGGATCATCAATTGCTGCAAGCAGTAAACCTTTTGCATCTGCAGGATTTGATGGAACGACAACTTTTAATCCAGGAACTGATGCAAACCATGGCTCTAAGTTTTGTGAATGTTGAGCAGCAGCACCTGTTCCAGAGCCTTGCGGTGTACGCAATACCATTGGTACGTGTAGCGCTCCACCTAACATAAAGTGAATCTTTGCTGCCTGGTTTGCAATCTGATCCATTGCTTGCGCCGTGAAATCTGAAAATTGAATCTCAACGATCGGACGCATTCCAGATAGAGCAGCACCAACTGCAGCACCAACAATTCCAAGCTCTGCAATAGGAGTATCTAGTACTCGTTCTGATCCATAGCGGTGGTACATATCGCCAGAAACACCAAATGCACCGCCGTAAATTCCAACATCTTCTCCCAGTAAAAATACTTCTGGGCGTTCATCAAATGCGATACTCATTGCTTCGCGAACGGCTTCGGCCATAGTTAACATGCGATCGCTCATGCTGACACCTTCTTAAATACTGCATCTAATAAGCCAGCAGGATCAGCAGCTTTGGCCTTTACTGCCTCATTTACTGCGGCAACAATGGCATCTGTTGCCTCTTGTTGAATCCCATCGCACTGCTCTTGGGTCAATTTCTTTTGTTTGATTGCGCGAGCGATAAATTTTGGAATCGGATCTAAAAGGCGCCACTCTTCAATCTCTTCTTTAGTTCGATACAAGTTCTTATCTGATCGAGAGTGACCTTTCCAACGATATGTTTCAGCAATGATTAAGGTTGGTCCTTCACCTTTTTTAGCACGATCAACAGCAATCTGCGCTGCTTCATAGACTTCGACAACATCATTTCCATTTACGTTTACGCCAGGGATTCCATATCCCTTACCGCGATCAGCCAAGTTATCGATTGCAAATGCCTTCTCAGTAGATGATGACATTCCATATTTGTTGTTTTCACAGAATAAAATCATTGGCAGTTTCCAGATTGCAGCTAAGTTTGCTGCTTCGTGGAACGCTCCCTCATTCATTGCACCATCTCCAAAGAATGAAACAGCAACAGTTCCCTTTTTCATCATCTTGGA
This sequence comes from Bifidobacterium breve, assembly GCA_945883675.1. Lineage (GTDB taxonomy): Bacteria > Actinomycetota > Actinomycetes > Nanopelagicales > Nanopelagicaceae > Planktophila. The sequence continues at coordinate 5,956 of CAMCYA010000002.1, forward strand.
TGCGAGCGCTGCCCCTGCTGCGATTGGAATTCCGCCACCAACAACTCCGTTTGCACCTAGGTTTCCGGTCTCAACATCTGCAATGTGCATAGATCCACCGCGACCTCCGCAGTAACCAATCTCTTTTCCGAGTAGTTCTGCGATCATTCGCGTCAGGTCTGCACCTTTTGCAATGCAGTGACCATGTCCGCGGTGTGTAGAAGTTATTTGATCTTGAATAGTTAACGCCATGCACATACCTGTTGGTGATGCTTCTTGTCCGATCGATAAGTGCATCGTTCCGTGCATCATTCCGCGTCCAAATAAATCTTCTACTGCTTCTTCAAACTTTCTAATGCGGCACATGTATAACAATGCATGGCGTGCGTGTTCGGTTGACGACAGTGGATGGCCCATTAACAGGGGATTTGCGCTCATTTTCTGACCCTCACATTTGTTCACGCGGTTGAGTAGATGTTCCTATTAAACACTACCTGTGCGCCCGTTACGATAGCCCAATGAAAGAATTTCGCTCTGTTGTGGCCGCTGCTGTTGGCCTTCATGCTCGACCAGCCGCTCTTTTTGCATCAACTGCAAAGGGCTCGGGAAATACAGTGCGTTTGGCAAAGATTGTCGATGGTGCTCCAACCACACCAGTTGATGGCGCGAGTGTCTTAAGAGTGATGACACTCGGAGTTAAATGCGGCGATGAAGTTCTTGTAACCGTTGAGGGCGAAAACGAAGAAGAAACCTCTGCCAAGTTACAAGAAATTGTTGAGAGCAACGATCATTGAATTCTAAATTACGAACAGGCATAGGAATAGATGCTCACCAATTTGGTGATAGCGGGCCACTTGCGCTCGCAGGTTTGGTTTGGCCAGAGACAAAAAAACTAGTTGGACACTCAGATGGTGATGCAGCTGCGCATGCAATTTGTGACGCAGTTTTATCTGCATGCCAGTTAGGTGATGTCGGAAGTTTTTTTGGAGTCGATAAACCAGAAATGGCTGGAATATCTGGCAGTGAAATGATTACAAAGGTGCGAGATTTCGTTGTTAAAAAGGGTTTTGCAATTAATAACGTAGCGGTACAAATTATTGGAAACGCACCAAATGTTTCATCACGAAGAGATGAGGCGCAGTCAGCATTATCCGAATCTCTAGGAGCACCAGTTTCGGTTTCAGGGACCACGACAGATTCCATGGGATTTACAGGTCGCGGTGAAGGTGTGTGTGCAATCGCAACAGCGTTGGTACAGATTCCGTGACGCTACATCTATATGACACCGCCTCACGTGAAGTAAGTGAGTTCAAATCTCTTAAACCATTACAGGTCTCTATTTATGTTTGCGGAGCAACAGTGCAGGGCCCACCTCATATCGGCCATGTTCGATCCGGAGTTAACTTCGATATTTTAAGACGCTGGTTAATCAAATCAGGATATGGAGTTACTTTTATTCGAAACGTAACTGATATTGATGACAAGATTTTACACAGTGCAAAGCACGATGAAATGCCTTGGTGGGCAGTAGCAATGAAGTACGAACGTGTATTTACTGCAGCATATGCAGAGCTAAATATCTTGCCTCCAACATATGAGCCTCGGGCAACAGGGCACATAACGCAGATGATTGAACTGATGAAAAAGTTAATCGATAACGGCGCTGCCTATGCACCAGGCAACGGTGATGTTTATTTAGAGGTTCGAAAACTTAAGAGTTATTTAACTTTGTCTAGACAAAACATTGATGACTTACAAGCATCTGCAGATGCAGATGAGACAAACAAAAAAGATGTTCGAGACTTTGCATTATGGAAAGCTGCTAAACCCGGAGATCCTTCTTGGCCAACACCGTGGGGACCGGGACGACCAGGTTGGCACTTAGAGTGTTCTGCAATGGCGCACGCATACCTTGGAGAAAAGTTTGATATTCATGGCGGCGGTTTAGATTTAGTTTTCCCTCATCATGAAAATGAGATCGCGCAATCAGAAGCTGCAGGATATGGATTTGCTCAACGTTGGCTTCACAATGCATGGGTAACGCAATCTGGTGAAAAGATGTCTAAGTCATTAGGTAACTCACTACAGGTAAATGAAATTCTAAAATCTGTCCGTGGAATAGAACTTCGTTGGTATTTAGGTGGAGCCCATTACCGATCAATGCTGGAATATTCGCCAGCAGCGCTAGAAGAGTCTGCAACTAACTTTCGCCGGATAGAAAGTTTTTTAAAGAGAGCCACAGAGTTAATTGGTGAGAAACCATCATTGCAGTTAAGTGAAGAGTTCAAAAATGCAATGAATGATGATTTAGCGGTTCCCACAGCACTTGCATCTATTAGCGAAAATCTACGTCTTGGAAATCAAGCTGTTACCGATAACGACAAAAAAGCAATTGCGAAAAATGCCAATGAGATTCGCGGCGCCCTAGATGTTTTGGGATGTGACCCTTTTGATCTGGCATTTGTTCAATCTGGCGGCTCTGATTTAACTCCAGCCTTAGATGGTGTAATTAAATTAGCTCTAACAGAGCGTGCATCGGCCAGAGAGCGTAAGGATTTTGCTGCATCCGATGCAATCCGTGATGGGCTTGCTGATTTAGGAATTACAATTGAGGACACTGCTCAAGGACCTCGCTGGTCTATCAATTAAGTACTGAAACGAGAATTAAAAATGGCTGGCAACTCATCCCGTAAAGGCGCAGTTCGCCAATCAAAAAAAGGACCATCATCGGGTACTGGTGGAAATAACAAGCGACGTTTAGAAGGTAAAGGTCCAACTCCTAAAGCAGAAGATCGTCCTTATCACGCTGCTGCAAAGCGCAAAAAAGCTGCAGAGAAAAAAGAAGTTCGTTCACCTCGCATGCCTAAGGGTGATCGTCCACGTGGCGAAATTGTTGCAGGGCGTAACGCAGTTCTTGAAGCTTTACGTGAAAATGTTCCAGCAACAGAGCTTTTAGTTGCACGCAGTATTGATGTTGATGATCGCGTTGCAGAGAGTTTAAAGCTTGCACTTCACCAAGGGCTCCAGATTCGTGAAGCACATCGCGCAGAAGTTGAAGGCATCTCACCGAACAGTCAAGGAATCATCCTTGCCATCAAACCATTTCAGTATTCAAGTTTTGAAGAGATAATGTCACGTGCTAAAAATCCAGCTCTAATCGTTGCTTTAGATGGCGTGACAGATCCACGTAACCTTGGCGCAATTATTCGAAGCGCTGCAGCATTTGGCGCAGCAGGTGTCATTATGACCGAACGCCGAGCCGCAACCATGACTGCATCGGCCTGGAAGTCTTCCGCAGGAGCTGCAGCACGTTTACCAATTGCACAGATTACAAATCTTGCACGCACAATTGACGCAGCTAAAAAAGCTGGAATGTTTGTTGTTGGGTTAGATGGCGAATCAGATGTAGAGATTAGTGCTATGAAAGTCGCAACAGAACCACTGATGGTAATTGTTGGCTCAGAGGGTAAAGGCCTTGCACGTTTAACTAAGGAAAAATGCGATCTTGTAGTTTCAATTCCAATCAGTGCCACAACGGAATCTCTTAATGCAAGTGTTGCAACATCAATTGCTCTGTTTCATATTGATCAAGCACGCCGCGTAAAATAAGCAAAAGGTAAGTTAGGTAAACCATGAAATACCAGCGATTTATTGCATTAGGTGACTCATTCACTGAAGGTATGTGCGATGAAAAAAGATATGGCCAATACCGTGGCTGGGCAGATCGCGTTGCCGATGTTATGGCGGCTAACCAACCTGGTTTCCAATATGCCAATCTTTCGATACGTGGCAAATTGTTAAAGCAGGTTATTGATGAGCAGTTAGAACCTGCGCTGCAACAAGTTATCGATAAAACAACCTTAGTCTCTTTTCATGCCGGGGCTAATGATGTTATTCGGCCAAAATACAATCCTGATGTAGTCCTACCTATGTATTCACAGGCGGTTCGAAAAGTTGCTGCATCAGGTGCAACTGTTATGTTGTTTACAGTTCTAGAAGACAGCGGAAAAGAAGGACGATTAGCCGAATCTTGGAAACATCGATTTAAAGAGTTTAATGAGAATGTTCGAAAAGTAGCCGCAGAAGTCGGTGCCATATTGTGCGATGGGAATCAAGAGGAATCTCTTAAAGATCCACGCTTTTTAGCCTTCGATCGCCTCCATTTAAATCCAATGGGACACGATCGGGTAGCACAAGCGGTTTTAGAAACAATTGATCTTCCTTTTGATCCATCATGGCGAAGACCACTTGCACCAGCAGAGAAAACATCGAAGTTTGTCCAAACTGGTGTTACGACTTTATGGTTTGTAACTTTTGCACTTCCATGGATGTGGCGACGTGCACGAGGCAAGTCATCAGGTGATGGAAGAACCTGTAAGTATCCCCACGCAATAAAGTGGCCGCTTACACATTTGGATTAAATCAATGCGATCTCCGATTATCTACCTTCTAGTTACCTTAAGTTCATCTCTTCAGGTCATCATTAGGCGTGGGGTTCACAGTGCCATTTATTGATCGAGAACAGAGCTGGCTTGCCTTTAATCAGCGGGTTCTCGAACTGGCTGAAGATAAAAGCATTCCACTATTTGAAAGAGTTAGATATTTAACGATATTTGCATCGAATTTAGATGAGTTTTACATGGTTCGCGTCGGATCAGTATTGGGAAAAATAGAGTTAGGCATTACTGCCGCAAACTCTGCTGGTCTCACACCTAAAGATTCGTTGGAGCAGCTATCTCGTAAGGCTGGGGAACTCTCATTAAGGCATGCTCGTTTGTTTAAAGATGAGTTAATGCCAGAATTACGTAAAAATGGAATTGAGATAATTACCTGGGACGAATTAACAGACTCAGAGAGAGTGCATGTAACAAAACTATTTACTGATCGAATTTTTCCAGTTCTTACTCCACTGGCTGTTGATCCATCTCATCCATTCCCCTACATTTCTGGCCTTTCATTAAACTTGGCTGTAATAGTTAAAAATCAAGACAGTGGCGCAGAGTTCTTTGCCCGTATAAAAGTTCCACCGATTCTTCCACGATATATTTCAACAAGTGCATCTGGTTCACTCCGCTACATTCCTATTGAAGAGTTGATCGTGATTCATCTGCAAGAGTTGTTCCCAGGAATGTTGATCCAAGATCACTACACGTTCCGTGTTACTAGAAATCAAGATATTGAGTTAGATGAAGAAGATAGTGATGACCTACTCAACACTTTAGAACAGGAGTTGTCACGTAGAAGATTTGGGCCACCCGTTCGGCTTGAAGTTGAAGAGGGTGTAGATCAAAAACTACTAACAAGATTATGTGAAGAGCTAGAGATAAATCCATCCAGCGTATTTTCACTTCCTGCCCCACTAGATTTAACTGATCTTCTTCGCATTACTGATTTAGATTTTCCAGAATTAAAGTATTCGCCATTTAGATCAAAAACTGTTACAGCATTAAGTGAAATAGATCCTGAAGAGCCAGATCTATTTTTTGCTGCTATTCGCCAAGGCGAAATATTGTTGCACCATCCCTATGACTCCTTTACAACTTCGGTCGTTCAATTTATTCAAAACGCTGCTCAAGATCCTCATGTTTTGGCAATTAAGCAAACTCTTTATCGCACCTCGGGTGACTCACCCATTATGGAGGCGTTAATTGAGGCGGCAGAGGCAGGCAAACAGGTACTTGCAGTTATCGAACTTCGTGCACGATTTGATGAGCAGGCAAATGTGCGGTGGGCGCGCAAATTAGAGGCCGTCGGTGTTCATGTTGTCTACGGACTAATGGGATTAAAGACACATGCAAAGCTCTCTCTTGTTATTCGTGATGAAGCCACGGGAATTCGACGTTATGCCCATGTTGGAACAGGAAACTACAATCCAAAGACAGCGCGTTTTTACGAAGATCTTGGAATTATGAGTAGTGATCCTGAATTAACTGAGGATTTAACAAAGCTGTTTAATCAGCTGTCAGGATTTGGACCCCAATCCACATTCTCACGTCTTCTAGTTGCTCCTCGCACTTTGCGACCTGGCTTACTTGAAAGAATTGAAAACGAGATTGAAAATTCAAAAGCAGGGAAGATCTCGGGAATCCAACTTAAACTCAATTCACTATTAGATGAAGAGTTTATAGAAGCTTTGTATAGAGCCTCACAGGCGGGTGTTCCTGTGGATCTAGTCATCCGAGGCATATCTTCTATTAAACCTGGTGTTGCTGGCCTATCTGAAAACATTAGAGTTCGTTCAATTCTCGGAAGATTCCTAGAGCACTCTAGAATTTATCATTTTAAAAACGGTGGTGCTGATGAGTACTGGATTGGAAGCGCAGATCTAATGCAGAGAAATCTAGATCGTCGCGTTGAAAGTTTAGTTCGAATTGAAAAAGCTGCACACAAAAGTATGCTTCAAGAGATTTTAGATATATCTATGGATCCTAAAACATCGAGTTGGCACCAACAAGATATGAGTTGGGAAAGAGTAAATGTAGGCGATCTCTCCGAAGAGTTAGTAGATATCCAATCGGTATTTATTAAACGTAGTAAAAAGGGACGAAAGTAATGAAGACCCAGAAAATCCAGGCAGCAGGTGCTGTTTTATGGAGGGAAGCAGATGAAGATTTAATTGAAATTGCCCTTGTACATCGACCTAAGTACATGGATTGGTCTTTGCCAAAAGGGAAGTTAAATAGAGGCGAATCCCATATCGCTGCGGCATATCGAGAAGTTTTAGAAGAGACAGGTTATAAATCTAAATTTGGCCCATTTTTGGGCACCGTGAATTATAAAACCGACGAGGTTGCAAAAGAGGTTCAATACTGGTCTGCAAAAGCGTACAAACTTCCCGAGACAGACCCCTCTGCTGATGAAGTGGATGAGCTTCGATGGATCTCTTCTGTTGAAGCCAAAAACTTACTGACAAATGAATCTGATAAAGAGATTGTTGACAAGTTTTTAGAGATTGGTGCACAAACACAAACTTTAATCCTGCTTCGTCACGCCAAAGCTTTAAGCCGAGACGAGTGGCAAAAAGATGATGAGGATCGTCCATTAGACCAAACCGGCCAAATTCAAGCAAAGAATCTTCCGCAGTATTTTCTTCCATTCATGTTGGATCAAATCTGCTCATCAGATGCCATGCGCTGTGCCGAGACGGTACTGCCGCTATCTCAGGCAATAGGTAGGTCGATTACATATGTCTCAGATCTATCGGAGTATGCCTTTTATAAAAATAAATCTGCTGCATTTGAGTATGTAAAAGAGTTAATAGAGTCTGAGGGTGCGCATCTTGTCTGTAGTCACAATCCAATTCTCCCAAAAATGGCAGAGAAATTAATTGGAAAAAAATCCTTTAAATCTTTAAAGACAGAACTTGCTCCTGGTGATGCAATAGTTCTACATTTCCGAGATGGAGATGTTGTTGCGTTAGATTGGATTAACGCTCCATCCAATCTAGCCATTTAAGAACAATTCCCTCTCGTAAAGCCCAGGGACAGATTTCAAGTCTAGTAATACTTAATCTCTCCATTGCAGATTTTGCAACCAATGAACCACTAAGTATCTGACCGGCTCTACTCTCTGAAACCCCAGGTAGCTGCGACCTTTGCTTATTTGTCATGTCAGCTAACTTTGGAATAATTTTTTCAAGAGAGGAAAGTTCGAGAACATTTTGATCATTATCAAACCAATGATTTCCAAGTCTGGCTAATGTTCGAAAGGTTTTGCTTGTTGCGATACAGCGATCAGAGCCATGAAGCTTTATCTCTTCAGGAATTGCGATTTTCATCGATTCGCGGATAAATAAATCGAGTTCTTTAATCTCTTTTTCTTTATAAGGATCACCACTTAAAAAATCACGAGTTAATCTAGAGGCCCCTAAGGGAAAAGATATTGCCGCCTCTGGCGCTTCATCTTCACCCACTGCAATCTCTAGAGATCCACCGCCAATATCTAAAACAAGAAGGCGCCCACTTGACCAACCAAGCCAGCGACGAACTGCCAAAAATGTAATTGCTGCTTCTTCTTCACCTGAAAGAACATGTAAATCGATCTCATGTTTGCGATTTAATTCGTCAAGAATCTCTTTACCGTTTTTAGAGTCGCGAATAGCAGAAGTAGCGAAAGCCAATATTTCCTCTGTTTTAAACTCATGAGCATGTGCAACTGCTGCATCGATTGCCGAATGAAGTAGATGGATTCCCTCTTTTGTAACGTATCCAGATTTATCAATGTATTCATGCAAGCGAAGCTCAACCTTTTGATTTGTGGTTGGGCTGGGACGAGCACCAGGATGAGCGTCTACAACTTGGAGGTGGACTGTATTTGATCCCACATCTAGAACTCCTAATCGCATCTGCTAAACCTACCTTGAGGTCCGGCGATTCGTCCGATTTTCAGATAACGACCATCACTGCCATAATTGCCTCTGCTTGATTTGGGGTAACTCAAAAAGCAGGCCTCTCTAGCTCAGTGGTAGAGCAGCGCACTTGTAATGCGCAGGTCGTCAGTTCAATCCTGACGGGGGGCTCGTTTAGTTCAATCTTTCTTTATTCAATAATTTCTGGATTTACGCGCTTAACTGGTGAATATGTAATCGGATAACTTAAGTCTTCTAAAAATGCGACCATGATTGCATTAAATAATTCTGGCTTTTCTTTAACTAAGGCATGAGATGTGCCTGGTAATACCGCTAGTTGTCCAAGCGGAATTGATTGATACAACTCTTGCGTATGAGACAAAGTCACAACGTCATCATCACCTGATACAACCAAGACCGGACATTGAATACTTGCAAGTTGTTCCTTTGAGATATTTGGTTCTTTTTTCCAAATCTCAAACATCCGCGTAGTTTTTTCTAGCAGAGTGTGTGGTGCATCAGGAGAGATTAATGTGTATTCAGCAAGATCATCTTCGCTAACCATTGGCTGCCCCATATCAAAATCAACACCCGAGTAGTGTGAATTTCCGCCAATAGAAACAACTGACTTCACTAGCTCTGGCCTGGCAATTGCAACCATCAGGGCAATGATCGCACCATCGCTATATCCAACTAAATGTGCTGGAGTTTTTACAACATCTTCTAAATATGCAATTGCCTCTTTTGTTTGAAAATCAAAATGCAAACTTCCAGGCTGATCTGCAGTAAAACCATGTGCTGTTCGATCATATGCATAAACATGAAACTCATCTTCTAAAGCTGGAACTATTAAGTAGTCCCAACTAGAGGTTTTACTTAATCCGCCGTGCAATAAAAGAACAGCTTCACCATCGTTTTCCCACTCATAGCCATAAACATCATGCCCACGAAGATTGATGTACTGCGGCATTTACACAGAATCCATGATGTGGCGATTGCCTCGATCAAAAGTTACGTAGTTCCAAGTCCAGTCGGCGATAGTTCCGATTTTGTTGCGCCCACCTAAGAGATAAAACAGGTGCAAAAACAGCCAGGCAAACCAAGCGGGAATACCAACCAAGCGGAACCCTTTAACTTCAACGATTGCTTTATGGCGACCAATAGTTGCCATAGATCCCTTATCTAAATATTTAAATGGTTTTAACTCTTGCTTCGTTGCTAAGCGCTTAATCTGCTTTGCGACCCATCTACCTTGCTGCATCGCAACAGGTGCAACCATGGGCAAGAAGCGTCCATCTTTACCGGTGAATCCAGCAACATCTCCAATAGCAAAAATATGCGGATACTTTTTAACTTGCAAAGTCTTTTCAACATCAATTCTGGTATTTACTATTGGTAGATCTAAAGTGGCTGCAGCGGGCTCGCCGCGTACACCTGCAGCCCAAATCGTGATTTCTGATTCAATTGTTTGTCCATCTTGAGTTTGAATTGAATCAGATTTAATCTCTTTAACTGCAGTGTTTGTGTAGACCTTGACATCCAACTTCTCAAGATCGGTTTTTGCATGTTGAGAAAGTTTGTCTGAGAACATAGGTAGGACTCGAGGTCCAGCTTCAATTAAATTAATTTGGATTCTCTTTGCCGCGCGTTCCTGATCATTTTTTAGAGGACCTCGAACTAATTCGGCAAATGCGCCAGCCATCTCAACACCAGTTGGTCCACCGCCAATTACTGAGATAGAAAATACAGAGCCATCTTGATTGCTGCAGAGCTCTTCAAAGGAGCGCATAACTTTCGCTCTAATAGTGGTTGCTTCATGGACACTCTTCATACCAAGTGCATGTTCTGTAACACCAGGAATCCCAAAATCTGTGTTGGCAGAACCTAGAGCGACAACAAGGTAGTCAAAATCTAAAACCTGTTTATTATCTAAAGTAAGTGATTTCTTTTCGTGGTCAATGGATACAGGTGAGCCCATCTGAAATTGAACATCGGTTTTGCGTAGCGCCCCGCGAATTGGATGAGCAACGTGATCTGCAGCCAAACCGGCCGTTGAGACCTGGTAGAGCAATGGCAGAAAAGTTTGAAAGTTATGACGATCAACAACAGTGACATTTGCAAAGCCAGCCATTTTTTTGGCGGCAGTCAACCCACCAAATCCTGCGCCAAGTATTACTACTCGGGGCTTCTGATGTGTGTTTTGCATGGAGTAAGTCTAGGCTTACCGACATGAACATGCACAATCAACGGAGAAAATTCCTCATCACAGGGGCCTCTGGTTATGTGGGTGGGCGATTAGTTAGAGCACTTGTTGAAGAGAACTGTGATGTTCGAATTCTCGTTCGCGATTCAAATAAAGTGATTGATCAACCATGGGCGCCTTGGGTCGATATCCGCACTGGGAGCGCCGAAAATTATGAAGATGTTTTTGACGCACTAATTGGCGTTCATACCGCTTACTACTTACTTCATTCAATTAATCTAGGTCCTAACTTCAATCAAATTGAAGCCGATATGGCTAGAAATTTTGCACGAGCTGCAGCCGATGCTGGGGTTGAACAAATTGTCTACCTAGGCGGAATCGCAAATGATAAGAACATTAGTAAACATTTGTCATCAAGGGCAAAAGCTGGAGAGCAGTTAGCCTCAACCTCTGTGGCTGTTATCGAATTACGAGCAGGGATCATTATCGGTTCAGGCTCTGCAAGTTTTGAGATGCTGCGACATTTAACTCACCGCTTGCCATTAATGACAACTCCAAAATGGGTCAGCAATAAAACACACCCAATTGCGATCAGAGATGTTTTGCACTACCTAAAAGCTGCAGGTCAGTTAGAAAAGCCAGTGACAAAAGTCTTTGATATTGGTGGCCCAGAGGTTTTGACGTATGCCGACATGATGCAAAAATTTGCAAAGCTTTCTGGATTAAGAAAACGATGGATCATCAAAGTGCCAGTTTTAACTCCAAATTTATCTAGTTTATGGATTGGGTTAGTGACTCCAGTTCCAACTGCACTAGCTAGACCGCTCGTTGGATCACTTATTAGTGAAGTTGTTGCCGATCCTGCAAAAAGTATTGATGGCTTAATTCCAAAACCTGCCGAAGGTTTACTAGATGTTGAAACCGCTATTAATTTAGCGCTCTCACGAACTACAACTCACGGTGTGGAGACGCGATGGTCGGATGCAACTATGCCGACAGCGCCTTGGCAAAAAGCGCAAGGTGATCCGTCATGGGCTGGTGAAATGGTTTTTAGAGATCGCAGAGAAGCAACTTCAGATGTGCCGGTAGATTTAATTTGGAAACAAATTGAAGCCATTGGTGGTGATCACGGTTGGTTCGGTGCCGATCTACTTTGGTATGCACGTGGATTGCTCGATCGCGCATTTGGTGGAGTGGGATTACGTAGAGGACGCCGTGATCCCGACTTCTTACGTGTGGGAGAGTCATTGGATTTTTGGAGAGTTGAAGAGTTAGAGCGCGGAAAACATCTTAAACTTTATGCAGAGATGATTTTGCCAGGCAAGGCATGGTTAGATTTTCAAGTTGAAGAAGTTGACGGTAAAACACATGTTGTTCAAGAAGCTACTTTTTCTCCACGCGGTCTTGGTGGACAACTGTATTGGGCAGCTGTCTCACCTTTTCATTCCTTTATTTTTCCAACGATGCTGAAGAACATAATTAAAAAAGCAAAATCAAATGCATAAATTCACGCAAGAAGTTGAAGAGCTGGCCAAAGAAGTTTTGGAATATAGCCTTGCTCGGCTAAAAGATGATCCACCATTAGACGGGCCACGAACTGCAGAGGATTTGTTTAGTGAAGTTGGAAATACAATTACAAAAAAGGGTTTAGGTGGTCATAAAGCTCTAGATGTATTCACAAATGTTTTAGCTAAAGCATGTATCTCTACAGATCATCCGCGAAATCTTGCCTTTATTCCATCGGCACCAACGGAGTATGCAAATCTTTTTGATTTAGTTGTCGGAGCAAGTGCACTTTATGGTGGATCTTGGCAGGAAGGAGCAGGGGCAGTTTTTGCCGAAAATCAGGCGATTCAATGGCTCATTGATTTAGCAGGAATGCCTGTAACTGCTGGCGGCGTATTTGTTCAAGGCGGCACAATCGGAAATCTTTCTGCGTTAGTCGTCGCTAGAGCTCAGGCCCGAAAATCTCATCCCAATCCAACTCGCTGGGTAATTGCCTGCAGTCAAGAGGCTCACTCTTCTATTGCATCTGCGGCTCAGGTTATGGATGTTGATGTTTTGAAAGTTGAAGTAGATGGCGATGGAAAACTATCAGGGGCAGCAATTGCATCTGCAGTTGATCATCTTCATTCCACAACTGAAAATAGAGTATTTGCAGTAGTTGCCACATCTGGCACAACCAATTTAGGAATCATTGATGACCTCAAAGGAATAGCGAAAGCTGCACATGAGCGAGATATTTGGTTTCATGTTGATGGGGCATACGGACTTGCAGCTTTATGTGCACCCTCTGTGCGCGCAAAATTCGATGGGATAGAAGAAGCAGATTCTTTTATCGTTGACCCTCATAAATGGTTGTTCGCACCTTATGATGCATGTGCACTTGTCTATCGCCAACCAGAGTTAGCAAAACAAGTTCATTCGCAGCAGGCATCTTATTTGGACACACTAAAAGATGGGCAATGGTCACCATCTGACTATGCAATTCATTTAACGCGTCGTACTCGGGGTCTCCCATTTTGGTTTTCACTTGCTGCTCATGGCACCGATGCATATTCAGAAGCAATGGAAAAATCAATCGAAGTCGCACAAGAAGCTGCTCGTCTGATAGAGATACATCCAAATTTAAATCTACTGCGTCAGCCAGATCTATCAATTGTTGCATTTACTAGAAATGGTTGGAATGCAATCGATTATCAAAAATGGAGTGATCAGCTGCTAGAGGATCAAATTGGATTTATTCCGCCGTCATCTCATCAGGGCCAGCCGATTTTAAGATTTGCAATTGTTAATCCATGGACAAAAATAAGTGATATTCAGATGATTTTGGACAGGCTCTAAATCCCACACTTTTGAGCATGCCTGTTCTAAGATTTAACTCATGTCAGCCCAAGAAGATTCAGCAATCAATAATCTCTCTGGTGCGGGCTTTTTATCTAAGGAACACAGCGGATTAAGTGAGCTTGAAGTTCGGATATTAGATTTTGAAGGTAATTGGTGGCGCTATGCCGGCGCTAAAGAGGCAGCAATTAAGGAACTCTTTGATTTAACCGCACCTCGCTACTACCAACTTCTCAACGATTTGATCGACAGAGAAGATGCCCTGACCGCATCTCCAATGCTCGTTAAGCGCCTTCGCCGCCTGCGCGAGGCTCGCATGGCCACACGCACCGCTCGCTAGCCAATCTCGTTTTGCTCCTGGGAAATAAAGGCCCTAGATTTGGCGTTAGCACTCTCGGGGTGCGAGTGATAAAGCGCCCCCCAATACATAAAGAAATTGGCTAACGAACGATTAACACAAGGAGCACATCTGATGGCAAAGCAAATCGCCTTTAATGAAGAAGCACGTCGCGGTCTAGAGCGCGGTATGAATATCTTGGCTGATGCAGTCAAAGTAACCCTTGGACCACGTGGACGAAATGTTGTCCTAGAAAAAAAGTGGGGCGCACCAACTATTACTAATGATGGTGTTTCGATTGCAAAAGAGATTGAACTAGATGATCCATGGGAAAAAATCGGTGCAGAACTTGTTAAGGAAGTTGCTAAGAAGACTGATGATGTTGCCGGTGATGGAACAACAACTGCAACTGTATTGGCGCAAGCATTAGTTCGCGAAGGACTTCGAAATGTTGCTGCGGGTTCTAACCCAATGGCTCTCAAGCGCGGTATTGAAAAGGCAGTTACAGAGATTGTTGCCGAACTACTTTCTATGGCAAAGAGTGTGGATTCAAAAGAGCAGATTGCAGCAACAGCTTCGATCTCTGCTGCAGACACAACTATTGGTGAAATGATCGCCGAGGCGATGGATAAAGTTGGAAAAGAAGGCGTCATCACTGTTGAAGAGTCAAATACTTTCGGTCTAGAGCTAGAGCTAACTGAGGGTATGCGCTTTGATAAGGGTTACATCTCTCCATACTTTGTTACAGATCAAGATCGTATGGAAGCTGTTTTAGAAGACACATATGTTTTAATCTGTAATTCAAAGATTTCAAATATTAAGGACTTGGTACCAATTCTTGAAAAAGTAATGGCATCAGGTAAGCCACTTGTGATTATTGCTGAAGATATAGAGGGCGAAGCTCTTGCAACTTTGGTTGTTAACAAGATTCGTGGAACATTCCGCTCCGCTGCAGTAAAAGCTCCAGGGTTTGGTGATCGTCGCAAGTCAATGCTTCAAGACATTGCAATCCTTACAGGTGCAACAGTTATTACTGAAGAAGTTGGGCTACGTTTAGATACTGCTGAGATGGAACTATTAGGTCGTGCACGCAAAGTTGTTATCAGCAAGGAAGAGACAACAATTGTTGAAGGCGCTGGAGATGAAGCTCAGATTAAGGGCCGTGTTCAGCAAATTCGCACAGAAATAGAAAACTCTGATTCAGATTATGACCGTGAGAAATTGCAAGAGCGTCTTGCAAAACTTGCTGGTGGTGTTGCCGTCATCAAAGCAGGTGCTGCAACTGAGGTAGAACTCAAGGAGCGCAAGCACCGCATTGAAGATGCAGTACGAAATGCAAAGGCTGCAGTTGAAGAAGGAATCGTTGCTGGTGGTGGAGTAGCTCTACTACAAGCAGGTGCAGCAGTATTTAAGAAACTCTCTGGACTAACCGGTGATGAAGCAACAGGTGCAAAGATTGTTGAATATGCAATCGAAGCGCCAATTAAGCAGATTGCAATCAACGCAGGGTTAGAAGGCGGAGTTGTAGTTGAGAAAGTTCGCCACCTTCCAGTTGGTCATGGCTTAAATGCTGCAACTGGTGAATACGTTGACATGATTAAATCTGGAATTATTGATCCAGCAAAGGTGACACGTTCTGCATTGCAAAACGCGGCATCAATTGCCGCGTTGTTTATTACAACAGAGGCAGTCATTGCAGATAAGCCAGAGAAGAGCGCACCTGCCCCACAAGGCGGCGGAGATATGGACTTCTAAGGCACAGCTAAAGTAATTAATAGAGCACCGTCCGCGCGAACTACCAGTTAACTGGCTCAGAAATAAGCCAATTAACGCGAGGGCGGTGTTCTGCTTTATCCTTATCCCATGGCAAAGAAACCAAGCGTAAAAAAAATCTTCCAGCGTTCATCAAAGAACGTTGTCGAAGCCTTCGACGCAAGTGAACTTGCCCTTGCTGCAATTATTGAGCAAGCGGAAAAATCAGCGCATGTTGGCGGATTTGTTTCTGTTGAATTCGATGATGAAAACCGCGTTGCCACATATCTTTATGAAGCAAATCTTGCAGGTTATAAAGGTTGGCGATGGTGTGTAACTGTTGCAAAAGTTGACGAAGATTCAGCTCCAACTATTTGTGATGTTGTAGTTCTACCAGGCCCAGATGCATTGCAACCACCAGAGTGGATTCCATATCTTGATCGAATTCTTCCTGGTGATGTAGGAGTTGGTGACATTGTTCCGAGTTCATTGTCAGATACTCGTTTAGTTCCAGGACAACAAAGTCTTCCAAACGATGAAGATCTTGATACTGCTTTAGCCATTGAACTTGGTTTTGGTCGAGCACGTGTAATGTCAATCGAAGGACGCGATCAAGCAGCAAAGCGTTGGTATGACGGGGAGCGCGGACCAAAAGCACCTGTTGCGCAGTCGGCACCAAAACCATGTCATAGCTGTGGTTTCTTTATTCCAATTGCTGGATCACTTCGATCAACTTTTGGCGTATGCGCCAATGCCATTTCACCCGAGGATGCTCGTGTCGTGAGCGTAGATCACGGCTGTGGCGCACATTCGGAAGCGACCTTCACGGAGCCGGTGTTAAACTAAGCACCTGTTATCGCAACCGCGATACCGATTCAAACGAATGAAATATTCACAAGATATTCATAAGTTACGAACGAGATCAACAGGAACAAAAAGAGCAAGCGTTAGGTAGAACTAGCGCTCAGCAACATCAGGACAGAATTAGCAAACTAGTAAGGAAAGAGAGCTCACAATGCCTACAGGACATGTCAAATGGTTCTCACTTGAAAAGGGTTTTGGTTTTATTGCAAATGATGAAGGCGAAGATGTTTATCTAGCTGCAACATCACTGCCTGAAGGCGTCGCAACAGTTAAGCCTGGAACAAAACTAGAGTTTTCAATTGCAGATAGTCGCAAAGGCCCACAGGCAATGTCAGTGCACATAATTGATGCACCTCCGTCTCTTGTTGAAAACTCCCGTGCAAACAGTGATGACCTTGCTGCGATGATTGAAGATACGATCAAAATGTTAGATCGAGTTGGAAACGGTTTACGTAGTGGTCGCCATCCAAATCCGCAAGAAACAGATCGACTTGGTCGCGTATTGCGCGGAATCGCATCACAACTAGGTGCTTGAGCGCAAGCAATTATTTCGCTGGTTTCAAATCACTGCGTCAAAAAATCAGCGTATTAAGTTTGTATTAAATGCCAGATCGTCGATTGCGACGAATTGTGTAACGAATTCCGAAAAGTCCAAGAGCCGTGCCTGAAACACAGGTCCAAATTATTTTGGAATCAGCACCTACTGCAATTGAGATGACACCAGCAGCTATCCAACATGAAGTTCCAATAGCGACTAGGGTTACAACATTGCGTAGGCGAGTAGTCATGGAAGTAGAGTAATGCGTTTTAAGGTTAAAGTAGATGGCAATATGCGATCATTTCGCCACCGCAATTACAGAATTCTCTTTCCCGCAAATGCTGTTTCAAATATTGGAACCTGGGCACAACGTGTGGCACAAGATTGGCTTGTTCTAGAGCTTACAAACAACAGCGGGACCTATCTTGGATTAGTTTCTGCTGTTCAATTTTTGCCAATACTTCTTTTCTCACTACATGGCGGAAAGTTTGCAGATCGATTCAATAAGCGAAAGGCATTGATTCTTACCAACGTACTAGGCGGGGCATCATCTCTTGTATTGGGCATCTTGGTAGTCACTGAATCTGTACTCCTTTGGCAAGTCTTTGTATTGGCCGGTGTGCTTGGACTCTCAAATGCAATTGACGGTCCTGTTCGTCAGTCATTTACATCTGAAATTGTTGGCCCAGATGATCTTGCAAATGCTGTCTCACTAAACTCAGCCAATTTCAATGCTGGACGTTTAATTGGGCCAGCGGTATCAGGTGGGCTAATAGCAGCATTTGGTACAGGACCATCTTTTCTCATAAATGCTCTTTCATACCTTTTTGTTATTGCAGCCTTAATTAAACTAAATGAAAAAACATTTTTTCGCCAAGATCAAGAGAAATCAGATGGAAATATTCGGGAAGGCATTAAATACGTAAAGTCTCGGCCAGATATCTATGTGGTTCTACTCATTGTTTTATTTGTTTCAACTTTTGGGCTTAACTTCCAGATTTTCAATGCACTAATGGCAACAAAAGAGTTTGGGTTAGGACCTGCAAGTTTTGGACTCATGGGAACTTTTGTTGCAATTGGATCACTTACTGGAGCAATTGGATCTGCTCGATTAGAAAGATTCAGAAGCACAAAGTTTGTCATCAAGGGTGGAATCGTCTTTTCAACATCGATAATCATTCTTTCCGTCCTACCAACATTTACTGTTTATATGATCTGGCTACCTATATGTGGATTGAGTGCTCTGACTACTTTAGTCTCGGCAAACTCATTAGTTCAGACAAGTTCTGACACTGCGATTCGTGGACGCGTGATGGGCTTGTATCTACTTGTTTTCATGGGAGGTGCACCATTTGGATCTCCGCTAATTGGCGTAACAACTGAGCTAATTGGCATACGTCCAACTATCACAATCTGCGGGACTATTTCATTAGTTGCATCGATTTTAGTTTGGTTTATCTATAAAAACAGGGTTACTCCACCAGCAGATATTTCTGTCGCTGCTGTTTTAAAGAGCGTTAATCGCAATTAATATCAGTAAACCAAACAGAGCAACAATGGTCACAGTTCGTCTTGTTTTGTAATTCATACTGATTCCTTAACGTGTGATGGAACTAGTTTGATTATGGCAAATGCAACAATGATCAATACAAAAACCATTACGTATGCTCGAGAGATACCGTAAATATCCCCTAATAATCCTAATAAGAAGGGTGCCCCAGCTATCGCAATTCCAGCTGCAAGTGAGGCCCTTCCGATTGCTAAATCGGGTCGTCCTTGACTCAAGCCAATCAGTCGAATTGAAGAGAGCGCAAACTGCATTGAAACACCAAGTCCAACAACGAACAAACAGATTAATGAGAGCACCATGTTATGTGAGAGCCAGAAACCTAAGAATCCGAAGAATTGGATCGCAATTATTGATAGCAGTTGATTGTCTAATGACAGGTGCTTTAGAACCAACCCTCCATACCAACGTCCAACTCCCATTCCGGTACCTAAGGCAACGATTGCAACTGTTGAGACTGCTGCACTTGAGCCGACACGTTCTTTTAAAAGAGCAGCGGCCCAAAAAGAGGTTGCAAATTCTGCTGATATACATGCAATAAAAGCAACCCAAGAAATCCAAAATGTTGGTGAGAGTTTTCCACCTTGCGGCCCATCTTCGTGCGGAATGTGTTCTTCTAAATCTTTATCTCGTCCAACGATAAATAGTATGAGCGCAACGGGTAGAGCTACGAGCAAGCCTAAACGCCAAAGATTTGGATAAACAATTGCAATTGTTCCAATTAACGCTGTTCCGATAACAAAGCCAATGGATGCAATTCCATTGGCTTGAGGAATAGCCACCTCTGCAGACTTTCCATAGTGGTGTGACATTTTTGTAAGCATTGTATTGATGGTTAATGAAGTACCAAAGCCAGTTAATAAGGTTGCAGGTAAAGTTATATAAACAGGTGGCGAGAGAACGAAGATTAAAAGCCCAAAACTAAAGATTGTTAATCCAATCCAGCTGGCCCTTTCACGTCCAAATTTGTGTGCAATGTGCGGATTAGCCCATCCGGCAAAGATTGAGGCAATTCCCATTGCAGTACCGTGTAAACCAGCGATTGTCAGCGAAGTACCTTGATCTGCACGCAGTAATGATTGTGCTGGACCAAATCCACCCAAATAAAAGTTTACAACAGCTGTTTGGACCGCAACGATCCAAAAAAATCTATCCCGCTGAAAACTCTTCGGCATTACAGAGCAGCAACAACGTAATCAATGCACTTTGTAAGTGCTTCAACATCACTTGGATCTACTGCTGGGAACATTCCAACTCTTAATTGATTCTTACCCAATTTGCGATATGGCTCAGTATCTACTATTCCATTTTCACGAAGTGCTGCAGCAATCTTGGTGGCATCGATGGCATCATCAAAATTAATAGTTCCAACGACTTTTGAGCGCATAGCCGGATCAGTTACAAACGGTGTTGTGTAGCTATTTTTCTCGGCCCAGGAGTACAAAATATTTGAAGATTTTTCACTTCGACCTGCAGCAAAAGATAATCCACCATTGGAGTTCATCCACTCGATCTGCTCTGCCAAGAGCATGAGTGTTACTAATGCAGGCGTGTTATATGTCTGATCTAGGCGTGAATTTTCAATTGCTATATCAAGATCAAAAAACGCCGGGACCCAACGCCCGCTAGCCTTAATTTTTGCAGCACGCGCAATAGCAGCAGGGGACATGATTGCAATCCAAAGTCCACCATCGGAGGCAAAAGATTTTTGTGGAGCAAAGTAATAGGTATCAAACTCTTTTGCATCAACCATCAGACCACCAGCAGCAGAGGTAGCATCTACTAAAACCAAGGCACCATCGGTGCCTGCAGGACGAATAATTGGCATTGCAACGCCCGTGCTTGTTTCATTATGTGTGAGTGCATAAACATCGATTCCCTCTTCAGCTACTGCAACTGGGTGGGCACCTGGTTCAGTCTTAATAACTGTTGGTTCACCAAGAAATGGAGCTTCCTTTGCAGCAGCTGCAAACTTTGATGAAAACTCACCGAATACAAGGTGCTGTGATCGAGATTCAATTAATCCAAAAGTTGCAATGTCCCAAAACGCGGTTGATCCACCATTGCCAAGAATTACTTCATAACCCTCTGGAAGATTAAACAATGAGGTAAGTCCTTCACGCACACGCTTGACTACATTCTTAACAGGCTTTTGACGGTGTGAAGTTCCAAGAATTGTGTTGCCGGTTTTTGACAGTGCAGCTAATGCTTCTGGTCGAATCTTGGATGGGCCGCAACCGAAACGACCGTCAACTGGCTTAATCTCTGCTGGAATGATGATGCTCATGCACTAAGACTACGGGTAGTACCTCGTTAGTTCCCAATCGGAGTTGGTACTGGTTCGCTCATAGCGCAAGCGATCATGCAGTCTGGAGTATCGTCCTTGCCAAAATTCAATATTGAGTGGAACAACACGATAGCCACCCCAATATTCAGGGCGCGGAACAATTGAACCTTCTGGCCATTTAGTTGCTGCGCCTTCATAGCGTTGTTCTAATTCCGCACGTGATGACAACGGTGATGATTGATGACTAGCCCACGCACCAATTTGTGAACCCCATGGTCTCGCTGCAAAGTAGTCATCTGATTCTGATGCTAAAACTTTTTCAACTACTCCACTAATTGAAACTTGTCGCTCCATTGCATACCAAGGAAATAGAAGAGATACATTTTCATTGATATTCATGGCATGTGCTTTGCGAGACTCATAGTTTGAGAAAAAAGTGAAGCCTCCCTCTGAAATATCTTTGAGCAAAACAGTTCTTGTACTTATTTGATTATCAGGGTGCACAGTTGAAAGCACCATTGCATTTGCTTCTACGATCACAGAGTTTTCATGAGCTTGTTTCAACCAGATTGAAAATGCTTCAAATGGGTCAGCAGGTAAGGTCTCCATACCAACGTCGCTATAGGAACGTCGCATCGCTCGAATCTGATCCCGAGTGAAACCTTCATTTTCCATGGGCTAATCGAACCTCATTTTCAACTTCTTCGCATTATGGATCTCTGTGATTTAATCATCCCATGCCCAAGGCGAAGTGTTCAATTATGTGGTTTCGCAGAGATCTTCGCGTCAATGATCATCCTGCGTTGCTAGCAGCAATTGAATCTGCCGAGACAGTTATCCCTCTATTTATTTTAGATAAGCAGCAAATCACTGAAGCAGGCGACAAACTCTTGGCATACATGGGTAAATCTCTGCGCGCACTGGATGAATCACTCGGAAATAGATTGCACATTATTGAGGGCGATCAAGTAGAAATTTTAAAGGAACTAATCGCAGAGCATCAGGTGCAAGAAGTTCACATTTCAACTGAATATGAAAGATACGGAGCGCAAAGAGATGCGAAGGTTGAAGCATCTGGAATTACGCTAGTTCCAACTGGATCCCCTTATGCAGTTGCACCGGGTAGAGTTTTAAAACCGAGTGATGGAACTGCCTACAAGGTCTATACGCCTTTCTATAAAGGTTGGCGCGCACATGGTTGGCGTGCACCAGCAATAACACCAAAGAAATTTGATTTAGTAGAACCAACCGCTAAGTATCGTGCTTTCCCTGACTTTCCCGAAGAATCAGGAACGCATGTAATTGAAGCCGGAGAAAATGCAGCGTTAAAGCGCTTTGCAGCATTTGAAAAGAATGGATTAGATTCCTATGACGAGGCCCGTAATTTAGCTGGAATAGATGGAACGTCAAAGATGAGTACCTATTTAAAGTTTGGAGAAATTCATCCACGGACTCTCTTGCAAAATCTTGGAGAAAGTAAGGCCCATGACACTTTCCGAAAAGAGATTGCATGGCGAGAGTTCTATGCAGATGTTCTTTTTAATAATCCAAACACCGATACTGATTACTACGCACCTAAATTTGCGCAGATGCGTTATGACAAACCAGGCAAACAGTTTAAAGCTTGGTGTGAAGGCAAAACGGGCTATCCATTTGTCGATGCCGCCATGCGCCAATTAGTGATTGAAGGATGGATGCATAATCGCACACGGATGGTCGTAGCATCTTTCTTGGTCAAAGACTTACATCTAGAGTGGCAGTTGGGTGAGCGTTTTTTTGCCGAACATCTTGTTGATTATGATGTTGCATCTAATGCACATGGTTGGCAATGGACTGCAGGATGTGGAACCGATGCTTCTCCTTACTACCGTATTTTCAATCCCATAGAACAAGGCAAACGCTTTGATGAGAATGGTGATTACATTCGCAAGTATGTTCCAGAACTAGCTCATCTTTCTTCTGACCAAATAAACGAACCTTGGCTTTTTCTGGATGGTTATAGCAAGGGATACTGCGAACGTATAGTTGATCATGCGTTAGAAAGATTAGAGTCTTTGGCTAGATTGCAAGAGATTAAAGCGGACAAACCCCTAGACCCTCGCGCTTAGCTTTATACATTGCAGTATCCGCACGAAGTAAAAGATCTGGATCTCCAGTATTTTTTGCCACCCCAATACTGACACCCAAGTGAATCTCTTTGCTGTCAATATGTATTGGATAAGAAAGTGTTGCTCGAAGTGCAAGTGCAATTTCTATTGCACTCTCATGTAAACCTTCGATTAGAACTCCAAATTCATCTCCCCCAAGGCGCGCTAGAAATGCGCCATGTGGCAAAGCTCGATCAAATCTACGTGCAACTTGCTTGAGAACTTTGTCTCCAATTTCATGACCATACATATCATTTATTGGTTTGAAGCCATCAAGATCTAGCAAGAGCAAAGAGCCCTCTTTGTTTACAAACTCTTCAATCTCAGAGATTAATCGCCTCCTATTTGGCAATCCCGTCAGCTCATCAGTTCGAGCTAACAATCTCTCTGTGCCTATATGACGCGATTGGTTCATCGCAGTGGCTAATCGGGAAAATGCCAGCACAAGAGTTATCACTGCAGGTAACGCAACATAGCGGGGAAGATAGTTGGGCTGCAACGCAAAGAGTGCAAGAAGTGTTGCACTCAAAAAAACTGAAAGGGTAATAAAGATCGGATTTCTTGATTCAACTAAAGGCGAATGCCCTTGTTCTTGATTTACCTCCATGCGCCAAAAACTCTCTGAGATCAAAAGAATTCCAAGCAGCCATCCATCATCGACTAACCCGCCTATCGAATAGTAGGCGTATGTATCAATGGAAAGATAGAGAAAATCTGTAAGAACAAAAGAAGTAATACCGATAATCAGAATTAGAGGGCCAGAAGAAAAGCTTCGGATACAAAAAAGTGAGAGAACAATCGCTGCTAATAAAAGATCTGCGAGAGGGTAGACGAGAGGATAAAACAACTGCGCTAAGGGTTGATCAAGTGATGGCAAAACTTGAGGAAGTAAAACCGCAGCTCCAAATGTTGTGATCCCAAAACCAATGATTGCACTGTCTAGAATTTCACTTTTCTTGTATGTTGAATGACCACGAATTATCCGAACTGAGCCAATAACAATAAATGGGTAAAAAATAAGATACATCAACTCTCCAAAAGAAGTTAGAAGAGTTGTCGCAAAGTTGTAATGTGCAAAACTGGCAACCACTGAACCAATAAGCCAAGCCAGTATCCCTAGAGCGATAGCAAATTTGGCGGTAGAAAACTCGAGCTTTGGTGACAATGCAATTGAGATGATTGCAGAGAGTCCAACTAAGTTGTAGAGGAGAACTTCAGTCCAAATAGATTGGTTCGTTACTCTCAAGATTAGATGAAGTGCAAGCAGTGCTGGTCCGAGTAATCGAACTATGCGCATGCCTACATACTAAGAACATGCATTTCACTGAAGAATAGGGGAAGCCTTAGTCAAACTTCGTTTTACTTGCGCTGTTTTTTGCGAAGGTTCATTCCAACTTTACGCACTATTGATCTAGGCAAAGTGGTCATTACAAAGATTAAGGTTTTGTACTGCCATCCAGGAATTGAAACAGCTTTTCCTTTTTGTGCATCGTCCCATGACTTAGCAACAATCACATCTGGATCTAGCCACATAAATTTTGGCAGACCCTTCATGGACATACGACCACGTTGATGAAATTGAGTTCTTGTAAATCCAGGAGCTAAGGCGCTCACTTTTACGTTGGTTCCGGCAAGTTCGGTATGCATTGATTCTGTTAGAACAGTTAGATATGACTTCGCAGCACTATAAGTGCCACCTGCTATCCATGCTGCAACTGATGTCACATTAATTACAACACCTTTGTTGCGTGCTTTCATTAAAGGTAGAGATACATGCATTAGTCGCATTGGAGTACGAGTAAGCACATCAAACATCTGCTGTTCTGCAGCAAGATCTGAAACCGTAAATGCCTTGTTAATGCCAAAGCCTGCGTTATTAATTAGGACTTCAATTTCATTATCGGCAATGAACTTTTCTACAGTGGCACAGCCCGAATCAGTTGCAAGATCTGCCTGAATTACCTGTGTTTTAACTCCGTAGGTAGCTTCTAGTGATTCTGCTCGCTCATTTAGTTTTGGTAGATCGCGTGCAACTAGAACGATGTTGTATTTGTGCGAGGCTAATAAACGAGTAAAACTCTCACCGATTCCAACGGTTGCACCTGTAACGAGCGCCCAACTACTCATTTCAATCTCCTCATTCTTAAACTCCACAAGATCTAAAATCTGGTAGCTCTAAAACCTATAGCTTTAAATCTTTGCAAATAATGTTAGGCAACTATTCCGGCTGTGTCTTCGTCGCGAACTTTCCACTCAGTCCCATATGAAGGTAGTAAATCCAAGAACGGTTTAGCATCAAACCATTCTGGCCCAACCACACCTTCTGGCTTCCAAATACCTTTGTGAATAAGCTCCATTGCAATCACTGGGTTGATTGCAGTCTGCCAAACAACTGCTTGATCACCATATTCAGACATAGACCATTCGTTATCTACAACGTTATACATGTAGCAGGCATATGGCTTTCCTTCTTTATTGAGCCCCTTAACCAATGCTCCTGCACAGGTTTTACCCTTCATCCGCGAACCTAACGTTGCAGGATCAGGCAATGACGCTGCAAGTAGATCGCGAGGAGAAACATTAATTCCTTGGACATCAACATTTTCCTTACTATCTAGACCAAGCATGTGAATTGTTTTTAGAGTTGAGATGAATTCAGCACCAAGGCCGTACTTAAAGTTAACTTTCTTTGCGTCAACTTTTTGTGGAATCAAAACAACCTCTTCGTGTTCAACGTTCACACATTCAACAGGCCCAATTCCTTCCGGAAAATCAAAGATTTCAATCTCACTAAATGGCTCAGTTGTATACCAACCACGACCGTCTTCCCATACCAATGGGGGATTAAGACATTCTTCAATTGTTGTCCAAATCGAAAACGAAGGCGCAAAGTCGTAGCCTTCAACCGTTAAATTAGAACCATCAAAAATTGTTAAAGAATCTATTCGACTAAAAAGATGATCTTCTGCGTATCGGGCAAATACATCACTCATCCCTGGCTCAATACCCATTCCAACGAGGGCATAAATCTGACGCTCTCCCCAGTTCCAATCGCGGGCAAACTGCTCATCGCCAAGCTTTACGCCAGTCTCCGTATTTGGGTAGTGAGGATGTGGCCGTGATAGCGACATAGCCATATCGATGTAGTTGGTGTTTTCAATCTCGCACGCCAAGAAAATTGGCATTACAAAACGGGGATCAACTGCGTTGATAACAACATCTGGCTTAACTTTACGGATTAATGAGCGAATATCTTCAAGCTCTGCCGCATTGACCTCGGCTGCAGAAAATCGAGAATCTTTGACTCGTGTAACTGCTTCTTCCGCGCGTGACAGAGTTCGATCAGCGACAACCATCTGTGAAATAAATGATTTGCGTGATGCGATATTGACGATTGCTCTGCCAACTCCGCCCGCGCCAATTACTAGCGCCTTCATTGTTGGCCTCTCATGAGGAAATAACATCCTTTACGTTAGAAAACCAATCCTACCGTTTATACGTATTTATTGGCAAGGTGCTTCTAATTCATGCGAAAAATAGTGAACACCATGAAACTCATGACAAGATTGGCACTTACATTAGATTTAGTCCCCGTAGCTCAGTGGATAGAGCAACCGCCTCCTAAGCGGTAGGTCGCAGGTTCAACTCCCGCCGGGGACACAATTAAATTAAGAGAAAACTACTGTGCGCTTTCCAACGATAAATATTTTGTCATCAGCGAAGTATTTAACTGCCTTTGATAGCACGCGGCGTTCAATGTCTCGACCGATTGCAATCAACTCATCTGGTGTGGCTATATGTGTCACATGTGCAACATCTTGTTCAATAATTGGACCTTCATCAAGATCATTAGTAACAAAGTGCGCAGAAGCACCAATGATCTTCACACCCCTGTCATGTGCCTGGTGGTAGGGCTTAGCACCCTTAAAGCCTGGCAAGAATGAGTGATGGATGTTAATGATCTTTCCAGGTAATCTTTCACAAAACTGCTTAGACAATATCTGCATGTATCGGGCTAAGACAACAAAATCAATATTTAACTCACCTATTAACTTTAAGACTTCATTTTCTTGATCTAACTTAGAACCATCTTTTACAGGTAAATACCTAAACTCAACTCCATGTGACTCAACCAAAGACTTTAGATCTTCACGGTTTGAAATTACGAGGGGAATCTCAATTCTGAGTTCGCCCAGTTCAACTAAATACAAAAGGTCGCGTAGGCAGTGACTTTCTTTTGTCACCATCACAACAACTCGAGGCTTTTCCTCAGCCGGACGAATGCGTAAATCAGGGTTGAACTTTGCCAACCCATCCTTTAGAGCTTTCGTGGCACCTTCTAAGTTTTGTGAAGTTTCAAAACGAGTGCGCATAACAAATGAGTTAGTTGTTGGATCCGTAAACTGTTGGTTCTCAATTATGTTGCCACCACAAGCAAGTACTGCCGAAGTCATTGCATGCACGATGCCTGGCTGGTCTTCGCATTGAAGGGAAGCGATTAAATCCATGCTCTAAGGGTACGCGAGGTTAGTGGTGAAGAGTAAATCGTTGCATCCACTTTGGCGCCCACCAGTTACGTTCACCCATCAATCTCATCAAAGCCGGCACTAGTAAGCCTCGAACGATGGTGGCATCCAAAATAATCGCAAATGCCACACCAAATCCCATCGATTTAATTGATGTGACTCCACTGGTAACAAATGCAGCAAAGACAAATGCCAAGATCGCTGCTGCTGCCGTAATGATGCGCCCGGATCGTTGAAGACCAAGTGCAACTGATTCGACATTTGTTTTACCTGCCAAATGCTCTTCACGAATTCGTGAAAGCAGGAAGAGTTCATAATCCATTGAAAGTCCAAATACAACGACTGCAATTAAAATTACAATCGAAGTATCTAAAGTTCCGGTTTCAGTAAATGAACCGACAAGCCACTGTAGATTGCCATCAACAAAGACCCATGTCAGCACTCCCATAGTCGCAGCGAGGGAAAGAATATTTAAAATCACGGCCTTAATTGGCAAGATTATTGAACCAGTAAAGACAAAGATAAGAATAAGAACGCTGAGCGCAACCCAACCGAAAGCCCAAGGAAGAGTTTGCGAAATAGCATCTTGAGAATCTGTGTAGTCGGCTGCAACTCCTCCGACTAATGTTTGATCCACAGAAGGTATATCTCGTATCGAATGAATTAACTCTTGAGCCTCTGGCGTGCGAGGCAACATTGAGTGATAGGCAATTATGCGAACATCGTTTCCATAGATCTCTGGAGGAACTACAGCTACAACTCCCGGCTCAACCTGGAGTTTTGAAATATATGATGTGATCTCTTCTGTTTTATCCGATCCACCCTTAATGATAATTTCAATTGGTTCCCCTGTACGGCCAGCAAATCTCTCTGCTTGAAGGGCTGTTGCTATTGCTGCCTTATTTGTTTCTGGCAACATTCGTGAATCACCTTGAGAAAATTTAATGTTTGCAATAGGAGAAGTCAGAATTCCCAGAAAAATTAATGACAGAACAACTACTGCAACAGGTCTTTTCATAACAAACCGAGCAGTCTGGGCCCATCGTCCATCATCTTTAGGCGTTATTGATGACTTACGAACAACTCCCTTATCAATCTTCTTGCCAATGACTGCCAAAATTGCGGGCAGTCCAACAATTGCACCGATAACAGCAATAGTTACTACTGAAACTCCTGCATAACCAAAGGATTTTAAAAATGGCAATGGGAAGAATGTGAGAGATAAAAGCGTAACTAAAACCGTAAGTCCAGAGTAAAACACTGTTTTACCAGCGGTTGCGACAGTTGTGATTACAGAGTCTTCAACGGATTTACCTCGCTGTAACTCTTCGCGGAATCTATTCACCATCAGCAAGGCATAATCAATACCAAGACCCAGTCCCATGCCAGTAGTTAAATTCAAGGCATAAACACTGACATCGGTAAACAGTGAGAAGAGATAGAGAATAAAGAAAGCACCAAGGATTGCAGCTACGCCCACGATTAATGGCATTGCAGATGCAACGAGTGCACCGAAGACAAATGCAAGCAAAATAAAAGTAAGTGGAATAGAGATTGCTTCGGCAATTTTTAGATCATCTGATATTTTCTTTGTTATTGCATGGCTTATTACTCCGACGCCTCCGGCATACAAAGTTAGACCTTCATATGAGCCATCATAGTTTTCTTGAAAAAACTTACCGAGTTTTTGACTCTCTGGACTAAATGCATCGCCATCGCCGTAAATCAAAATGTAGGCAGCTTTGCCATCACTAGATTTTAAAGACTCCAATCCACCTGAACTCCAGTAGGAAAGAGTTTTCGTGACACCAGGCTCTTGGGCAATCTTTGCTTCTAGGGCTGCAGCTTTTTGCACAACTGTTGGATCAGTAACTTCGACAACCTCTGCATCAACAACTACAACAATTGCTGGATCCTCTATGTTCAAATCATTTTTGAGGTACTCATAAACCTCATAAGACTCACTTGCGGGGTTGGAGTAACCACCTGAATCAAGGCGACTAAAAACTAAAGATCCGATTACTCCTGATACGAGCACGCTTACAATAAACAGGGCAACAGCGGATCTGCGGTATCTAACGATTACGCGGCCTAGACTTTCAAACACAGAGCTCTCATTTCATTGTAAGTAGGTAGACTCTCGCTCATGAGTGATCTCTTTCCGCAAGTAACTTCAGATGAAATTGATCCAGAAGCTGCTGCAGAGCAAGCAAAACGAGAAGCCGAAATTATTTCAGATAAACCGCCCCATCACCAAGATTAATCAGCCTTAGGTGCAGGTGATGTTGGTGACGCTTTTGGTGGATCCGGAGTAACAGATTTTTTTGCTGAGTCGGTTTTGTAAAAACCAGAACCCTTAAAGACCACTCCGACTGCGGAGTAAATCTTGCGAATTTCACCCTGACATTCTGGGCACTTTGTCAGAGATTCATCTGAGAAACTTTGAACCACTTCAAACTCATGGTCGCATGCGATGCATGCATATTGATATGTAGGCATCCGAGCTCCTCCTTGAGTAAACCTAGTTGTAAGTGATTCCTGCCTGGTTCTCGCTTTTCAAGGCGATTTACTGGGCATGAAATACGGGGGTATGCATTAATTGTAAAGAAATGAGACGATTGGTGCGAATCAAGGCGCTATCTAGTG
This sequence comes from Bifidobacterium breve, assembly GCA_945883675.1. Classification (GTDB taxonomy): domain Bacteria; phylum Actinomycetota; class Actinomycetes; order Nanopelagicales; family Nanopelagicaceae; genus Planktophila. The sequence continues at coordinate 35,993 of CAMCYA010000002.1, forward strand.
CCACCATCATCGGGTTTGAGAGGAAGAGATGACAAAAGTAAATCTTCGTTTTTCTATAGTAGCCATGCTCCTTTCATTTAGCTTTCTCTCTTTAAATCCATCCACAGCAGGTGCCAATGTTTTAGTTAGCACCTCACCAATTAGCGGCTCGACAGTTTCTGTCTCCCCAACAAATGTGACCGTCACAGGCCAACTTCCACTCTTGGCGGAGGCGGTTGATGCAAATGTGATTACAGTTAAAGATCCAAATGGTGATCGCGTTGATGATGGAACAATTTCCATTTCAGATTTAAGTGCCTCAGTTGGTTTGAAATCACTTGTTGTAACAGGAATGTACAAAGTGAGTTATTCATTACTTTCAGAGGGAGATGAGCCATTAGTTGGCGAATTTTCTTTCAAGTATTTAGCGCCAAGTAATATTGCACCCGTCGAGCCAAATCCAGAACCGACACAGAGTCAAACTCCTGCGAGCAGTAGTTGGGCTACAAACGTATTTGTGATTTTACTTCTTGCAGGTGCAGTAATCGTAACTATTGGTCTATCGCTGTATGCACGTAAACTATTCTCTGAAAGATGAATTTCTTAACTCTTTGCTTTAAGTTTTTAAGTATCACTGGATCTTTTGCAACTGTCGGATCATTACTAGCCATGGCTTTTTTACTTCTTGATGTCGGTGGCAAATTCTCTACCTCAAGTGAAAAATTAAGAACATTTCTCAAGATTTCAGCATTGACTTGGCTTATTGGTGCAGCTGGAACGGTAGTACTAACTCTTGCAACAATATTGGCAACCTCGATTCAAGATGCTCTAGATCTAACTGTACTTGGATCTTTCATTACTCAAGTAACTTTAGGTAAGTATTTAGCAATTCAAACATTGATAGCTCTAATTGTTTTTATTGCTGCTCATAAAGTTCGCTCTGTTATTGCGACTACTGTTTTGATGTTTGTTGCTGTAGCAGGAATTACAGCACCTGTTTTTCAAAGCCATGCTGCTTCAAGTGGTTCGCACTCATTAGTTATTGGCTCTTTAGTCATTCATGTCATTGCTCTTAGCCTTTGGGTGGGGGGAATCTTTGCAATTGCTTTTCTATCCTCCACTGATCGAGTGATAGCAGTCCCTAGGTTTAGTCAGTTGGCCCTTTGGGCAGCAATAGCAGTTGTGTTAAGCGGAGTTGTTAATGCCTGGGCACGACTTAACTTTGTAGATGCATGGGATTCAGCATATGCGCGTGTGGTAATTGCAAAGTCCATCGCAACAATCGCATTGGTGGGTCTTGGTTATTTACACCGTAAGAATTTAGAGAAAAAGAGTGAGATTAATTGGCTAGCTTTTGGAAAACTTCTGACAGTCGAAGCCATAATTATGGGAGTAACTGTTGCAATGGGCAGTTGGTTAAGCTCAAATTCTTCACCTGATCGTCCCGGTAATCAAGAATTCAATGCTGCACTGTCAATCGTTGGAATAAACACACCACCAGAACCAACGTTGTCTCGAGTTTTGTTTGGCTATGAACCAAACTCCTTAATAATCGGTGTACTGGTTTTACTCGTTGCCCTATATATAAAGGGTGTAGTAGTTCTTACAAAACGGGGAGATAAATGGCCAGTAGATAGAACCATCTCCTTTGCACTAGGAATCTCTGCAGTTGATTTTGCAACTAGTGGTGGATTAGGGCTCTATGCTAATTTTTCATTTTCATATCACATGATTGCGCACATGGTTATTGGAATGATTGCACCGATCGGCTTGGTATTAGGTGCACCAATTACATTAGCTTTGCGAACTTTGCCACAGGCACGTAATCCTCAAGAACGGGGCATACGAGGATCATTGATAACTGTTTTACATTCAAAGGTTGGGATAGCCTTTACTAATCCAATCGTTGCACTGATTATTTTTGATGGCTCTCTATTTGCACTTTACTTCACAGATTTGTTTGCAGCAATGATGTCAAGCCATGTAGGGCATTTGTTTATGAGTTTTCATTTCCTCGCAGCAGGCTATTTATTCTTTTCTGTAATCATCGGAGTGGATCCAAATCCGCGAAAGATTCCGCATCTACTTCGAATAGTGGTGCTTTTTGCAGCGATGAGCATTCATGCATTTTTCTCTGTTGCATTGATGTCGACCACAACCCTGATTGACAAGGGTTACTTTGCATCACTGCAAACACCTTGGTTGACTGATCTCTTAGCAGATCAAAAACTGGGCGGATCTATCGGTTGGGCAATGGGCGAGGTTCCCATCCTGCTTGCATTAATCGCTACTTTTATTCAGTGGATGCGTGATGATTCCCGTGAAAGTAAGCGAATCGATCGCAATATTGCACGCAGTGCAGCCATGGGGCAGCCAGATGAGTTAGCCGACTATAATTTGTATCTGCAGCAGTTAGCTCAACGCGAAAAGAATGGCTCATAATGGAAAACGTATTTGATCTGCCTTCCGAATATAAGGAGTTGCGTACTAGCGTGCGCGCCCTGGCAGAAAAAGAGATTGCACCATATGCGCAGGCAGTTGATGAAGAGCATCGTTTTCCAGTTGAAGCAAAAAATGCGCTAACTAAGAACGGTCTATTTGCTGCTCATGTGCCTACCGAATATGGCGGCGATGGAGCAGATGCACTTGCAACAGTTTTAATTATTGAAGAAGTTGCTCGAGTCTGTGGATCTTCTTCTTTGATCCCTGCAGTAAACAAATTAGGATCTGTTCCGTTGTTACTTGGGGGTAATGAAGATCAGAAAAAGCGTTGGCTGCCACAGTTAGTAAAAGGTTCTGGATTTTCTTACTGTCTCTCTGAATCAGAGGCAGGATCAGATGCAGCTGCACTTCGAACCAAAGTTGAACGATCTGCAGATGGTTGGGTTCTAAACGGAAGTAAGAAGTGGATTACAAATGCAGGGGAGTCAGATTTTTACTCTGTAATCGCACAAGGAGATTCATCACTTGGCACAAAGGGAATCACAGCATTTATTGTAGAAAAATCAGATCCTGGAGTTTCATTTGGCGCACCTGAGAAAAAAATGGGAATGCGCGGATCACCAACTCGTGAAGTTTATTTTGACAATGTACAACTCAGTGATGACCGCCGGATCAGTGAAGTTGGAAAAGGTTTTGCTTTAGCGATGGACACCCTTGACCACACGCGCATAACAATTGCCGCACAGGCAATTGGATTGGCTCAAGGTGCCTTCGATGTTGCAACAAAGTATGCACATGAGCGCCAACAGTTTGGTAAGCCAATTTTTGATTTTCAAGCTATTCAATTTATGTTGGCCGATATGGCTATGAACATTGAATCAGCACGCCTTCTTACATATTCAGCAGCAGTCAAAAGCGAGAATAATGAGAAGGATCTTCGATTCTTCTCTGCTGCAAGCAAGTGTCTTGCAAGTGATGTGGCAATGAAAGTCACACAAGATGCGATTCAAGTTTTAGGTGGCTATGGGTATGTAAGCGATTATCCAGTCGAGCGAATGATGCGCGATACAAAATTGACTCAGATATATGAAGGAACCAATCAAATTCAACGCGTTGTAATGGCTCGCAATTTACCTAACGGTTAAAGCGAATAAGAACCGATGGCGTTGCCGCGGCATCTAATGCAACATCATGTGGTTCATGCGGAAGCTCTTCACTTGAAAGTTCGCCCGGATAAACCAAACCAATTTTCCACGCGTTAAGGGCCGGCAAAGAGCGGTCGTAATACCCTCCACCTTGACCAAGCCGGTAGCCAGACTGATCAACTCTTAATGCAGGAACGACGATCGCTGTGATCACGGACAAGTCTGAGATAGCTGGACCAGTTGGTTCAAAGATCTTTTTCTTTGCACGAAGTGAACTCTGCTCACCATTCCAGTCGACCCATTCAAGAAGATCTCCATTAATCCTAGGCAAATAAAGTTTTTTCCCACTTCTCAAAAATGCCTGATTAATTTCTTCAGTACTTGGCTCAGTTTCATAGGAAACATAAGAAGCGATTCCTGTTGCAGATTGAATCTCTGGTGCCTTCAAAATCACATTAAAGTTTGATGGTATGAATTTTTGAGATCGATCGCGGCGTGCCCGCTCCCTAATCTCCTGTTTGTCAACGCCCATTTAAATCTCCCATGAAATCCCAAAGATAAAACTTAATAGAAGTAGGGTTCGATTATGCCAGAACACACTCGGGTGGATGAGTTTCTTACTTCACTCCTTTCCATTTGTAAGCCTCTTGAGCCATTTGAGATGTCCCTACTTGATGCTCACGGAGCAACGTTGTCTGAAGATATTTATGCCGGTGAACGTCTAGTTTTACGATCAGGCACACGAATACGCTCTACTCAAATTGGTTTGGCAGCATCTATTGGACGCGATCATTTACCAACTAGACCACATCCCCGAGTTGTTGTTCTTTCAGCGGGCCCAGATCTTGTTGAACCGGGACAGCCACTCAAAGATTCCAGCGATGAATACGAAACTAATTCCTGGTTGCTAACAACTGCTGTTCGCGAAGTCGGAGCTGTTGCTTATCGCGTGCATTCAATTCCAGATACTGAAGAAGAGTTACAGAAAGTAATTGAAGATCAATTAGTCCGTGCAGATTTGATAATTATTTCTGGAGAGCGCAATGATGATTCATTTGATCTCATCACACGTACTCTTTCTTCTCTTGGAACAATTACCACAGTTGATATGGCGATAGAGGCAAGCGGGAGACACAATTTTGGAACTATCGGTCCAGATCAAATACCGGTAGTTACACTTCCGGGCGATCCAATCTCTGCATACATTTCATTTGAACTTTTTGTTCGGCCCATGATCCGTACAATGCTAGGTGCTGCAACAATCCACCGACCTTCAGTTAAAGCTTCGCTAGAAAAACCTATTGAATCTGCAGAAGGTATGCGTTCTTACATTCGCGCTGTTTTGGCAGAAGATGGAAAGTCAGTAATGCCTTTAGAATCTCAAGATGAACAGTCAACCCTTTCTGATGCAAATGCATTTATTGCAATTTCTGAGTCGGATACATCACTTAAAACTGGTGAGCGTGTAAACGTTGTAGTTCTAGAGCGACGTTATATTTAGGTAAATATGAATAGAGCTTGGCCAATTGACATAAAAAATAATGGGTTAACACTGCGGCCCTTACGATTTCGAGATATGAAGAGATGGAATCGTGTCAGAGCTGAAAATAGAGATTGGTTGTCTCCATGGGAGGCAACTATTCCCAGTATCAGCCAAGAAAGCGTTGCAGAACTTCCTACTTTTTTTGGAATGGTGCGATCCCTTCAACATGAAGCCCGCAATGGTCGATCTTTTTCTTTTGCAGTATGGAAAGGGCCAGATTTAATCGGGCAGATTTCTTTGGGTGGTGTCATTTATGGTGCGATGCGTGGAGGCCACATTGGATATTGGATTGATCGCAATTTCGCCAATCGTGGATACACAACGATGGCCGTAGAAATGCTTACTGAATATGCCTTTAAAGAGTTAAATCTGCATCGAATAGAAATTAATTTACGTCCAGAAAACGCAGCTTCCCGAAAAGTAGCTGAAAAAGCTGGCTATATTCTTGAGGGGGAAAGACCTCGATATTTACATATCGATGGTCAATGGCGAGATCACATAGTTTTTGTCAAGGAAAATCCTGGGCTTTAGTAGTGCTTAAATCCCCGAAAAACATGGGGGGCTTCCTTAAGATTTACCATTATGGCTTCGGGTTTAATCTATCTAGCAATCATCGGCATGTGGGTTGCCTATTTTGCGCCCCGTTGGATTCACGACCGTAATGAATTCTCAGGAAAATCAGTTGAACAATTTAAATCTGCACTTCGAGTTGTTGCAGCACAATCACCAGGTGGTGCAAATACTTCCGGAGCAATTCACATTGACTTAGATCGTGAAGCAAAAGTTCGTCAATTACTTTTGCGCAGAAGGATCATCTTTATCATTATTACGTTTTCAATTGTTACAACAATTGTTGGAGGCTTCATGAAGACCATGCCATTTCTATATGCACTCGTTCCACTTTCTGCAATGTTGGTATATGTTGCAAATGTGCGACGGCACGTAATCGCTGATCAGTTATACAAGCGTCGCGTGACACAGTTGCAACGTCGTAGTTCTGGTGTATCTGCAACAAACTTGGCAGAAGTTGTTCAACCAAAAGCAAGTACCGAACACTGGATACCTTTGTCAGAGCGCGAACTAAAAGGTGTGGTAATTGTGCCTCGTGGCTCTGCTACATATCAAAATGTTTGGGAGCCAACAGAAGTTCCTGTTCCAACATATGTAAATGCCCCTAAAGCTGTACAGTCCAAACGAGTCATCGATCTGACAACTCCTGGCCAGTGGTCAGAAGAGCAAGAACTACTTGAAAGACAGGCGTTAGCTGCGGCTTCACCATCTCGTGATGAGATCTTTGATCAACAGTTAGCAGATGAAGCAGTTGAACGGTTGAATCAATCTCGCGCTGCTAACGAATAATCTAGAGATAAAGATCTAAGGATTCAAAATCAATCCTTAGATCCAGGAGTCAAACCACATTCTCGCTTGCCATTGTTCGTATGTTAATAATTGACCTGTATACAGTGGCAAAAAATATAAGAAACATAAAAAGATTAGCGTAAATCCTCCAGCAACAATGCCCTGTGAAACCCTTGGTTTTAGATCACTATCGAGTAATAACTTTGCACAGTAAATGATTGATAAAATCAAAAATGGCTCAATGATGATTGCATAAAAACTAAACATTGTTCGCTCGGGTAATGCAAACCAGGGTAGATAACCTGCGACTAATCCAATGACGATAATGTTGGCAACTGGGTCTGTGCTTCTATTTCTTAATGATTTAATCCAGTTCCTAATTACAAAAATGATGGCAACTGTCCCTATCCACCATAAAAATGGTGTTCCGAGTGCCAAAACTTCGCGAGAGCAATCATCACTTGCGCAGCCTTTTGGTGAGTCATAGAAAAATGAGGTTGGCCGAACCATAACGAGCCAACCTAAAGGATTTGATTGGTAAGGATGCTTCTCCGTCAAACCAATATGAAAACCAAGCATCTCGGAGTGATAATTAATCAGAGCGATTATCGGGTTGCTCGAAATTTGACGATCCCAACCTCGGTCAGAGAGAAACCAACCCATCCATGTAATTGTGTAGACAGCTAATGGAAGTAAACCAAAACTAGCAAGGGTTTTTGCAATTTTACGGGGAGTCTGACGAATATCCTGTGCAACTAATATTCGATAAAGTGTAATGAAAGTAATTACAGCGATGAAATAAATAGCGCTCCACTTACAACTAAGAGCCAAGCCAAATGCAAACCCTGCCCACCAATTCCTATTCCTACTCCATAGATAAATTCCAAGAAGTGTGAAGAAGGTTAGAAATAGATCCAGAAGAGCAGTTCGTGAATGAACCAACAAAAGACCATCGCTAGCCATTAATCCAGCAGCAAGTGCTGTCAAGACAGGTGAATAGAAAAGCACATGGACTAAACGTGCAAATAAAAGTATGAGTAAAGTTCCAAAGATTGCTGTCGCAAATCGCCATCCAAATTCATTGTCTCCAAATATTGCTATACCGATTGCTATAAGCCATTTTCCAAGGGGTGGATGAACGATGAACTCGGAGCTCGCACCGGTAACTTCGACTCCAAAATTGAGAAAATCTTGCGCACCATCGACGTAGTAAAGCTCATCAAAAATAAAACCTTTTGGTGAACTTAAATTAAACAATCTCAGCACAAATGAAGCCAAAGCGATGAGAAGTGGGGCAATAGCAGCGGTCACAAGTCAAGGGTATGCGCGATTACTCAAAAATACTGAGAGTATTACGCCATGACGCTCATTTTAGCTGCAACTCCAATGGGCAATCCTGGGGATGCAAGCAGTCGATTGAAGAGTGCAATCGAAGATGCAACGATTATTGCTGCTGAAGATTCCAGACGCTTTCATCGACTATGCCAAGACATCGAAGTTACTTTTACTGCAAAAGTTGTTTCTTTCTTCGAGGGTAATGAAGAGGATAGGACAAAAGAACTTCTTGTTGAGTTAAAAAATGGTGTGACAGTTTTAGTTGTCTCTGATGCAGGTATGCCAACAATTAGTGATCCAGGTTTTAGGTTAATGCGTGAGGCAATTGCCCAAGATATTCAAGTTCAGGTTATTCCAGGACCAAGTGCAGTAACGATGGCAATTGCACTTTCAGGGTTACCTACAGATCGTTTTTCGTTTGAAGGTTTTCCACCACGAACTGCTGGTGCACGAACTTCTACTTTTGAAAAACTTCGGTTTGAAGAAAGAACTATGGTTTTCTTTGAAGCTCCTCATCGACTAAAAGAATCTTTGTCAGATGCGGTCGAAGTTTTTGGGCCAGAGCGTAAAGGTGCAATTTGTCGTGAAATGACAAAGCGCTATGAAGAAAGTATTCGAGGCACACTTTCAGAGTTATTGAGTTGGGCAAGTGCGAACGAAGTTCTGGGTGAGATAACTTTGGTGGTTCAAGGCGCAGAAATCGACTCTGCCCTACGAACAGCTAATGACATGGTGGATCGAGTCCGTGAGTTTGAAGCAGCCGGAATGGATCGAAAGGGCGCAATTGCAACCGTTGCCGATGAATTTGGTATATCAAAACGTCTTGTTTATGCCGCTGTCGTTGATGCGAATAAGATGAGCCAGTGACCAAGTCCTTTTATTTAACGACGCCAATTTATTACGTCAATGATGCACCTCATATTGGTCATGCCTACACAACTGTTGCTGGTGATGTTTTAACTCGCTGGCACCGTCAAAAAGGTGAATCTGTCTGGTTTTTAACGGGCACAGATGAACACGGCCAGAAAGTTATGCGCACAGCTGAGGCAAACAATGTTGCCCCTCAAAAGTGGGTCGACAAACTTGTTGCAGATGCATGGAAGCCAAATTGGGAGCATTTAAATATCGCCAATGATGACTTCATTCGTACAACTGAAAAACGACATACAGAACGTGTACAGAAATTTCTTCAATCACTCAAAGACTCTGGCCATATTTATGCAGGTAAGTATGAAGGTCCATATTGTGTGGGATGTGAAGAGTTTAAACTTCCTGGAGATTTGATTGAAATTGATGGAGCAAAGTGCTGTCCTATTCACAGCAAACCAATTGAAATGGTGAATGAAAACAATTGGTTTTTTAAGTTATCAGATTTTGCAAAACCATTACTAGATCACTACCGTAAAAATCCAGATGCATGTCAACCAGAGAGTGCTCGTAATGAAGTAATTTCATTTCTTGAAGGTGGCGTCTCTGATCTTTCAATTTCACGTTCTACATTTGATTGGGGAATTCCTGTTCCTTGGGATACAGCTCAAGTTGTTTACGTTTGGTTTGATGCGTTACTTAACTATGCAACTGCAGTCGGTCTAACTGATGATCCAACCTCTGAAGGTGGGAAAAAGTTTGCACAGACATGGCCTGCCGATGTTCACTTAGTTGGAAAAGATATCTTGCGATTCCATGCCGTTATCTGGCCAGCTATGTTGATGGCAGCAGGTCTTGATGTTCCTAAAAAAGTCTTTGCACACGGATGGCTGCTCGTTGGCGGAGAGAAAATGAGTAAGAGTAAATTGACAGGTATTGCTCCTAAAGACATTACTGATCACTTTGGTGTTGACGCATTTCGATATTACTTCTTACGTGCAATTCCATTTGGAACAGATGGATCATTCTCTTGGGAAGATATGAGTGCTAGATACACATCCGAGCTTGCAAATGATTTCGGCAATTTAGCCTCACGAAGTGCTGCAATGATTGAAAAATACTGCGGTGGTGTGTTGCCAGCAGTTTCTGCAGATGCAGGATTAGAGCAGGCGTTAAATGAAACAGTTTCAAAGGCAGATGCAGCTATGTGCGCACTTGATTTTCAAGGTGGAATTGTTGCAATTATGGATTTTTGTAAAAAAGTAAATGGTTATGTCACAGAAAAAGAGCCTTGGATTCTTGCTAAGGATCCAGCAAATCAAGCGGTGTTAGAAGAGGTTTTATATAACACTGCTGAATCTTTGCGAGCATTGGCTGTACTTTTAAATCCTGTCATGCCCCACACGTGTGAAATTTTGTGGCAAAGCCTGGGAGCTCAACCTGTTCTCGGCGATTTAGGCGCACAATCAATTTCATCTCTTGCTAAGTGGGGTCAGTTGCCAGCAGGCGCAGTAGTAACAAAAACTCCAGTTTTGTTTCCACGACTAGAAGTTACTCCTTAAATAAAAATGGCAGATCGCCACAATCGCGACATTGATCGTCAACGTGCTCCGCTTCCAGAGCCATTACCTGTTCCCACAGTTGATGCACATGCGCATATGGAGATTGTTACAGATGCAGCATTTGATTCCAAAGAAGTGGCCGATGTAATTGCAGAGGCAAAATCTGTAAATGTAGATCGGATAGTTCAAGTTGGTTATTCGGCTGAGCAATCACGATGGTGTGTGGGAGCTGCAGAAAAATGGAACAGTTCTGTACTTGCCGCAGTTGCGCTCCACCCTAATGAAGCTCCAGTTGTAGATGATTTGAAGGCAGACCTAAAGATTATTGAAGAACTTGCCCAGCATCCAAGAGTTCGTGCGATCGGGGAGACTGGATTGGATTATTTCCGCACTCCACCAGAGTTACGAGCCCGCCAACAAGAATCCTTTAAATGGCATATTGATTTAGCAAAGCGCACAAATAAAGCATTAGTAATTCATGATCGAGATTCACATGATGATGTTCTTTCAATATTGTTAGAAGTTGGCGCTCCGGAAAAGACTGTCTTTCATTGTTTTTCAGGCGATGTTGCAATGGCAAAAATATGTATTGAACGTGGTTACATTCTTTCTTTTGCTGGAACTCTGACATTTAAGAACGCTCCAGAGCTACGAGATGCTGTAAAACTCGTTCCCTTGGATCAATTATTGGTTGAAACTGATTCACCATTTTTAGCCCCTGCTCCACATCGTGGTGCAGGAAATACGCCTGCACAGATTGCAAACATTGTTCGTGCAATGGCGACCGAACGAAATCAAGATTTAGCTGAGTTAGCCACGGCCCTCAGTGAAAATGCTGAGAGAGTTTTTGGATCTTTTGCGCCATGACATTGCTGGGAGCGGCACAGATCCGCGAACTTGCAGCCCTTTTAGATTTAAAACCATCTAAATCTTTAGGCCAGAACTTTGTTATTGATTCAAATGTATGCAGCAAAATTGTGCGAACCGCTGGAGTGCAACCCGATGATATTTGTTTAGAGATCGGGCCTGGACTTGGCTCTTTAACTTTAGCAATCCTTGAAAACGCCAAAGAGGTAATCGCAGTAGAAATTGATTCAAGGTTAGCCCAGCAACTCCCAATAACAGTTGCGCAGTATTTTGATCATCCAGAAAATCTGACTGTTATCAATCAAGATGCCTTGAAAATCAATGAGCTACCTGCGGTGCCAACTGTCTTAGTTTCTAATTTGCCCTATAACGTTTCAGTACCTGTCCTGTTGCATTTACTTGAAAAATTTCCAAGCATTAGATCAGGTGTAGTGATGGTTCAAGCAGAAGTTGCCGATCGACTTGCTGCAAAACCAGGCGGTAAAGAGTATGGAATTCCAAGTGTAAAAGCTGCGTGGTGGGCTGAGGTTAAAAATGTTGGAACAGTCTCGCGATCTATTTTCTGGCCAGCACCAAATGTTGATTCAAAGCTCGTTGGTTTTACAAGGCGCTCAACTCCAGGAAGTGAAGAGATGCGCGTTAAAGTATTTACAATCATTGACAACGCATTTGCTCAGCGTCGAAAGATGTTGAGATCGGCGCTTTCAGGTCTATACGGTTCGTCATCGGCAGCAGAGCAGATTTTGATCAAGGCCGGTATCGATCCCACACTTCGCGGTGAGGCGCTAGAGATTCAAGGTTTTTGTAAGATCGCAGCCGTTGCACCTGACATTTTCTAATCTCAGTTATAGGGTCGCATCATGCCAGTCAAAAGTGTGACCGTTCGCGTTCCTGCAAAGGTCAACCTCCAACTTTCAGTTGGTCCCAAAGAGGCTGACGGCTATCACAATTTGGTATCAGTTTTTCAAGCTATTTCCATATTTGATGACATAACAATTAAGTTAGGCGAACCAGGTTCTGGTCTAACAATAAGTATCTCTGGTGATCAAACACATGGAGTACCGGCTGATGCAAATAATCTTGCAGCAAAAGCAGTCTCACTGATATCAAAAGAATATGACCTCACAGTTGACGCGCACATAGAGATAAAGAAATCAATCCCCGTTGCCGGAGGCATGGCTGGTGGTAGCGCAGATGCTGCCGGAACAATTCTTGGTATTGACTATTTATATTCGCTAGATATGACACGTGAAGAGATGATCGAGATTGCATCAAAAATTGGAAGTGATGTCCCATTCATGTTAAGTGGAGGAACGGCAATTGGTACTGGACATGGTGATCAATTAACTGCGGCACTTTCACGCGGTACCTATCACTGGGTATTAGCACTTTCGACTGTAGGGCTATCAACTCCAGCAGTTTATGCAGAGTGTGATCGATTGCGCGGAGAACTTGAAATTGTGGAACCGCAAACTCATGAAGGTTTAATGCAAGCACTTCTTGGTGCAGATGCACCAGGAGTTGGTGCTGCATTAGTTAATGATTTACAACTTGCAGCTTGTTCTCTTCGTCCAGCAATTCGTTTGGTATTAGATGTTGGTCAGGAATACGGGGCACTTGGTGCAATAGTTTCTGGATCAGGACCAACTGTTGCCTTTTTAGTGGCAGATCAAGATTCAGGACTTGATCTTGCAGTGGCGTTAACCTCGAGTGGAGTAGTAGGAAGCGTTGCACAGGCCTATGGGCCAGTTGCTGGCGCAAAGGTAATCGCCACAAATTAACTGCACCTGTTGGTTTGGAACAAATCCACTTATGAGGGAGAATACGGGTTCCGCCATTGTGTAGTGGCTAGCACATGGGCCTTTGAAGCCCAGGGTCCAGGATCGATACCTGGTGGCGGAGCGATAAGCGAAGCACAGGGAAATTGCGGAGCGATAAGCGAAGCAGATCCGAATGGCGGAGCTGTTGCGAATCCCGTCAAGATAGACTTCACACATGGCCTTACAGACCGCGATCGTTCTTGCAGCGGGCGAAGGCACGCGTATGAAGTCATCGCTACCTAAAGTTTTGCATGAGGTAGCAGGCCGTTCACTTCTTGGTCATGTGCTGCACGCAGTTAATCAATTACAACCCAATGATTTACGAGTAGTTGTAGGCGCAGGCAGTCAGGAAGTAATTGCCCACCTTGCACAGATTGCACCAAAGGCCACAACAATCTTTCAGGAAACTCGCGGTGGAACTGGCCATGCAGCCCAATTAGCGCTCGCAGGTAAAACATCTAAAGGAACAGTTTTAATTCTTGCCGGTGATACACCGCTATTAACTGCTGATTCACTTAAGCAGTTTGTAGATACGCACTCAAAGGGAAAATTTGCTGCATCTGTTTTAACGGCAGAACACTCTGACCCAACTGGATATGGTCGAATAATTCGCGATGACAACGATGAACTTCTGCGCATTGTTGAGGAAAAAGATGCCAGCGAAAATGAGAAGTATATTTTTGAGATAAACAGCGGCGTATATGCATTTGATGGAGAAAAACTCGGCGCAGCCATTGGAAAATTAACAAGCTCAAATTCACAAGGCGAGCTTTATTTAACAGACGTTATCGGAATACTTAAATCCGCAGGCGAATCAGTTGCTGCTGTAATTATCGAGGATTTTACTGAAACTCTTGGCGTTAATGATCGAGTTCAACTTGCAGAATCAGCAGCCATGATTCGCGATCGAATCAATGAGCATTGGATGCGCTCTGGTGTAACAATTATTGATCCAACAACAACGTGGATAGATTCAACAGTTGAAATTGCACAAGATGTAACTCTTCATCCAGGAACTGCGTTGTTTGGAAAAACTACAGCTGCATCTGGTGCTGTCATAGGCCCTCGATCGACGTTAACTGATTGCGAAGTTAAAGCTGGGGCCAAGGTTTTAGAATCGATAGCAATTGAAACGGTTATTGGTGAAGGCGCTACGGTTGGTCCATTTACATATTTGAGAGCCGGAACAGAGCTAGGTGATTCAAGCAAAGCGGGCGCATTTGTTGAGATGAAAAAAGCAACGCTAGGAACTGGTTCAAAGGTTCCACACCTGTCTTATGTTGGCGATGCCACAATTGGTGACAACAGCAATATCGGTGCAGCAACAATTTTTGTTAACTACGATGGCGTTGAAAAGCATCACACAACAGTTGGTGATCATGTTCGTATCGGCAGTGACACGATGCTGGTGGCTCCAGTGACAATTGGAGATGGTGCCTATACAGCAGCTGGATCTGTGATTACAGAAGATGTTCCGGCAGGCGCGATTGGTATTAGCCGTTCTGAACAACGAAATGTATTAGATTGGGTTCTGCGCAAGCGCAAGGGAAGTAAATCTGCTCAAGCCGCTGAAGCAAGTTCTGGTAAAAAGAAGAAGTAAGAAAGGGCAGAGATATGAGCGAAATCCGATTAACGTCCGAAAAGAAATTACGTCTCTTTGCCGGCCGCGGATTTCCAGAGTTAGCTGATGAGGTAGCCGCCGAACTCGGAATTCCTCTCACACCAACATCTGCATATGACTTTGCAAATGGCGAAATTTTTGTTCGCTTCGAAGAATCTGTTCGTGGTTGTGATGCTTTTGTAATTCAAAGCCACACAACTCCTGTTAATAAACAGATTATGGAGCAGTTGATTATGGTCGATGCACTCAAGCGTGCATCTGCAAAACGAATTACTGTGGTTGCACCTTTTTATGGATATGCCAGACAGGACAAGAAAAGTCGAGGACGCGAACCAATCACAGCGCGTTTAATGGCTGATCTATTTAAAACAGCTGGCGCAGATCGATTAATGACTGTTGATCTGCATACTTCGCAGATCCAAGGATTTTTTGACGGCCCTGTTGATCACCTCTTCGCACTTCCAATGCTTGCAAATTACGTTGGCAGTAAAGTTGATCGAACTCGTTTAACAATTGTTTCGCCAGATTCAGGTCGTGTGAGAGTTGCAGAGCGTTGGTCTGATCTTCTTGGTGGCTGTCCAATCGCCTTTATTCACAAGACTCGTGACCCACGCATTCCAAACGAGGCCACCGTTGGTCGAGTTGTTGGTGATGTTCAAGGTCAAACATGTGTAGTTATCGATGACATGATCGATACCGCCGGAACAATTACAAAGGCAGTAGATGCGTTATTTGAAGCTGGAGCTAAAGATGTGATTGTTGCAGCAACCCATGCTGTCTTTAGTGGAGCAGCCGTTGATCGTTTGAAGAACAGTCGCGCATCAGAAGTTGTTATTACAAATACTTTGCCAGTTTCAGAGGATCAAAAGTTTGATAACTTAACTGTGCTTTCGATTGCTCCACTTTTGGCTCGGGCAATTCGTGAAGTCTTCGAAGATGGATCGGTCACAAGTCTTTTCGACGGTCATTCATAACATACGAAAATTTCTTGCAGGCTAAGCTCGTTCACTGCTTCGCTTTGACGTTCACTACGCTTACCTACTTCGAGATTTTCGTATGGCTATAACATCTGAAATCTCTCGCAGGCCAAGCCCGATGACAGGCCTCGTTATCCTTCATTTTTCGCCTATTGAGATTGATTTGCCTAATTACGGGTGGCAAAGATACTGTTTGCTCTGTTCCGGCGAGGGTAGCGAATAGCTTTCCGTGATCGACGGGTAAGAGATTTTTCTCCTGCTGGAACTTTGTGTTCAAACCGAAGTAACCGGAGTAATGAGGAGAAGTAAAAATGGCAGAAATTAAGATCAACGGCACCCTACGTACCGAATTTGGTAAAGGTGCATCACGTCGCGCACGTCGCGATGGTTTAGTTCCTGCAGTTATCTACGGTCACGGTGAGAAGCCACAGCACATCACTCTTCCAGCAAAAGAAATCGGTGTTGCCCTAAAGCAAGCAAACGTTCTTCTTGATATCTCTATTAATGGAAAGAGCGAACTAACTCTTCCAAAAGCAATTGTTCGCGATCCGCTAAAGCAGATCCTTGAGCACATCGACCTTGTACTGGTACGTCGTGGTGAAAAAGTTGTTGTATCTGTTCCAGTTCACTCAATTGGTGAGCACGATCGTGATGGAATTCTTGAGCATGTTCACAACACAATCGATGTTCGAGTTGATGCAGCTTCAATTCCAAACTTCCTTGAAATCAATATCGAAGGACTTGCATCTGGATCTTCAAAGTATGCAGCAGATGTGAAGTTGCCAGCCGGTGTTGAACTTGCTTCTGATCCTAAGATGATCGTCATTCACGTATCTGAGAAGTCAACTGCCGTTGTTGAAGAAGTTGTAGCAGCACCTGCAGCAGATGGAGCAGCACCTGCAGAGACGCCAGAAGCAGAAAAGACCGATAAGTAACAGGCTTAAGCCTTAGACTTTCTTGTTATGACGTGGTTGGTAGTTGGACTGGGAAATCCAGGAGATCAATACGCTGCCACCCGTCACAACATTGGGCAAATGGTTATCGACGAATTAGCCAAGCGGCATTCCGTCAAACTTTCTTCACACAAATCTCGCACTGAAATTGCTGCCTATAAATTGGGAGTTGGCGCAGATGCTCATTCAATAATTCTTGGGAAATCAAAGAGTTACATGAATGAAACTGGTGGACCAATCAAGGCCCTTGCAAATTTCTACTCAGTTGAACCAAATAATATTATCGCCTTGCATGATGAGTTAGATATTCCTTTTGCTGCAATCCGTACCAAGATTGCAGGCGGAGACAATGGCCATAACGGTTTAAAGTCAATGACATCAGCTTTTGGTACAGCCGAGTACTACCGAATTCGCCTCGGTATTGGACGGCCTATGGGCGAACAAGACCCGGCAGATTTTGTACTTAAAGCATTCTCAAAAGTTGAACAAAAAGAGCTTGGTGAATTTATTTCTCGCTCAGCCGATGCTGTTGAATCACTTATAAATGACGGGCTTGAATTAACTCAACAAAATTTCAATAGTTAAAAAGTTTCCTATTTTAACTTATCAACCAGTATTTCGAAGGCCTGCTGCCACTCCGTTAATAGTGAGCAGTAAAGCTCGGCGCAAAACTGGATCCACAGCGCTATCTGCTTCGCGTACACGCTTCAAGAGATTGATCTGAAGCAAATGAATGGGAGAAAGATAAGCATCACGCACTTGTAAAGTTCGCGCCAAAATCTCTTGATCTCCAAGCAGCGTCTTTTCTCCCGTTAATTTCAGAATCTCTGAAACGGTTAGATCGAACTCACTTTTGATCTCATCCAAGAAGTGGTGAAGTTCTTTTGGAACTAAGGCCTCAACATATCGCTGAGCGAGTTCCAAATCAGTTTTTGCTAGCGTCATCTCAACATTACTTATGAAAGTAGTAAAGAAGTGCCACTCCTTAAGCATTTTCTTCAATAGTTTTGAGTGTCCAGCTTCTCGAGCAGCCTTCAACCCTGTTCCAACGCCAAACCAACCCGGAACAATCTGACGCGACTGAGTCCATCCAAAGACCCATGGGATAGCGCGCAAAGAATCTAAACCACTTGAAGCATCAGGACGACGTGAAGGTCGTGAACCCAAGAACATTTCACCTAACTGCTCCACTGGGGTAGATGCATAAAAATATGCTGGAAGATCTGGTTTTTCAATCAAAGTTCGGTACTGCTTAAAGGATGCATCACTTACTAACTGCATGCAATCTCCCCACGCAGTTAACTCTTCTTTGTTCTGCCTTGGTCCACGATTTAAAACTATTGCTTCTAATGATGCGGCAAGTGTTAATTCAATGTTCTCTCTAGCAAGTGATGCCAGTGAATATTTATCGCTGATTACTTCACCTTGCTCGGTCATTTTTATTGCACCATCAACAGATCCCCAAGGCAGTGCAATGAGCGCGTCATAAGTTGGTCCACCACCACGACCAACCGAGCCACCACGTCCATGAAATAAACAAAGTCTAACTCCGTGCTTTTTAGCTACATCTCGCAGAGATCTCTGTGCACGATGGATCTCCCACTGGCTTGTTGCAATTCCTGCATCTTTGTTTGAGTCCGAGTAGCCGAGCATTACTTCTTGCTTGTCTCCGCGTAATGCAATCAGTTGACGGTATGTCGGATTACTTAAAAGTTTATCTAAGATCTCACCTGATGATCGAAGCTCAGCAACAGTTTCTAATAGTGGTGCAAATCCAATTCTTACCTTTTTGTCTTTGAGTGAGACTAAGCCTGCTTGTTGTGCGATAACTATTGGTGCGATTAAATCATCGGCTCCCTTAGTCATTGATACTATGTATGTTTCAATTGACTCTGGACCAAATCGGTCAATCAAATCGTTTATCGCAACGAAGGTATCAAAAACTCTTTTTCCTGAAGCATCTAGAGTTGAAATATCAAAGGAAGTGTTTTCTGCAATCATTTTAGTTAGAAGTTCAAATTTCTCATCATGAGATTTACCGAGGTATCCCTGTATTCCTAATACCTGATTTAAAAGGTTGTGATGAGCATCAGAGTGCTCGCGAATATCCATCGTTGCATGGGTTATTCCAAAGGCTGCGACCGTGCGAATTGTTCGCTCAAGTAAGCCCGTGGCTATCAGCTCTCCACGATGTGCCAATAATGAATCTCGCATCAAGACTAAGTCAGCAAGTAGTTCAGCAGTATTTTCGTAGTCGCGGTTTGCAACATGAGGAGCTCCTACTGCATGGCGATCGCGGGTAAATGCTAAACGATGCACAATTGCCGTTGCCTTGAGTCGATATGGTTCTTCAGCGTTTAGACGCAAAAACCTAGGTTCGAACTCTGGAATATTTTTTATGTCTTTTTCAACTGATGCAGAAAGCTCAGGAGTAGCACCAACTATGTTGGTTGAAACAGACAACATTTGACGAAGCTCGTTCATTGCAGCAATTGTTACTCGTATGGAATGGCCAACTTGTAAAACCATGGCCTTAGTTGTTATTTCAGCAGTAATGTTTGGATTACCGTCTCGATCTCCACCGATCCAGTTGCCAAAAGATAGTGGCCGTGCAGTTACAGGTAAAACGACATCAATTCGCTTTAGCTCTTTTGCAAAGTCATTCAAAACCTCTGGAACAGTTTGAGTAAATAAATCATCAAGATAGTACAGAGCGTTTAATGCCTCATCTAAAGGCTCGGGCTGTCCTAAACGAAGCTCATCTGTCTGCCACAGTAAATCAATGTTTTCAGCCAGTCGATCTTGCTGTGATGCATTCTCAGGATCATTAAGTAAATCTGCAATCGCTCCCAGTTTTTTAAGCACTGAACGGCGAGCTGCCTCTGTTGGATGAGCAGTAAAAACTGGGCGCACAGACATTTCACTAACCCACTGTGTTATCTCTTCTTTATTGAGATGGTGGCCGGGTGTCTGCTGCAAGAGCGCCTCTTCGATTCGATCTACTGCCCGTACAAGCCAGGAACCTCCTGTTGCGCGCGAAAGAGAAAGAACTCGTGCACGGTGAATCTGTTCAGCAACATTTGCTAAATTAAAGTAGGTACTAAAAGCTCTCGCTAGTTGCACTGACTCAACATCAGTTATGTTTGCTAAAACCTCTTGACTAGAGCCCTCACGCACAGATTTGCGAACTGCTTCAACAAGTTCAAAGAGTGCTGGACCTTCTTGACGAACCAATGTTTGCCCCAAAAGATCTGCCAACTGCCGCACATCACTACGCAATCCAGCATCATCATCGGCAATTTTGCTGTGGCTCATTACCGAATCATCTCAGGTATGTCCTCAGGGCTCAAAACAAATAGAATCTGCCTTGTTAGCCCCCTTTTTACTACCCAACCCTGGGTAGTTAGAAGTTGGGGCCTTATGGCATTGGAGGCAGCACGTGCGCGGACTAATTCCCATGCTTTCGCTACAACCAAGCAGTGCGCAGCATGTTGTTGGTCCTTCATCTACATTTGCATTTCTTTTAGCGGCACGTGCAAAGACACATCCATTACTAGTGGTTACAAGTTCAAGTAGAAGTAGTGAAGATTTAGTAAATGAACTTCGAGAGCTACATGACAATGTTATTGAATTTCCAGCCTGGGAGACTTTGCCCCACGAGCGATTGAGTCCACGCAGTGACACTGTGGCATTGAGAATTCAATCTCTATATGCACTCAAGGAAAAACAAAAAGAGCATCCAATTATTGTGACTCCGGTTAGAGGTGTCATACATCGGATCATTAGTGATTTAGGTTCAAGTCCAGTTTTAAAACTTCAAGTAGGACAAGAACAAAGCCTAGAAGAACTGATCCGACATTTATCCTCACTTGCATACACCAGAACAGATCTAGTCGAACGTCGCGGGGAGTTTGCAGTCCGTGGCGGAATTGTCGATCTCTTTTTGCCACTGAGCAATTACCCAATCCGAATAGATTTTTTTGGCGATGAGATAGAAGATCTTTGTTATTTTGAAACCTCTGATCAACGAACATTAAAGCCGGTAGAGGGCAATATCGCCATATTTGCCTGCCGGGAACTTTTACTGACAGATGATGTAAAAAAGCGTGCTCTCATGGCAAAGAGTGAAAATCTAGGCGCAGCCGAAATGCTCGACAAAATAAGCGAAGGAATTGTTTTTGAAGGCATGGAATCTCTCATACCTTTGCTTATTGAAAAGACTGAAACTTTATTGTCAAGAGTACCTGCCAACACAGAAATAGTTTTTATCGACGAACAACGGATTGCATCCAGGGCCGATGATTTACTGGGCACAAATGAAGAGTTTCTCAACGCATCTTGGTCCAACGCGGCTCTTGGAGCCGTTGCACCAATTCATCACGGATTAGAGACCTATATTTCTTGGAAAGAGTTAGAGGAGGAGATCACCGCCAACAAATTAACTCGAGCAGAGTTGAGTACATATGGAAGTGATTTAGTTGAGGGGACAAATTTTCTTGACTACAGCGCCATTGACCCGATGCGCGGTGATGTTGAGCGCACGGTAGAAGCACTTCGGCAAGCCCTAGAAAAAAATCAAAGAGTTGTTTTTGCCACCCATGGCCATGGAATGTTAGAGCGGTATGCCGGAATATTTCGAGGAGCTGATCTACCCGTAAATATCATCGAAAAACTAGATGATATGCCCCTTAAAGGAAGTATCAACCTCACTACTTCTGTCATTACTCATGGTTTTGAAAGTGAATCCGATCAGATCTTTTTCATGACCGAAAGAGATTTAACTGGAAGTAAAGGCAGCGTAAAAGATAGCGAGAGATTGCCAACTAAAAGAAAGAAAGCTATCGATCCTTTAGAGCTTAAAACCGGTGATTTCATTGTCCATGAACAACATGGAATTGGTCGCTATGTTGAATTAATGCAACGAACTGTTGGAGGAGTAACCCGCGAATATTTAATTATTGAGTATGCCTCGGCCAAACGTGGGCAACCTGGTGATCGAATATTTGTTCCAACAGACACATTGGAACAAGTCTCTAAGTATGTTGGTGGCGAAGCCCCAACTGTTCACCGAATTGGAAGTGGTGAATGGCAAAAAGCAAAAGGCCGAGCACGCAAAGCTGTTCGCCAAATTGCGGGAGAATTAATAAGACTTTATGCAGCACGAACAAGTTCACCTGGATTTGCATTCTCACCAGATACACCGTGGCAGAGAGAGTTAGAAGATTCATTTTCCTATATTGAAACTCCAGATCAACTTTCAACTATCGATGAAGTCAAAGCTGATATGGAGCGGCCATATCCGATGGATCGTATTATCTGTGGCGATGTTGGGTACGGAAAAACTGAGATTGCAATCCGAGCTGCATTTAAAGCAGTACAAGATGGAAAGCAAGTTGCAATATTGGTTCCAACAACTCTTCTAGTTCAACAACACAGTAAAACTTTTGCAGAAAGATACTCTGGATTTCCAATAAAAGTAGCAGGTTTATCACGCTTTAATTCAGTCAAAGAAAGTAAAGAGATACTCACGGCGTTAGCAGCAGGCAGTGTTGATGTTGTCATTGGAACACATCGAATTCTCTCAAATGATGTTCAGTTTAAAGATCTTGGACTTGTAGTCGTTGATGAGGAACAACGCTTCGGTGTTGAGCAAAAAGAGTCTTTAAAAAAACTACGAACTACAGTCGATGTTTTAGCAATGTCAGCCACACCTATTCCGCGCACATTAGAGATGGCAGTAACTGGAATTCGCGAGATGTCTACGATAACTACACCTCCTGAAGAACGTCATCCTATTTTGACTTACGTTGGTCCAG
Organism: Bifidobacterium breve; assembly: GCA_945883675.1. Taxonomy (GTDB): domain Bacteria; phylum Actinomycetota; class Actinomycetes; order Nanopelagicales; family Nanopelagicaceae; genus Planktophila. The sequence goes on from CAMCYA010000002.1 coordinate 58,279, forward strand.
CAGAGGATGCTCAGATTGCTGCGGCTATTCATCGTGAACTCTTACGAGATGGTCAGATTTTTTATCTACATAATCGTGTTGAAAGTATCGATCGAACTGCCGTTCACTTAAAAGAGTTGGTACCTGAGGCGCGTATTCGTGTGGCTCATGGCCAAATGTCAGAAGGTGAGTTAGAAGATGTCATTCTGGCATTTTGGAACCGTGATTTTGATCTTTTAGTTTGTACAACAATTGTGGAGAGCGGCTTGGATATTCAGAATGCAAATACTTTAATTGTTGAAAGAGCTGATCGATTTGGACTTTCACAGCTTCATCAAATTCGAGGTCGGGTTGGTAGAGGCCGAGAAAGAGCCTATGCATATTTTTTATACTCTGCCGAAGAGCCACTCTCAGAGTTAGCGCACGAGCGCTTAACCACAATCGCTACAAACACCGACTTAGGTTCAGGAATGAGGGTTGCATTAAAGGATTTAGAGATTCGGGGAGCAGGAAATCTTTTGGGTGGTGAACAGTCTGGCCATATTGCAGATGTTGGTTTTGATTTATACATGAGAATGGTTGGAGAAGCCGTTCAAGAATACAAATCTGGGATTATCGAAACCGAGGAGAAAATTTTAGAGTGCAAAGTTGAACTGCCAATAAATGCACATCTTTCAACGCAGTATGTGCCTGGTGAGCGTTTGCGGTTAGATCTCTATAGAAGATTGGCTGACGTTAAATCTGCAGAGGATGTAAATTCAATCGAATCTGAACTCCTTGATCGCTTTGGAGCACTTCCAGAGGAAGCAAAGTCTTTACTTGGCGTTGCATCTTTGCGGGCACAGGCCAAAGCCTTGAAGTTAACTGAAGTTGTTGTGCAAGGAAAACTTTTGCGTCTTTCGCCTTTAGTTTTACCGGAATCAAAGCAGCTTCGATTGGCACGTATGTATCCCGGATCTATTTATAAGGCCACCACAAACACCGTATTGGTTGCCTTACCCAAAGCAGCAGTCTGGAACCCGTCTGCGAACGCTCCAGAAATAGTGGATACTTCTCTTCTGGCCTGGGTCGTTGAGGCCCTTAATCAACTTGGCTAAGCAAGAGAAGGCGGGATAGTCGTGAAAAAACTCCTTACAGTTGTAGTTGCTTCGATTGCAGTGGTACTTACAGGATGTGCCCAAGTTGGTGCAGCAGCAACAGTTGGCGGAGTTCGTATCTCACAAGCTACTGTTCAAGGAAGTGTTGATTCAATTCTCGCCGAACGCAGTGGAACTGACACATCACAGATGCAACTTGAAACTGGCGAAACACTTAACCGATCACAACTGCGTTTTCATTTGTTTGGAACGCTTCTTCGCGAAGTAGGGGCAGAATTAAAAATCACAGTTTCAAAGGCTGAGATTGATAGTCAGAGAGCGGCAATTTTGCAACAAGTAGGAGGAGCTGATCAGCTTCCTATTGCACTCGTCGCTGCAGGTATTGCCCCACAAGATTTAGATTTATATATCGAAGCAATAACTTTCTCAGACAAAATTGGTAATCTCATTACAGCAAGTGGAGTTCCTGAAGAACAAATTGGAACAGAGATTCAGAGATTAATGACTGCAAAAGCAAAAGAACTTGGCATAACTGTCAATCCTAGATACGGTACTTGGGATCCAGAGAGTGCAGATGTTGTTGCAAATGATGCAGCAGGTTCCGCAGTTACTCCATCAGGAAACTAAAGAACAATGCAGGGATCTCAGCTTCAACGTTTAGTTGAAGTCATGGATACGTTGCGCTCTCCTGGGGGATGCCCGTGGGATGCTGAGCAGTCCCATGAGTCCTTACTGAAGTATCTTCTTGAAGAGTCTTACGAATTTATTGAGGCGGTTGAAAACGGAAACCGCATTGATATGCGAGAAGAGTTGGGGGATGTTTTACTCCAAGTTTATTTCCATGCTCGCATGGCAGAGGATCATCCAACAGATCCATTTACGATTGAAGAAGTTGCACAGGGAATCGCCGAGAAGTTAATTCGCAGGCACCCTCATGTCTTTGCAGGCCTTGAAGTTAAAGATTCTGAAGAAGTACTTGAAAATTGGGAAGAGATTAAAAAGAAGGAAAAAGGTAGAACTTCACCAGTAGATGGGGTCGCTCTTTCACAGCCAGCGCTACCGCTACTTGAAAAACTCTTGCATCGCGCCGAAAAATATAAAGTACAAGTAGACAGCCCTTCGGCAAATTCATTAGAGGCCGTTGCAGATGAAAGCGCAGTGGGTCAAGCCCTGCATGCTGTTATTGCATGGGCTCATGCCAATGGAATTGATGCTGAGGCGGCCCTTCGCAAGGAAGCGTTGCGAGTTAGTAATCAGATTAGTTCAAAAACTCAGAGTTAACTCACGGTAGTATTGGTCCTATACCTTTAGAAAAAACATTTGATCCAGTGCGATTTCAGAGTTGAGGTCGGCAAGATGAAAAAACTCAGAGGAGACGTACGTGGCGAAAATTGAAGCTTTAGGTGCTCGTGAAATTCTTGACTCCCGTGGAAACCCTACGGTTGAAGTTGAAATTGCATTAGAAGATGGAACTCAAGCACGAGCAGCTGTTCCAAGCGGAGCATCAACTGGAGCATTTGAAGCGTCAGAACTTCGAGATGGTGGCAAGAGATATTTAGGTAAGGGCGTTGAGAAAGCGATTGCATTTTTAAACAATGAAATCGCCCCAAAGATCATTGGATTAGATTCCAAAGAGCAACGCTTAATTGATACAACAATGATTGAACTTGACGGAACACCAAACAAATCTCGACTTGGTGCAAACGCAATTCTTGGCGCATCACTTGCAGTAGCTAAAGCATCTGCAAACTCTGCCGACCTTTCATTGTTCCGCTCTTTAGGTGGAGCAAATGCACATGTGCTTCCAGTTCCAATGATGAATATTCTAAATGGCGGGGCACACGCAGACACAAATGTTGATATCCAAGAGTTTATGATTGCACCGATCGGTGCTCCAACTTTTCGCGAATCACTACGATGGGGAGCTGAGATCTATCATGCTCTCAAAGCGGTTCTTAAAAAGCGTGGTTTAGCAACATCAGTCGGAGATGAAGGTGGCTTTGCACCAAACCTTGAAAGCAATCGCGCTGCGTTAGATTTAATTTTAGAGGCAATTGAAGCTGCAGGATATAAACCTGGAAGTCAGATCGCACTAGCAATGGATGTGGCTGCAACTGAGTTTCATGAAAATGGAATGTATAAATTTGAAGGTGCATCAAAAACTTCAGATGAAATGATTGCTTATTACACATCATTAGTTGATGCCTACCCAATTGTCTCGATCGAAGATCCACTCAACGAAGAAGATTGGGCTGGTTGGACAAAAATGACTGAAGTTTTGGGATCTCGTATTCAAATCGTAGGCGATGATCTTTTTGTAACTAATCCAGAACGACTCTCACGCGGAATCGCAGGAAACACTGCTAATGCATTGTTGGTCAAGGTCAACCAAATTGGAACTCTCACCGAAACCATCGATGCAGTAGAGATGGCCCACCGCGCTAACTACCGCAGCATGATGAGTCACAGATCAGGTGAGACAGAAGATACAACTATTGCTGATTTGGCAGTTGCACTGAACTGTGGCCAGATTAAAACAGGTGCACCTGCTCGATCAGAGCGTGTAGCAAAGTACAACCAATTACTTCGCATCGAAGAAGAGTTAGAAGATCGTGGCGTTTATGCCGGGCGTGAAGCGTTTCCACGCTTTAATGGGTAAGAATTAGCCATGGCGCGTCGACAATTAAACTTTCGTCGTCGTACCAACAATCGTGCGTTGGCATTTATTGTGATTCTTTTTGTATTGACCTTAGCAATTGCACCGCCTGTAAAACATTACTTCACACAACGTGCTCAAATTAACTCGCTCGAGTCTCAACTTTCTGCAGATAATGTAGCTCTGCAAAAAGCACGAGAAGAGTTATTGCGCTGGCAGGATCCTGAATACATAAAGTCACAAGCCCGTGAACGCTTACATTTCGTTTTACCGGGTGAGCGGCAATATATTGTTGTGGACGGGTCTACGCCACCTCCACAGGAGAACACAACTGAGATTGCAAGCGCACTTACCGATGGCCAACCTTGGTATTCCAGATTGATTGCCTCGATTAGTGAGGCCGGTAATCAGTGAGAGAAGTTACACAAGCAGATCTTGATTGTATTGAAGTTCAGCTTGGTCGCACACCTCGAGATGTTCATGCAATTGCCTATCGATGTCCATGTGGCAAGCCAGCCGTTGTTGAGACACCACCACGACTTGAAGATGGAACACCGTTTCCCACTTTTTATTATGCAACCTGCCCTCGTTTAACTGCGGTTATTTCAACGCTTGAAACAACTGGATTAATGGGGCAGATGAATGATCGCCTTGAAACAGATGCGCAGCTATCAGGTGCATATGCAGCTGCACACGATGATTACATCGCAGCACGTTCTGCACTGCAAATGGATGTACCAGAAGTGGAAAATGTTTCGGCAGGAGGAATGCCAAATCGTGTTAAGTGTTTGCATTCACTTGTTGCCCATTCATTGGCGGCGGGTCCAGATGTAAACCCACTTGGCGATGAAGCCCTTGAAAAACTGCCAGAGTGGTGGAAGAGCAACCCATGCGAGTAGCAGCAATTGACTGCGGCACCAATTCAATTCGCCTCTTAATTGCAGATGTAGAGTCAAATAAACTTCGCGAAGTTGTGCGAGATATGGAGATAGTTCGTCTTGGTCAAGGTGTTGATCAAACTGGAGAATTTCACCCAGATGCCATAAAGCGAACACTTGCCGCAGTTGATAAATTTGCTGCAGAGATTGCACGCCGAGGTGTTCAAAAGATTCGCTTCTGTGCAACAAGTGCAACGAGAGATGCAACTAATCGAAATTTGTTTATTGATGGAGTTCGTGAGCGCTTAGGTATCGAAGTTGAAGTAATAACTGGTGTTGAAGAAGCAGAATTATCTTTTGTCGGTGCCATTCAAGAGTTGAATCCTAGCTTTGCTCCATTCTTAGTAGTCGACATTGGCGGGGGCTCAACTGAGATTGTCTTTGGAAACAAGAAAGTTGAATCTGCAAAAAGTGTGAATATCGGATGTGTGCGAATGAGTGAACGCCACTTTAAAGACGATCCTCCAACTCAGAATCAAATTGAATTGGCACGGGCAGATATTCAAGAGGCCATTGCGTTAGCAGGGACTGAAGTTCCTATTACGCAAGCAAAAACTCTTGTAGCCGTAGCTGGAACTGCAACAACGGTTGCAGCAGCAGCTCTTGAGTTAAATACCTATGATCGACATTCAATCCACTTGTCACACATCTCGGCAGTACAAGTTCATGAAGTATCTGAAATGTTTAAAAACATGGATAGAAACCAGCGGATGAAACTTGGTTTCATGCATCCTGGACGAGTAGATGTAATTACGGCTGGTTCTTTGGTTCTTTCAGAGGTAATGAAAGCGACAAGAGCTACGGAATTTATCGCCTCTGAGACAGATATTTTGGATGGCATCGCACTCTCCATTGCCAGTGGTAGTTAAGACATGAGTAGGTTGAGTATTTTGATCGAGACAATAATGGGATTTCGATCAGTAAATTAAGTGTAGATTTACCCCCGCTTGTGACTAACTTGGTAACGCCCCGATAGCCCAATGGCAGAGGCAGAGGACTTAAAATCCTCCCAGTGTGGGTTCGACCCCCACTCGGGGCACCATTTCTCAGTACCTTTTAAGCAAGTTGGCCCACTTTAATTGGCCTCCAATGTTGAGTAACCGTACGATTATGGTGCTTGAAAACCTTGGGAGATTCTCAGGGCTTGAAAGAAGGAGAAAAAGATATGCGCAGTTCAAACCCTGTTTTAGGACGGGCGTTTAATCAGCGTGGATACGCTGCATTTGATCCGAGCACAATTAACTCAGACCCAGCAGCGCTAGAGAATTTGTATAACTCACCAGCTGCATCATCACTTCGTACTGGTCGTATGACTATTGATGATGTTGTAACACGCACTGCAATTCTTTTTGCAGTCCTTGTAACAGTTGGTGCTGCTGCATGGACACTTAACCTCGGTGGCGGAGCGCTTATGCTCGGCTTCATCGGTGGACTTGTTCTTGCAATGGTAAATATTTTTAGCAAGAGCGTTAAGCCAGCACTAGTAATTGCATATGCAGCTTTTCAAGGGTTAGCACTTGGAACCCTTAGCCATATGTACAACACTGTTTATGATGGCATTGTTAGCCAGGCAATTTTGGTTTCAATTTCAGCATTTGCTGCAATGTTGTTTGCATATAAGAGCGGACGAATTCGTGTAACACCGAAGTTCACCAAGGTGTTAATGACTGCGCTATTGGGTTACTTTGTCTTGGCAATGGTTTCACTTGTTGGATCATTCTTCGGTGCAAGCCTTTATAGCATTGGTGGATTTGGTCTCATTCTTGCAGCTGGCGGTATGGTGCTTGCAGCATTCTTCTTGATCCTAGATTTTGATCAGATTCAAAACAGCATTAATGCTGGAGTACCACAGTCAGAGTCATGGAGAGCAGCTTTTGGACTCATGGTCACAATCGTTTGGTTGTACATGGAAGTTCTTCGTTTGCTTTCAATCTTGCGTGGCAACGACTAATTAAAGATCTTCATCGAGGGGCTTCAGGTTATTCACCTGGGGCCCTTCGGTATTTCTAGTCTCTGGTATTTGGTAGGCCAAAAATAAAGCTATTAAGAAAATAGCTGCCGATGCACCAAATGCAATTCGATATGAGTAAAGATCTGAAAGCCAACCAATAACAACTGGGCCAACAATCATTCCGGCATCACCAGCCATTTGGAAAACAGCGATTACTTTGCCACCTTTTCCTTTAATTATGTCTCCCACGATACTTGCCGGAACTGTTGCAAGAAAAGCTCCTCCAAGTCCAAGAACTGCCATTGAAAGAAGATAGATCCAAATATTTGTTGCAAATGTTAAAAGAAGCACGCCAACCATTACAACGTTAGCTCCAATAATTGAGGCAGCTCTTCGACCTTTAGAGTCTGAAAAGCGACCAGCACGAAGTAGAAAAATTCCTTGCAAAACAGCAGAAAGTGCAAGCCCATAACCGACTACAGCCGTTGTTGAATCAAGTTCCTCGGTGACAAAGATAGGAAGTATTGATGCTCGTAATCCAAAAAATACCCACGTTGAAATAAAAGCTAATACCAATGCAATTCGATATGGCTTCATAGCAAAAGCCTGTGCAATGTTTGTTGACTCTGTTTCCTTAGATTTACTTGCATGAGGCACGGCTGAGTTATTCTTCAAAAACGCTAATGCAACTACTCCAGAAATAAAAAGCATAATTGAATAAACAAAAAAGGGAGCTCGAAGTGAAATAATCGACAGCAGACCGCCAATGGCAGGACCTGCGATTCCACCTAGTAAAAATGCGCCTTGGTAAACCGACTGAGCATGGCCTCTATGGTTGTCATCAACTGAGCGCATGATCACTGATCCGGCGGCAACAGAGAACATTGACGAACCTAAGCCACCGGCTGCTCTAAAAATAAGTAGTTGGTGGTAGTTCTGCGCAATACCAGCTAAGAATGTGAAAAAGGCAACCATAAAGACGCCAGTTGCAAATACTCTTCGCTCACCAAATCGATCTGTTAACGTTCCAGATATCAAACCTGATGCAAAACGTGTTATTGCAAAAGCAGAAACCATTAATCCGATCGCCGCATTGTTTACTCCAAAAGACTTTGCAAAGACGGGAATAGCAGGCATAACTATTCCAAAACCTACTGCCACAAAGAAAGAGGCCGCTATGAGAATCGAAACTTCTCGCGGCAGCCCCCTAAATGGTGATGTGATCAACCGAGTGCTTCTCCTGCAGCATCCTGCTTAGCTTCTGCATACTCTTTATTTGTGCGAAGTGGCATCTCACGCAACATTAATGCCAATAAGAATCCAATCGCCGTAACTGGCGCAGCGGCATAAAAAACAATGTGGAATGAACTCACAAAAGCTTCAAGTGCTGTTGTTTTAATCTCTGGAGGCAGCGTATTGAGCACTGCTGTGTTGTCGCTGATTCCCTCTAATTTACTCATATCAAAGCCATTAAGCGCAGCGGGATTTGATGTGGCTAACTGGGTGAAATTACTCTCTAGATAGTGTCCTACACGGTTAGTTAAAATACTTCCAAAAATTGCTGTTCCAAATACAGAACCCAATGAGCGGAAGAATGTGTTTGAACTTGTAGCAACTCCCATGTCTTTGAAATCGATGGAATTTTGCAATGCAATAACGATTGTTTGCATAGAAAGTCCAAGGCCTGCACCGACCATAACTGCATAGATTGAAATCTGCCAAAATGGAGTATCAATTTGAAGGCGTGTCATCAGCAGAATTCCAGCCGTCATTAAAAGAGTTCCCGCTACTGGAAAACGCTTATAGTGACCGTGTTTAGAGATCAACTTTCCAGAGATAATTGATGTAGTAACAATTCCAAGCATCAAGGGAATTAACTTCAATCCAGCGGTAGTTGCACTATCACCTTTAACTACCTGTAAATAAAGTGGCAACATGACAATTGCACCAAACATGCCCGCACCGATTACTGCGCCAAGCAGTGAGGTTATAGAAAATGTATGATTTTTAAATAAGTAAAGAGGAAGAATGGGCTCTTTTGCGCGCTTTTCCCAGAACAAAAACATTACCGTCAGAATTAAACCTGCAACTAAATATCCCACTGTCCTTGGATCTGTCCATCCATTTTGTGGACCAAATACAGCAGTTGAAAGTAGTACGAATGTCACAGCACTGACCATTAACAAAGCACCAAGATAGTCAATTGAATGCTCGCGTTTTACCTTAGGAATATGCAGCACTGCTGAAGTCACAATTAATGAGGCGATTCCTATTGGAAGATTGATGTAAAAAATCCAACGCCATCCTGTAATTCCAAATAACTCTCCACGATCGGAAAAGAATCCACCTAGTAAAGGACCGGCGACGGATGAAAGTCCCCATACAGCGCCAAAGTAACCTTGATAGCGCCCGCGCTCTCGAGGCGAAACGATGTCCCCAATGATTACAAATGTGAGCGCCATCAATCCACCAGCACCTAATCCTTGAAGTGCACGAAATGCAATGAGCTGCTCCATGTTTTGAGAGGCGCCAGCTAAAAATGAACCAATTAGAAACGTAACGATTGCAAATTGAAAAACTACTCGGCGACCATAGATATCAGAGATTTTTCCATACAAGGGAGTCGATGCAGTTGACGTTAAAAGGTATGCGGTAACGACCCAGGTGTAGTGATTTAATCCATCAAACTCTTCAACTATGCTCTTTAATGCAGTTGAAACGATGGTTTGATCAAGTGCTGCTAGGAGCATTCCAGACATTAAGCCACCGAGAATCACCATGATCTCTTTGTGTGTGAAGTTTTTTGGTGTCGTCGGGGTTAATTTATTGTCGCTCATTTTGGTAAGGTTACCGCGTGAAGACAGTAGAAGCCAAACACCTCATAAAAACCTATCGAAACGGTGAAGTAAAGGCACTTAATGATCTTTCATTAGATGTTGAAGAAGGAACTGTATTAGGTGTATTAGGTCCTAATGGTGCGGGAAAAACAACAACTGTTCGCATTCTTGCAACACTTTTAAAACCAGACTCTGGATCGGCAACAGTTGCAGGAATCGATGTTATTAAAAACCCAGAAAAAGTTCGTGAAGTTATTGGACTTTCAGGTCAGTATGCAGCAGTTGATGAAACTTTAACTGGCTGGGACAACTTGGTGATGTTTGGGCGCCTGTATCACTTAGGTCGCCAAAAATCTGTTGATCGTGCCAATGAGTTATTGGAACGCTTTGATTTAACCGAAGCTGCAAAGCGACCTATAACGACATATTCGGGTGGAATGCGTCGCCGACTTGATTTAGCTGCATCTCTAATTGTTAGTCCAAAAGTATTGTTTTTAGATGAACCAACAACAGGTTTAGATCCACGCGGCCGTCAAGATATGTGGAGTGTTATTCAAGAGTTAGTAACTGGTGGCGTTACAGTCCTTCTAACCACACAGTATCTAGAAGAGGCAGATCAATTAGCTGATGATATTGCTGTGATTGATCGAGGAACAGTAATCGCCCGTGGAACATCTGATGCATTAAAGACTCAAGTTGGCGGCGAAAAATTAGAGATCACTGTAGAAAATGTAGATTTAGCTAAAACACAAGAGATCGTGACCCGGGTTAGTGGTCATGCGGCACATGTTGAAACACGCACCGTCAGTGCTCCTGTCGGTAATGGATCAAGGGATTTAATGGAAGCTTTGCGCGCATTAGATGATGCGAAAATTCATCCACTTGATATTGGTTTACGGAGGCCATCACTTGATGATGTGTTCCTTTCCTTGACTGGACACGTTGCAGAAGAAGTAAATGAAGAGGCTGTCACACCAAAGAAAGGGCGAAAGAAATGAATCATGCAATAAGTGATGCTCTAGTAATTACAAAAAGACAGCTTCTGCAACTCTCACGCGTGCCCGAGGTACTGATTTTCTCAACCATTCAACCAGTGATGTTTGTTCTTTTGTTTCGCTATGTCTTTGGTGGCTCAATCGATAGTGGTCAACCAGGTGGCTATGTGCAGCTATTGATGCCTGGAATATTTGTTCAGACAGTTGCCTTTACCCTTGTGGCCACGGCGGCTGGCTTAGCAGAAGACATGAAAAAAGGATTAATTGATCGCTTTCGATCGCTGCCAATTTCACGTGGTGCGGTAGTAATTGGTCGAACTCTTGGCGACGCACTTCTAAATATCTTAGTGCTGGCGATTATGGGCATAACTGGTTACGTGGTTGGTTGGCGTCCAACTTCAGGGATATTTCAGATTACTCTTGCATTCTTATTTCTTTTTATGTTTGGTTATGCTCTCTCTTGGATCGGCATATTTGTTGGACTATCTATAAAGGATGCAAGAACCGTGCAAAATGTTGGATTTATTGTGACTTTTCCACTTACTTTCCTATCTAATGCATTTGCCCCAACAACTGGAATGCCAAGAGTGCTTCAATACTTTGCTGAATGGAATCCAGTTTCATCGATGGTTGCCGCCTGCCGCCAGCTATTTGGAGTAGAAAATCAATTTGGTGCAACTGCTAACTCTTGGCCAAGTCAAAACCCATTAGAAACATCTTTAATTTACATGGTTTTGTTAATGCTTATTTTTATTCCACTTAGCATTCGTAAGTACAAAAATACTTCTGCCTAGATTAAGCAAGAGTTTTAATTAAGAATGTTCACTAGGCATAAAATTCGGCGGCAACAATTTCAACTGAAATCTCGCGTCCATTTGGTGCTGTGTAACTAACCTTCATGCCAATTTCAGCACCAAGTACTGCCGCACCTAAGGGTGAGTTTTCACTATAGACATCTAGGTCACCTGAAGAGATCTCCCGAGAACCAAGTAAGAACTTCATCTCATCGCCAGCGATAACCGCCGTCACAACCATTCCAGAACCAACTTTGCCATCCGCACTTGCAGGCGGTGTTCCAATATGGGCCGTCTCTAACATCTGCTTTAACTGACGAATGCGGGCTTCCATTTTGCCTTGTTCATCACGGGCTGCGTGGTAACCACCATTTTCTTTTAAGTCACCTTCAGCGCGCGCAGCTTCAATCTTTGCAGTGATCTCTTTGCGACCTGGACCTTCAAGAAAGGTCAGTTCACTTTGCAAGCGATCAGCCGCTTCTTGAGTAAGCCATGTCTGAGTCATAAGGTCTAAAGATACTGCTTACTTACTTAGGGCGACAACCCTGCACATCGGCATTAACGGCCTCTATGCGTGTGGCTACTGCAGTAGTTAACTCCACTTTTCCTTCTCCGGTGGCAATCTCTTCATCTAATTGACCAACAATATTCTTGTAATAATCCCTAGCGATTAATGTGCAAATCACTGGACCATCAACACCATTTCTATCTACTGAGTAGCGAACTGATGTTTCGCGATCACTAGTGACAGTAAATGAAATCAATTGAACTCGAATTGCAGGATTTGAATGGTGAAGGCCTGCCCATGTGACCCATCCGATACCAGCGATTGCGATGAAAACTGCAAAACCAACCCAGCTGCGACCTTTTTTAATGCCGTATCGGTCATCGTAATCAAACGGGCTTTGCGATTGCATGACATGATTATCTCATGGAAGAAGATGTATTTATGGGCTCAGCAGGTTCTCTGACAGTTGGCCTGCTGGTGATTGCCGTCGCATTCCTGTTGCGTAGTTTCTACAAGCGCTTCATGGGTGTTAATCGAAGCGATGACTCAAAAGAGTAGTTTTCTTACCAAACTTGGACAAACGGTTGCAGTTTTACTCGTTACTGCACTTTTTGTCTCCTTAGGTTTGTGGCAATTACAACGTGCTGCAGATTTAAAGGAATCTTTAAAAGTAGCTACAGTAGTTGATACCAATGTTGTTCCACTTGAATCAATTACTAGCCCTCGACAGGCAATTCCCCCATCAGCTTTAAATCGAACAGTTTCCATAACTGGTAAATACATTGCAAATTTTAAAGCTGCTAATCAAAAAGATGGAAATGGAGTAATTCAAGATTGGGAGTCCGCGCTTTTACAGATCGGAGATAGTTCTGCAATCTTGGTGGTGCGCGGACTTTGGTCTGAAAGATTATTAAATCCTGATATTCAGCAATCGATGGATATTCAAATAGAAGGTTTACTTGTTGCTAGCCAGGACGGAGATCGTGCCAGAAACGTACCCGGAGAGATATCACGGTTAGACAGCGCAGTTGTAGTTTCCCTAACTGACCTGGATCTCTTTGATGGATATATCGTCGCAACTTCGGAAGCTACTCGAACCGAATCACTTGAACGGACCAGGGTTGTGCCGGAGAAATTGCAGTCTCGAATCCCTGGCTTTTACTGGCAGCATCTTTCTTACGTGGTGATCTGGTGGCTTATGGCGGCCGTAGTTGTCTTTCTACCCTTTTATCGTCGTAGAGTAAGCACATGAGCGGTGCATTGAAGCGGTTTAGGGTTATGGCAATTATCGCAGGCGTAATGTCCTTGCTTTTATGGTTTGTAGATTTACCAGTTGCCTATCTTCTCAATAATGATGATTGGAAATCTATGGTTGCCTGGATTCCATTTGTTCATGGATGGATCTATGCAGCTTATGTTTTAACTGCTCTTCAATTTGCGACAAAGGCACGTTGGTCACTCAAAAAAACAGTGTGGTTAATTCTTGCAGGCACACTTCCAATTGCCTCATTTGCTGCGGAGCGCAGAGTTGTTCGTCAGTATTCGTAAGGTAGTTAAATCGCTGCTCTATCCGCTTTATGAGCGGCGCTTAGTTCGGTCTCTAGATTTTTCAAAAACCCCCCATCACGTTGGCGTGATTTTGGATGGAAATAGAAGATGGGCTAAATCAAATCCAACTGCACATGATCCACACGGGCATAAAGCAGGCGCTGGAAAAATTATTGAGTTCTTGGGTTGGTGCGAAGATGCCCAAGTTAAAGTTGTTACTTTGTGGTTGCTTTCAACCGATAACTTCAAGCGATCCCAAGAAGAAATAGATGCTCTGTTAAAGATCATTGGTGAAACCGTTGATGAGTTGGCAGCCACGGGCCGCTGGAATATCAAAGCTGTAGGGGCCATGGATTTACTTCCATCCTGGCTCCAGGAAAAACTTAATGCTCTGAAACCCATCCGAAACGACGGGGTAGAGGTAAATGTTGCTATTAGTTATGGCGGGCGACGCGAAATTGTTGACGCCGTCAAAAACTACATGGGCCAAGAAGTAAATGCAGGGCGCTCACTTGCCGATGCTGCAACAAAGCTGACAGCAGATGATATTTCAAAGTTTTTATATACAGCCGGTCAACCAGATCCAGAGCTCTTGATTCGTACATCAGGGGAACAACGACTAGGTGGTTTTTTACTATGGCAAAGCGCTTCATCCGAGTACTACTTTTGTGAAGCGTATTGGCCTGATTTTCGTAGGGTGGATTTTCTTCGAGCCTTGCGTTCTTACTCTGTAAGACAACGACGTTTTGGTTCATAAAAATAGAGTTCAAATTTCACTTTAGCCTCTAGCGTGTCTGCACAAATTAATAGCCAATTGGTTCTACCTTTTCACTATCGGAAGAAAGCCCCCCAACACAATTAAATGTAGGAGTAAGCATTGGCTGCTAAGGTCGAAAAAGGTCGAAAAACCTTTGTTTTGGATACTAGCGTTTTGCTTGCAGACCCAGGGGCCCTGCTTAAATTTGCCGAACATGAAGTGATCATTCCGATTGCCGTTATCGGGGAGCTTGAGACTAAAAGAGATCATCCAGAGCTCGGCTACTTTGCCAGAGCTGCACTTCGTGCGTTGGATGATTTACGCATAACTCATGGTCGATTAGATAAACCGCTCACTATTACACCTGAAGGTGGCACCTTATCTGTCGAGCTCAATCACACAGATCTTTCGACTCTACCTAATGGCTTCTTGCGCGATGGAACCAATGACACTCGTATTCTTGCAATTGCAAAAAATCTTATGTCAGATGGCAAAGACGTGGTGCTTGTATCAAAGGATTTACCACTTCGCGTTAAAGCATCATCGGTGGGAGTAGAGGCGCAAGAGTATTTAGCAGAACTTGTTTCAAATAGTGGTTGGACTGGGATTGAAGAGTTACATGTTGACTCCTCTGTAATCGATGACCTTTATTCACGCGAACTTGCAGATCATGAAGCAGCACATCAACTTCCCGTTCACACCGGAATTGTTTTGCATTCTCAAAAGAGCAGTGCCTTGGCCCGTGTTACTGCCGATAAACAATTGAAGTTAGTTAGAGGAGATCGCCAGGCTTTTGGATTACATGGCCGAAGCGCTGAACAAAGAATTGCCTTAGATATTTTGCTTGATGAATCAATTGGCATCATCTCCCTTGGCGGGCGGGCAGGAACTGGAAAATCAGCGCTGGCTTTATGCGCCGGGTTAGAGGCGGTAATGGAAAAACGTCTCCACAAGAAAGTGGTTATCTTTCGCCCGCTCTATCCAGTCGGCGGCCAAGAGTTGGGATACTTGCCAGGATCTGAAGGCGAGAAAATGTCGCCATGGGCACAGGCCGTCTTTGACACTTTGGGCGCGCTAGTGAGTCAGGCAGTTATCGATGAGATTATCGACCGAGGCCTCATTGAGGTTTTGCCACTGACCCATATTCGAGGCCGATCACTTCATGACTCTTTTGTCATCGTTGATGAGGCCCAATCCCTAGAGCGCGGTGTTTTGTTGACCGTGCTTTCCAGAATTGGAACGGCATCCAGGGTGGTGCTCACCCACGATATTGCCCAAAGAGACAACTTGCGGGTTGGCCGCCATGACGGAGTCGTGGCAGTGGTCGAGACTTTGAAGGGCCACCCGCTCTTTGCCCACGTAACTTTGACCAGAAGCGAGCGCTCGCCGATCGCTGCCCTAGTCACCGAGCTTCTAGAGGGCCCTGTTTCAAACTAACTGCCTGAAATTCAATCTCACAGTCACATTTGGTGCATTTCGGACATTACCCTAACTGACCTGCGGTTTTACCCATCCACAATAAAAGACTTACCTGTGAATTTGCGACTTTAGCGGGCTTTGATTTGCCCAAGGCGCTTTCCTGGCGCACGATAGCCACATCCCCGTAGTTCATGAAGCCTCTTTTGAGGCTAATTGGCCATGGGACTGGAAGCGTCCAAGGGGTGCGAATCTGCTCGAGAGAGCCAGTTCAGCGCCTTGGAAGAGTTCAAGGGATTAGCAGCAGGGATGAGTCAGATGAGTCAGAAGGGAGTACCAGAGATGAGTTCGATAACAGCTATTGCAGGAATGTTCACGAAGAAGGCTGTGGTCGCCTGGACGATTATCGGTGCCCTTTTATTGGCTCTTACTTTTTTGCCCAAAGCAAATGCGACGGAGAATGCAGTTGTGGGCTCTGAGGCCTCAAAATCTGTGGTCGCAATCGATCCCGGCTCCGAGACTTCTTTTCTTGGAGAGAGTTTCACCACGATTGCCGGAGCAATATTTTCCAAAGATTTAGCTTTAGTTTCGGCAGCAAATATTCAAGTTGAACTAGCGCGCTCGCCTTACGGGGCTAAAAAAGTTGCCAAGGACATCCTCTTTAATGAATATGGATTCAAGCAAGTTCAGTACCAATGCCTAGAAAAACTGTGGACTGAGGAAAGTAACTGGCGCTACAAAGCTCACAACAAAAGTTCTGGGGCGCATGGAATTGCTCAAGCACTTCCTGCCAATAAAATGGATGTTGTTTCAACAGATTGGCGAACAAATCCGGTAACTCAGATTCGTTGGGGACTTCGCTACATCAGCATCCGTTATGAGACCCCATGTAAAGCTTTATCAAAGCACAAGCGAAGTAACTGGTACTAAACAACCGAAGCTAAAACCCGGGAATAATTTAGGGCAGATCTAAATCTCTGGTCTAGTACTAATCTTTAAAGGCACGGAAGTCTCGGCATAAAAATCCTGTCCCTTATCGTCAACAACAATGAATGCAGGAAAATCTACAACATCGATTTTCCAAACAGCTTCCATACCCAACTCTTCAAAATCTAGAACTTCTACTTTCTTAATACAGTCTTGTGCAAGACGGGCTGCAGGTCCACCGATTGATCCAAGATAAAAGCCACCATGTGTCTTGCATGCATTTGTTACCGCTTTGGATCGATTACCTTTTGCAAGCATCACCATAGAACCACCGAGTGATTGGAAATACTCGACATAAGAATCCATGCGACCTGCAGTTGTTGGGCCAAATGAACCTGATGCATATCCAGCTGGTGTCTTTGCAGGACCTGCGTAATAAACAGCGTATTTCTTTAAGTATTCAGGCATAGGCTTTCCTGCATCGATCATCTCTTTAATCTTTGCATGCGCTAAATCTCTGGCAACAACCATGGTTCCAGTTAATGAAACTCGAGTTTTTACTGGATGCTTAGAAAGCTCAGCCCGTATTGCTTCCATTGGTTGATTTAAATCAATTGCTACAAAAGCATCATCTAGATGAGCATCAATTGTCTCTGGCAGAAAGTGCGCAGGATCGCGCTCTAACTCTTCTAGAAAGATTCCATCTTTGGTGATCTTGGCTTTTGCTTGGCGATCTGCAGAGCAAGAAACAGCTATCGCAATAGGAAGTGAAGCACCATGGCGTGGAAGTCGAACAACACGGACGTCATGGCAAAAGTATTTGCCACCAAACTGTGCACCGATTCCAAGTGTTCTAGTTAACTCCAGAACCTTGACTTCAAGTTCTTTATCTCGGAACCCATGCCCAGTTGCAGCATCTCCAGTAGTTGGAAGTGAATCCAAATACTTCGTACTTGCTAACTTGGCTGTTTTAACTGTGTGCTCAGCACTTGTGCCACCAATGACTATTGCTAGGTGATACGGCGGACATGCTGCAGTACCAATTGAGCGAAGTTTTTCATCTAACCATGTCATAAATGACTCGGGATTTAAAACTGCTTTAGTTTCTTGATACAAGAAAGATTTGTTGGCACTTCCGCCACCCTTAGCGATATAAAGCAAGTTGTACTCATCTGGATGATCACTATCTGAGTAAATCTCAATCTGTGCTGGCAAGTTATTGCCAGTGTTCTTCTCTTCCCATGTTGTCACCGGGGCCATCTGCGAATATCGAAGGTTTAGTTGAGTAAACGCATCATAAATTCCCTGTGAGATTGCAACTTCATCTTTACTCGTTGTTAAGACAAATTGACCCTTCTTGCCCATAACAAGTGCAGTACCTGTGTCTTGGCACATTGGTAGAACTCCACCAGCTGCGATGTTTGCATTTTTTAATAGATCGATAGCTACAAAGCGATCATTGGGTGAACTCTCTGGGTCTTTAACAATATTTTCTAACTGTGCAAGGTGATCTGAACGTAGATAATGTGAAATATCGTGAATTGCTTCTGCCGTTAACTTTTCTAGAGCAGATGGTTCAACTTGAAGAAACTCTTTGTCGCCGAGTTTGATTACACTCACGCCCTCTTTGCTGACTAGGCGGTACTTAGTTGTATCTGGTCCTAAAGGTAAAAGTTCAGAGTAAGTAAATTGAGGCATTTAAGGCTTAGCCGCATCTAATTTCTTTTTGGCACCATCTAGCCACTCCTGACAGATCTTGGCCAACTCTTCGCCTCGCTCCCACAGTTTTAGGGATTCTTCCAAGGTCGCGCTACCTGCTTCAAGTGATTCAACAACTTCGGCAAGTTCATCTCTTGCAGCTTCATATGAAATCTTTTTGGCCTCACTCATGGGATAAATCTACTCTCTCTTTGCCTTCGACGTTAAAAATGCTCATATGCCCTTACTTATCAGGTCCATTAGCGGTGGCTGCGGCCTCTCCTTTTGCTAGGCGCATTCGTAGTTGCTCACCGGCCTTTAACCGTTTTGGATCGGTAAGGATTTCGCCAGTACTTAATTGAACTACTGAATATCCGCGATCTAATGTGGCTTGTGGGGAGAGCGCGCGAACACGGGCCTTTATCTGTTTTAACTCTTCTTTAGCTAACTTTAGTCTGGCAGCAAAAGATCTATTAGATCTATCTTTTAATGCAGCAATTACCTCTGCTCTGCTTGAAACTAAAACCATAGGATCTTTCATTACTGGACGCGCCATAAAGTTTGTAATTCTTGTGCTTTCAAGATCGATTAAATTTACCAAGCGACGCCTAGCGCGATCCTTAAACGCTGTAATCATGGCAATCTCTTCTGCAATGTCTGGAACAACTCGCTTGGCAGCATCTGTGGGTGTTGATGCTCGATAGTCAGCAACTAAATCTAAAAGAGGTGAATCTTTCTCATGCCCAATCGCGCTCACAATAGGAGTCTGACAAGAAGCTGCTAAGCGAACAAGACCCTCATCACTAAATGGAAGCAAATCTTCGAAAGAGCCACCACCACGGGTAATGATGATTACTTCAACAGTTTTATCAGCTTCTAACTCTCGAAGAGCTTCTGATACTTCACTTACGGCGGCAGCACCTTGAACTGTTACTTCTCTAATTTCAAATTGAACGCTTGGCCATCTCCGTTTAGCATTTTCAACTACATCTTTTTCAGCATCAGTATTTCGTCCACAGATCAGTCCAATTTTTTGTGGCAAAAGTGGAAGCGCAACTTTGCGATCAGAGTCAAACAAACCTTCTTGTGCCAGAGTGTTTTTTAAAGCTTCTAATCGTGCAAGAAGTTCACCAACACCAACTTGGCGAATCTCTCGAGCAGAAAAAGAAAGCGAACCATTTTTTGTGTACCAAGATGGCTTTGCATATAAAACTACTCTCGCATTTGCTGGAAGTGGCTGCGCAGCTGCAATCACTGATTTATGACACATCACCGAAATTGACATGTCGACGCTTGGATCACGCAAACGGATAAAGGCCATCATTCCACTGCGTTCATTTAGTTCGCTGATCTCACCTTCGATCCAAATAGGACCCAAACGATCTACGTACTCTTTGATGGCTTCAGTAACTACCCGAACCGTTGCCGGGGCTTCACTTGAAGTTTCAAACATGGATAGAGCCTAATAGACTGAGCCCATGGCTAAGAGAGTTCTGCTTGCGGCGCCCCGCGGATATTGCGCAGGGGTAGATCGCGCAGTTATTACAGTCGAAAAAGCTTTGGCTCTCTATGGAGCGCCGGTCTATGTGCGCAAACAAATTGTTCACAATATTCACGTCGTAGCATCCCTTGAAGCAAAGGGTGCAATCTTTGTTGATGAAACTGATGAAGTTCCTGAAGGAAAAACTGTTGTTTTTTCCGCACACGGCGTCTCACCTTTAGTTCATGAACAAGCAGCTGCAAGAAATCTCAAGACAATTGATGCAACCTGTCCACTTGTAACAAAAGTGCACCATGAAGTACGTCGTTTTGCCGCTGAAGGTTCGGAGATTTTGCTCATCGGCCACCACCACCACGAAGAAGTTGAAGGAACAGCTGGTGAAGCAGTGGGTCAAGTTCGAGTTGTCGATGGATTAGAAGGTGCTCGAACAGTTCAGCCAACACCTGGAAAAAATTTAGTTTGGCTCTCACAAACCACCTTGTCAGTTGATGAAACATTAGAGTCAGTTGCAATATTAAAAGAGCGCTTTCCAGATATTCAGGCACCTCCAAGTGATGATATTTGTTATGCAACTCAAAACAGACAAGAGGCCATTAAGGCAATTGCACCGCAGTCTGATCTTGTCATCGTTGTTGGTTCTGTTAATTCATCTAACTCTGTGCGCTTGGTTGAAGTTGCACTTGAGTATGGAGCAAAAGCTTCCTACTTAGTTGATTACGCAGAACAGATGCAGGACCAATGGTTTGAAGGTGTAGAGACAATTGGTGTCACAAGTGGTGCATCGGTACCAGAGATTCTTGTAACAGATGTGCTCAAATCTCTTGCCGAGATGGGATTTAAGGAAGTAACCGAAGTTACAGCGGCTGAAGAATCACTGCTTTTTGCTTTGCCACCAGAGCTACGCAAAGACATGAAAGCAGCTGGGCAGATCTAATTTCTTTTTAGAAACCGTAATCGCATGAATCTTTAGTTATGCAGTTCTATTCTCTGATTTAAAAGGCTTTTTCTTTGCCTTTTGATTAAAGTACATAAACCAACCGTAGAGGGCCGAGACAATTAGAAATGGTGCTTCACTTGCAAGGGCTGCAATAAAATCAATTCCAACTCTTGATGGCCTGAATCCCACCAACACTATTGTTGTCAGTAGCGATGTTGCAGCAAAGGCCAATGGTGGAGTTACAACAGAGACATATGTTGTGCCTGGGCGACCAAAACGCAGTGAGCCATACATTGCAGCACAGATTGCAATTCCGGTAATTACTCCAACACCACTACGAAAAACTGATTCAATGAAAACAAAAAAACCAATAAACAATGTTTGCAGAACCACAACGCCTTCTTTTTTAAGTCCTGGGCCTTGAATAGCTACTTTTTGAAATGCGCTCATTGCTCTTCTACCTCTTCTGCATCGATGTAATCATCTCCGCCATCTAACTCCGCGCTCTTTAACTCCCTGACCGCACCAGGTGCTTCAGGATAGGCAATGGCTAATTTATCTTTATCTCCAGCAACTCCCAAGTTATGAATCCGGCGAGCTGGCGCCAAGACAGTTTTCTCAGCCGTAGGCACCAGATCTTCATAAGCCTTAGAGGTTGATGAGATTGCTTTGCCAACGGCAACAATTTTAGTGTGAAGCAAAGTGATGTTCTTTAAGAAAGTACTCGCAACCTTTTGAATCTCATCTGCGTTTTCGGCTAACTT
Organism: Bifidobacterium breve; assembly: GCA_945883675.1. Classification (GTDB taxonomy): domain Bacteria; phylum Actinomycetota; class Actinomycetes; order Nanopelagicales; family Nanopelagicaceae; genus Planktophila. The sequence goes on from CAMCYA010000002.1 coordinate 79,582, forward strand.
GTTTCTGGAAAAAATGTATCCAATTGTGCGAAGCAAGGCCATCATCGATGTTGGGGTTGCAATAGTGACTCCTGCTTTAAAGGCTTTTTCTAGCAGCATTGGATCTAAGCGCAGAGCCTCTGACAAAAGAGTTTCAAAGGGAACAAAGAGAACTACAAAGTCAGGTGAGCCTTGAGATTTGTGATAGCCACGTTTTGCCAAAGCTTCTACATGTTTGAGTAAATCTTTTGTATGAAGTTGCAAGAATTCATCTCGCTCACTTTGATCTTGTGTTGCAAAGGCATCTAGGAAACGATCAAAGGGAAACTTAGAGTCTATAAATAGAAGGCTTCCGCCTGGCATGTTTACAGTTACATCTGGAATTCCAGTTGAGTCAGAATCTGTTGTTGAGCGCTGGCTTGTATATTCATGTCCTTGTCTTAATCCTGCGCCTTCCAACAGTAGTTCTAACTGCGCCTCACCAAATTTTCCACGCGTCTGAGTATTAGAAAGTGCGCCAGCTATTTTTTTCGTCTCATCAAAAATAGATTCCGAAGCTCTTCGCATTTCGCTAATTGTTGTATTTAGCTTTGCCTCTGCCTCAGTACGAATACGATTTGCTTCGTTAGATTGTTGTGACAACTTATTGACCGACTCTTTCATCGCAACAAGTTCGGCGTTTAACTTAATTGCACCCTCAGTTTTACTGCGCTCTGCATCTAACTGTGATTTATAGTCCTTGAGTAAAGCTTGATCACCCGAGGAATTCTTGAATTTGAGGGCAGAAAGTAGGTAACCGATAGTGATTCCGGTTAATACACCTATCAATAAGGGCGTTAGGTAAGCGGGCATGGGCCTATCGTGGCAGGAAGCACTGACAATCCCGCGTAGGCTCTACTCCTCGTGAGCCTCTCAATTGGAATAGTCGGACTGCCAAATGTGGGTAAGTCCACCCTTTTTAACGCTCTGACTAAAAACAACGTGCTTGCTGCCAACTATCCCTTTGCCACGATTGAACCCAATGTGGGCATGGTGGGAGTGCCAGATGAGCGCTTACCCAAATTAGCCACGATCTTTAGCTCCGAAAAAATTCTTCCAGCCGTAGTCTCTTTTGTTGATATCGCAGGAATTGTTAAGGGAGCATCTGAAGGCGCAGGACTTGGAAACAAATTTCTAACAAATATTCGTGAGACCGATGCAATCTGCCAAGTGATACGTGTTTTTAATGATGGCGATGTTGTTCACGTTGATGGTCGTATTGATCCGGCATCAGATATGGAAACGATTAATACAGAGTTAGCGCTGGCAGATTTACAAACTATTGAAAAAGCAATTCCACGGTTAGAAAAAGAAGCCCGTGTTGCTAAAGAAAAAACTGCAGTGCTAGATGCCGTTAAGTCTGCAAATGATTGGCTGCAATCAGGCAAACCTTTGTCACAAAGCTCAATCGATCTAGAGCTTTTACAAGAACTACATCTATTAACAGCAAAGCCATTTCTCTACGTTTTCAATGTTGATGCCGCTGAGTTAAATGATGGAGATTTACGGAAAAAACTGCAGGCCCTAGTTTCCCCCGCAGAAGCAATTTTCTTAGATGCAAAAACAGAGGCAGAACTTGCAGAACTCAGCGATGAGGATGCATTAGAATTGTTGGAGTCAATTGGTTTGAAAGAACCAGGACTTGCAACTTTGGCACGTGTTGGTTTCGATACTTTGGGTTTGCAGACATATTTAACTGCTGGTCCAAAAGAAGCTCGCGCATGGACAATTCACAAAGGTGACACCGCACCCATGGCCGCTGGTGTTATTCATACAGATTTCCAAAAGGGATTTATTAAAGCTGAAATCGTCGGCTTTGAAGATCTGATTGCTGCAGGATCAATGACCGAAGCTAAAGCTAAGGGTAAAGTCCGCATGGAAGGCAAGGAATATGTAATGGCCGATGGAGATGTAGTGGAGTTTCGATTCAATGTCTAATAAACCCTTTTCAAGCAAGCGCCAGCCACACCTAGATGGTTTGCCCCTAAAAAAGCGCGAGAACCTTCGTAACGTTGCGATCATTGCTCACGTTGACCACGGTAAAACTACGTTGGTTGATGCGATGTTGTGGCAGTCAGGTGCTTTTGCGGCTCACAAAGTTCAAGGCGAAGGTCAAGATCGCATGATGGATTCAATGGATCTAGAACGTGAAAAGGGAATTACGATTCTTGCAAAGAACACCGCCGTAAAACGTGGAGACACAATCGTAAATATTATTGATACTCCAGGTCACGCAGATTTTGGTGGCGAAGTTGAACGCGGGCTTGAAATGGTTGACGGTGTTATTTTGTTAGTCGATGCTTCAGAAGGTCCATTGCCACAAACCCGTTTCGTTTTGCGTAAAGCGCTAGAGAAGAATTTGCCGGTTATCTTGCTCATTAACAAGGTAGACCGCCCAGATTCACGTATCGCAGAGGTTGTCGATGAGGCATACGAACTTTTCCTTGATCTAGATGCAACTGAAGCTCAGATTGAGTTTCCAGTTGTTTATGCATCAGCAAAAGCTGGTCGAGCATCATTAACGCGGCCAGCAGATGGTGGAATGCCAGTGGAAGAAAACTTAGATGTTCTCTTTGACACAATCTTTTCTGCAATTCCTGCACCTGAATATCATGAAGGTGCACCATTACAAGCACACGTTACAAACCTTGACTCATCAGCATTCTTAGGCCGCCTTGCACTATGTCGTGTGCGCGAGGGTGTCATTAAAAAAGGTCAGCAAGTGGCATGGATGAAAACTGATGGAACAGTAGAGCGAGTTAAAGTCTCAGAACTATTGATTACAGAGGCGTTAGAGCGTGTACCTGCGCTAGAGGCGCATCCGGGCGACATCATTGCAGTTGCTGGTATTGAAACAATTACATTGGGTGAAACTCTTGCAGATATAGAAAACCCACATGCGTTGCCTCCAATTATTGTTGATGAGCCATCTATTTCTATGACTATTGGTATCAATACTTCTCCACTTGCAGGAAAGAGTGGAAAGCTTTTGACAGCTCGCCAAGTTAAGGGACGTTTGGATGCAGAGTTAGTCGGTAACGTTTCACTTCGCGTCTTAAACACAGAGCGTCCTGACACATGGGAAGTACAAGGCCGAGGTGAACTTCAGCTAGCTGTTCTTGTTGAAATCATGAAGCGTGAAGGATTTGAACTTACTGTTGGTAAGCCACAAGTAGTTACTAAAACTATTAATGGAAAACTCTCTGAGCCGATGGAGCGTTTAACAATTGATGCACCAGAGGAATATCTTGGCGTGCTTACTCAGTTGATGGCTCTGCGCAAAGGCCGTATGGAGCAAATGGTTAACCATGGAACTGGTTGGATTCGGCTAGATTACAAAGTTCCATCACGAGGCTTGATTGGTTTCCGTACTGAGTTTTTAACTGAAACACGTGGCACAGGTTTGCTACACCACGTATTTGATGGATACGAGCCTTGGTATGGAGATATCCGTACTCGCGG
>CAMCYA010000003.1 GCA_945883675.1 Bifidobacterium breve
GGCTATGGATCTGGTTAAGACCGACAAGGACTTCCGATGAAAAAACTCTTAGTTTGCCTATCTATACTTTTGTTAACTTCATGTTCACAAGCAACAGTTAATTCGGGAAAGAACAACGAATCCACTTCTAAACAGATCGGGAAAGTAGTCGATTGCAAAGAGATTTCAAGTGAAAAATTATGGACAGGTGGAACCCCTTTAGATTGTTTAGACCAGGGCGAAGGAGCCCAATTAGGTTCATTACGAGGGCCAATGATCGTTAATGTTTGGGGTTCATGGTGTGCACCTTGCGTTGAAGAGATTCCACATTTTGTTAGTTTTTACGAAAAAGCAAAAGGAGTTGTTCAACTTGTTGGTGTAAATGTTGAAGAGGCAAATTTGCAAGATGCACAAGAATTTGTAGTAGATAATGGTATTACCTGGCCAAATCTCTATGACTCTGATGGTCGATCACGTCAATATTTCGGTATGGGCGTACCTGTCACCTGGTTTATTGCAGCCAATGGTGACGTGGCTTATAAACACATCGGCGTCATCAACTCCGAGTCAGAGTTAATCGATTTGACGCAAAAGCATCTTGGAATAAAGATTTAGTTTCGGTTTAAAATCCACAGTTAAACCCCACTGCTTTCAGCGGAAATGCTTAATCTTCGCTACTTGTATTTAAACCCTCTGAAATCAACTTCATCACATTTGGATCAGCCAAAGTAGTTGCATCACCAACCTGACGATTTTCAGCGACATCTTTGAGCAATCGACGCATAATCTTTCCACTTCGAGTCTTTGGAAGCTCTGCTACAACCAATATTTGTCGCGGCTTAGCAATTGCACCAATCTCTTTTGTAACATGATTTCGAAGTTCGGTAACAAGTTCATCCCCATTTGCATGTGCTATGCCTCCACGCAAGATTACAAAGGCAACAATTCCCTGCCCTGTCATTGCATCTTGAGCACCTACAACTGCAGCCTCTGCAATAGCTTCATGTGAAACCAACGCCGATTCAACTTCTGTTGTTGAAATGCGATGTCCAGAAACATTCATCACATCATCTACTCTTCCCAAGAGCCAAATTGCTCCATCTTTATCTAATTTGGCTCCATCACCTGCAAAATAAATTCCCGGAAAACGAGACCAATACGTTTCTTTGTAACGCTCATCTTCACCCCAGATTCCACGCAACATTCCTGGCCACGGTTTATCTAGAATTAAAAATCCGCCATGACCTTTTGCAACAGGAACACCTTTATCATCAACAACCACAGCACTGATACCTGGAATTGCTGACATTGCAGAACCAGGTTTGGTAGCAGTGACTCCGGGCAATGGAGAAATCATTATTCCGCCTGTTTCTGTTTGCCACCATGTATCTACAATCGGACATCTGTTACCACCAATAACATCTCGATACCACATCCAAGCTTCCGGATTAATTGGTTCACCTACAGAGCCCAATAAACGCAATGAATTTAAGTTATGGGCACGTGGAAATTCATCTCCCCATTTCATCCATGTACGAATTAACGTTGGAGCTGTATACAAAATAGTCACACCATACTTTTCAATTAATTCAAAGATGCGTCCTTTATGTGGAGTATCTGGTGTTCCTTCATACATAACCTGTGTTGCACCGTTGATTAGCGGACCATAAACAATGTAGCTATGTCCTGTAACCCAACCAACATCTGCAGTACACCAGTAGACATCGGTGCTTGGTTTTAAATCAAAGACAGCTTTATGTGTGAATGCTACTTGTGTTAAATATCCACCCGTAGTGTGGAAAATTCCCTTTGGTTTGGCAGTTGTGCCAGATGTATACAAAATAAATAGTGGATGCTCGGAGTCAAAAGATTGGGCGACATGCTCCTCAGATTGTCTACCTACAATCTCATGCCACCAAACATCAGTTTTATCATTCCAAAGAGTTTCTTGCTTGGTTCGTTGGACCACTAAGACATGGGCAACATTGTGCTTGCCTTTCAAGGCCTCATCTACAGCAGGTTTTAATGCAAAAGGAGCTCCTTTTCGAAAACCGCCATCAGCAGTTATCACTAATTTTGCATCGGCATCTTGAATGCGAGACAAAAGCGCATCTGCCGAGAAACCACCAAAAACAACAGAGTGTGGAGCACCGATTCGTGCGCAAGCCAACATTGCAATTGCAGCTTCAGGAATCATTGGCATATAAATCGCCACACGATCTCCCGAAGTGATACCTAATTCGGTTAGGGCATTTGCAGCTTTCTTCACTTCAATCAGTAATTGTGAATAGGTAATTGTTCGACTATCGCCTGGTTCACCTTCAAAATAGAAGGCAACTCGATCACCAATACCTTGTTCAACATGGCGGTCCAATGCATTAACAGATGCGTTTAACTGCCCACCAACAAACCACTGTGCATATGGGGCTTCCCATTGAAGGGTTTGGCTCCATGGTTTATCCCACTTTAAATTCTTTGCTTGCAACTCCCAAAAAGCAAGGCGATCTTTTTCTGCTAGCTCATATAAATCTGCTTTTGCATTAGCCATCGCAGCAAACTCTGCAGTTGGTGGAAATCTTCTATCTTCACTCGAAAGATTCGCGATTGATTCATGGGCTTGGCTCATGCCTCAGAACATTACATCTTTGACTTAGTTATCAACAGTACTTGCCTTCAGATAATTGACTTGATTGACATTGATCGAAAATACCGCAACAGAAAGGAGAACTCATGCTCATATCTTTTATTGCACTCTTCCTAAAGCTCTTAAGTAGCCCCATGCTCGTAGCTGCCTTGGCCAAGTTTCTGGCAAACGCCCTGAAAACCATGGCGTAGAGAGATTGAAAAGGGCCACTCGGGGTGTCTCGAGTGGTCTTTTTTGTACCTGCACATCGAAAGTGAGAGGATTGGCTGTAAGCCTCTAGACGACTCAACGAAGCGCTTAGTCTAAAGATTTACAATGATTTAAAACGAGCTAATAGGAGTCACCACAATGCCGATTGCAACCCCTGAAGTCTTTAATGACATGTTAGATCGTGCAAAAAAAGGCGCATTCGCATATCCGGCTATAAATGTTTCATCATCACAGACAGTAACTGCAGCTATTCGTGGTTTTGCCGAAGCAGAGTCTGATGGAATTATCCAATTTTCTTGGGGCGGCGCTGAATACGCATCGGGCTCAACTGTAAAAAATATGGTTGACGGCGCGGTAGCACTCGCAGAGTATGCCCATGTTGTAGCAAAGAACTACAAAGTTAATATTGGAATTCACACCGATCACTGCCCAGTTGAAAAACTAGATGGCTTCATGCGACCACTATTAGCCTTTGGCGCGGATCGACTTAAGTCGGGTAAAGCACCTTTGTTTAACTCTCATATGTGGGATGGATCAGCCGTTGATATGGTTGAAAATATGAAGATTGCAAAAGAAATGTTAGCAATGTCAGTTGCCGCACAAACTATTCTTGAAATTGAAATTGGGGTTGTCGGGGGAGAAGAAGATGGCGTTGAAGCAAAACATGATGCCAAGTTGTACTCAACACCTGAAGATGCACTTATGACAGTTGAAACTTTAGGAACTGATGCAAAAGCCCGCTACTTAGTTGCTGCAACATTTGGAAATGTGCATGGTGTGTATAAGCCCGGCAACGTAGTTTTGCAGCCAAAAATTCTTGCAACTTTGCAAGAGGCAGTCTCAGCCAAACTCGGACTACCTAAGGGAAGTAAGCCAATGGATCTTGTTTTTCATGGTGGATCAGGTTCCCTTCTCTCTGAAATTCGAGAATCACTTGATTACGGTGTGATCAAGATGAATGTTGATACCGATACTCAATATGCATTTACTCGTCCAGTTGTTGATCACATGCTTAAAAACTATGACGGTGTATTAAAGATCGATGGTGAAGTTGGAAATAAAAAAGCATATGACCCACGTGCTTGGGGTAAGGCAGCAGAGGCTGGCATGGCTGCTCGCGTTGCTCGTGCCTGCGAAGATCTTCGTTCAACCGGTACTTCATCACTAAAATAGTTAACAACTAATCGGAGAGGCTTTACTAATGCCTGCACTTGTTTTACTTGGCGCTCAATGGGGCGATGAAGGCAAGGGAAAAGCTACCGATTTATTGGGCGATCGCGTTGATTATGTGGTCCGGTATCAAGGTGGAAATAATGCTGGTCATACAGTTGTTATCGGTGATCAAAAATATGCACTACACCTTTTGCCTTCGGGAATTCTTTCACCAAATGTGATTCCAGTTATTGGAAATGGCGTTGTAATTGATCCTGGTGTTTTGCTAGAAGAGATTCGTGGATTAAATGAACGCGGAATAGATACAAGTAAATTACTTATTTCAACGAATGCGCATTTAATTACTCCGTATCACCGAACAATTGACAAAGTCAGCGAGCGTTTTTTAGGTAAGTCAAAAATTGGAACTACTGGCCGCGGAATAGGCCCTGCATACGCCGACAAAATCAATCGCATCGGAATCCGAGTCCAGGATCTATTTGACCCATCAATTCTTCGACAAAAACTTGAGGGTGCTTTACATGATAAGAATCAGATCTTAATTAAAGTATTTAACCGTAAGAATATCGAAGTCGAAGAAGTACTAGAAGAGTATTTGAAGTATGCAGATATCCTTCGACCATATGTTGCAGATACAGTTTTAATATTAGATCAGGCATTAAAAGCAGGAAAACGAGTACTTCTTGAAGGTTCGCAAGGAACATTATTGGATGTTGATCACGGGACTTATCCCTTTGTTACTTCGAGTAATCCCACCGCAGGTGGCGCTTGTACTGGCTCTGGAATTGGGCCAACAAAGATCGATCGAGTTATTGGAATCGTGAAGGCCTACACAACTCGTGTTGGAAGTGGGCCTTTCCCAACAGAGTTATTTGATGAAGATGGCGAAGCGTTACGACGAATTGGTGGAGAAATAGGCGTCACAACTGGCCGTGCACGCCGTTGTGGTTGGTTTGATGCACCTATTGCCAGATATGCAGTGCGTGTAAATGGATTAACTGATTTCTTTCTTACTAAGTTAGATGTTTTAAATGGTTGGGAAAAGATTCCAGTATGTGTGGCATATGAAATTGATGGCAAGCGAGTTGAAGAACTTCCTGCTTCACAAAGCGACTTTCACCATGCAAAACCAATTTATGAGTACTTGGCTGGTTGGACTGAAGACATAACTAGTGCACGCAAACTTTCTGATCTGCCAAAAAATGCTCAGGACTACATTGCTTTTCTTGAGAAAATTTCAGGAGCACCGATGAGTGCAATCGGTGTTGGTCCGGGACGCGATCAAACAATTGTCGTAAAGGAGTTTATTTAATGAGCATTCTGGCCGATCGTTACGCATCTTCTGCGATGCGTGAAATCTTTTCGCCAGAATCCAAAATTATTGCTGAGCGCAAACTGTGGATTGCAGTCATGCGCGCTCAATCCGCTCTAGGCCATGCAATTTCCAAAGATGTAATTACAGATTACGAAAAGGTAATTACACGAGTGGATTTATCATCCATTGATGCGCGCGAGAAAAATTTACGCCATGATGTTAAGGCTCGAATTGAAGAGTTCAATGCATTAGCTGGGCATGAAGTTATTCACGCTGGAATGACCAGTCGGGACTTAACTGAAAACATTGAAGCATTTCAGATTCGAAACGGTCTAGAAGTTGTCCATAACAAAGTTGTTGCACTCCTTGCTCGACTAGGTGAGCGGGCCGTGCAGTACGCCGATCAACCAATTGCTGGGCGATCACATAATGTTCCGGCACAAGTAACAACTTTGGGAAAGCGATTTGCATCTGCAGCTGAAGAACTGCTTTTTGCATATGAACGCTTAGTTGCATTACAAGATCGATATCCGATGCGCGGAATTAAAGGCCCAGTGGGTACTGCGCAAGATTCCATTGATCTACTTGGCTCTTCGAAAGCCCACTTAACTTTAGAAAGCGCTATTGCAAAAGAGCTTGGCTTTAATAAAGTTTTGGACTCAACTGGACAGATTTATCCACGCTCATTTGATTATGATGTTGTTACAACATTGGTACAAATCGCATCATCGCCTTCATCATTAGCAACTTCAATCCGATTGATGGCAGGTGCCGAGCTGGTAACTGAAGGATTTAAAGCTGGACAAGTTGGCAGCAGTGCAATGCCTCATAAAATGAATACGCGTTCATGCGAGAGAGTTAATGGACTTGCAGTTGTACTTCGCGGCCAAGCTTCTATGGTTGGCGAGCTCTCTGGAGATCAATGGAATGAAGGCGATGTTGCATGCAGTGTTGTTCGCCGTGTTGCACTACCTGATGCCTTCTACGCAATCGATGGTTTACTTGAAACAATGCTTACCGTTCTTGATGAATTTGGTGCATTTCCAAAAGTGATTGCAGCAGAGCTTGACCGCTATCTACCATTTTTAGCAACAACCAAGATTTTAATGGCAGCGGTTAAGGCTGGCGTCGGCCGCGAACTTGCTCATGAAGTGATCAAGGAACACTCCGTAAAGGCAGCATTAGGAATGCGTGAAGGTTTAAAAAACACACTGCTCGATGATTTGGCGCAGGACAGTAGATTGCCTTTTGATCGTTTAGAGTTAGATAAGTTGATTAGTAAACCAATTGAATTTACTGGCGAAGCCCGTGAACAAATTTCACGTGTAGTAACCCGGATTAATGCGGTGATCACCGCCCATCCTGCAGCAGCAAAATACGCGCCGCATTCAATTAGATAAATCACAAAAAATTTATGCGCGATCCTGAAGTTTTACAACAAGTAAAGAAGACTCTTCAAGAGTTAACTGTTAAAGCCCCTGGTAGAGCAATTGAAGTTCGAGTTCCGCCATATGCAGCTGTTCAATGTGGCCAAGGCCCAACCCACACGCGAGGGACTCCTGCCAACACAATTGAAATGAATGCCCAGACTTGGTTGGCCTTAGCCTCGGGTGAGCTCACCTGGGATCAGGCTGTGGCTAGTGGAGCAGTTTTAGCATCTGGCCTAAGGGCGGATCTCACAGAATATCTACCCCTTTAGCGCCTAAAAACCTGGTGGAAGGTGATTGCCAAGCGCGATAAAGTTCCACTCTGACAAAGAGCAAAAAGAGCAATAAGTGAAGGAGGTCGCCCATGGGTCGCGGCCGCGCAAAAGCAAAACAAACCAAAGTTGCACGTGATTTGAAATATAACGGGCAAGACATGGATCTAGATCGTCTGACAAAAGAGTTGCATGGTGAACTCGATACGACAACACGCAAGGATGATGACGATCCATTTGCCGAGGGCAATTACATTCCACGCTCGTGAGAGCAACACCGTACGTCGCATCACTTCGTATCTACGAACCAATCTCTGCATTCGATGCTGCTGATCGTTTGCGTTGGCAGGGAATTGAAAATGATGCATCCAGTTTTGATCGCGAACAAAAATTAGCACTTAATCGTGTTGCCCATCCCGAACCACCTGCGGGACGACCAGACGGTGTACATATTATTGATAAAGATAAAATTCGATATCTATCTCCATGGTCCACAGCTACACGGTGTTGGGCAGCCCTTGATAATTTTAAAGAATCACTTCCAAGTTCAGTTGTTCCATTTTTTATTTCACCAGCGATGGAAGAAGTTATTACTGCTGGCGTAGACCTACTTGATGACAAAACACCACATATTTTAAATGAGACTTGGTTAATTCCACCACGCTGGTTTATTTTGTTTTCTCCAGAAGAGCGAACCCGGGGTAAGGATGAACATGGTCTTTATTCTAAGGCGTTAACATCGATAGCAAATGCAAAGCAAAGATGCTCCTCCGCCCATGAGAGCGTGTTTGGAGCTTTTGGTGAAGGCCCTGTCGAAGAAGAGTTAGAAAATTTATTAGATTGGTTAGAAATGTTTCATCCAGAGTCTTTAGTCGAACTCGATTATGGCGGTTTAGCTAATTACATGGACAAAGCTTTGCGAGATTCTGGAGAAGATGGTTTGGAATCTGATTCATCCATTGAAGATGTTTTGCATTCAGTTGCAGGACTTGCAGCAGCAGATGCAATGATGGCCGGAACTGGTTATCAGCGTTTAATGTCCAGGTGGCGATTAGTTCAAGGGTTCGAACAAGCCTCATAATTGCTCTTGCTTACCTTCCAAAATCCAGCAATACTTCACCTTAATACGGGTCAATATGGACAATACCGACCAGCAGTAAACGAGATAAGTGGGAGCAGACTTCATGAATCGCATTCCAGATGCAGAAGTTCTTTTGACACCCAAAGAAGTTGCCGCGCGTTTTCATGTCAATCCAAAAACTGTAACCCGTTGGGCAAAAGCGGGAAAGCTAACTGCTATTCGAACATTAGGTGGTCATCGACGCTATCGCGAGTCTGAAGTTTTGGAGCGTTTGCGTGAATATAAGGAATCTAACGCTTAATTGCTCCGTTGATAGTGCAGTAGACTTACACCATGCCTGATAAAAATGATGATGTAAAAGCAAGAATGCTTGCTGCCCTTGAAGCTAAGAAGAATAAAAAAGGTGCACCAGGAACTCAGGCACACGCCGACTCTGGATCGAAGATTCGTGGAGGCCAACGAAGCGGAGGCGCTCCACAAGTTCAGCGCAAAGCTGGTCCGTCAGGATCTGGTTCAGCTGGTTAAACCAGCATCACCTATAACTTTTTAAACAACTTTAATTTTTTAAATAATCGCTAAGTTTTTTAGCGAGGACGACGTCGACGCTGACTTGAGTTAGGGCGCGGACGCTTCCCACCACTTCGTACAGATTTTTCAACGATAGGCACGATGTAAGGAATACCAGAAGGCTCCTGTGCACCAGTAATTTTCATTAAATCAGTACTTAATGGTGTAACACCAACATACTTCGCAAGAACCCCTGCACGTTGGATAAGTGAACCGATTGATTTTTGCTGGCGAGTTGTTGCAAGAGTAACAACAGTTCCTGCCTCACCTGCGCGTGCAGTACGACCTGCACGGTGTAGATAATCTTTGTGATCAGTTGGTGCATCAACATGCACGACTAATGAAATTCCATCTACGTGAATACCACGTGCTGCAACGTCGGTTGCAACCAATGCTGCATTTGCAGTGTCCTTAAATAAGGCCAAAGTACGGGTACGTACGGCCTGTGATTTTCCGCCATGCAAAGCACCAACAGGCACGCCTGCGTGAGCTAATTTGTCGGCCAAACGATCAGCACCGCGCTGAGTCTTTACGAACAAAATTGTTTTTCCATTTCGCGCTGCAACTTGATTTGTAATGTCATCTTTTTCTGATGGATTCATGACTAATACAAAGTGCTCCATAGTCGAAACAGAGGCACGATCATTTTGAAGCGAGTGAGTCTTTGGGTTTTTTAGATATTGACGAACAAGTGAATCTACGCCGCGATCGAGCGTTGCAGAAAATAGAAGTCGCTGACCATCAAGTTTTGCTTGATCAAGAATCTCTTTTACAACGGGCAAAAATCCCATGTCTGCCATCTGATCTGCTTCATCAAGAACGGTGATCTGTAGTTGATCTAACTGCACTTCGCCTTTATTAAGTAGATCAATCAAGCGGCCAGGGGTTGCAACCAAGATTGCAGTTCCGCGGCGCATTGCAGTGATCTGCTTTGCATAAGACATTCCACCAGCAACTACAACTGATTCATGGCCAATTGAACGCGCCAATGGCATTAGTACTTCATCAATTTGCTGTGCAAGTTCACGAGTTGGAGTTAAGACAAGGGCCAATGGCTTATGAGGCTTTGCAACCTTGCCATTTAAGTTGTTAAGAAGAGCTAAACCGAAAGCAAGAGTTTTTCCTGAACCAGTCTGTCCTCTACCCAAAATATCGTGACCGGCAAGTGCATCAGGAAGTGTTGCAATCTGAATAGGGAAGGGATGCATGATTCCCTGCTTACTCAGTGCATTTACAAGCGGAGCTGCAATTCCAAGCTCTGCAAATGTAGTTGTAATCTCTGTAAGCGGAGTTGCATCTACAAGATTTGCATCAGCTAAGTTTGCTGAAATGTAATTGTCATCTGCGCCAAAATCTACAGCTGCATTTGAGTGCGTTTTGCTGTGTTTTTTGAAATCATCACGGGCATATGCCGGTGAGTCATTACGGCGATCACGGACTGGACGTTCTGCACGAAAGTTTGCTGCACGAGTATCTGGTGCCGCGCTTGGCTTCTTTGGACGAGTTGGATCAAACTTCTCATACTTGCGTGGCTCAAAATTTGGACGACCATCATCGGTGCGTGCAATTTTTGCCTTGACCGCATCACGTCGATTAGTCGGACGTGTATCTGAAGTTGCTCTCGCAGAAGAACCTTGTGAATTAGCACTACGTGTCGAAGTTCCACGTGCATCGTCGGGCTTAAATGCTGGACGCTCTGCTTTCTGGTAACTCTTTTTAAACTCTGGTTTATCTGATCTACGAGCAGTTGGTTTTTCTGAACGCTCTGTGCGGTTAGTGCGACCTAAAGATTCCGGACGCTCAGTGCGCTCGGTGCGGTTAGCGCGTGGCGCAGATTCGCGAGCATCGCGCTCCTTTACAAACTTCTTTGCACGAGAGTCTGGACGCTGTGATCGCTCGATACGCGCTTTGCGTTCATCAGGTGCCTCTGTTGGTCGTGGCTTTGATGCAGTTTGTTTTTGATAACGCTCAGCACGAAGTTTTGAGCGATCGGAAAGTCGAGTTTCTTTCTTTGAAACTGTAGATGCATCAACATCTGAATAGCGACGAGTTACAGGCTTTCCTGATGCTGATTTTGCTACTGCACCTTTGCGGGCAGCTTTTTGTGCGGAAGTGTGACGTGCCTTTGGCGCGGCAGATTTAAAGGCGGCAGCCTTCTTTGCACGCTTAGGTTTTCCGACTGAGGCGGCGCGACGGGCTTTTCCGGGCGCGGCAATACGTGGTTGTAGAGACATGAAAATAAACACCAATCAAGACGACAAGCGCGTCTCGGGTATGGATCGCACTAATGGCGTCCAGAGCGAAAATAAGACTCGCATGTAGTGCTGCATGTTGCAGCACTTGGGGGAAGTACATCGATGCGAATGCACCAATACCTTAATTCTACCCCAGATTATTGAATGGAAAAACCAACTGGAAGCTCAAGTCGATTTGCCTCAAGCAACGCCTTATTTGTAAGAATATTATGCGTGGACCCATCGGCGACAATAATTCCACCTTTTAAAATTACTGCTCTTTCACAAAGCTCATTTGCATAAGGAAGATCATGAGTGACCATGACCATAGTGATATCTAAAGATCGCAAAATATCGGCTAATTCACGTCGACTTGCTGGATCTAAATTTGATGAAGGCTCATCTAGAACAAGTATCTCAGGCTTCATCGCAAGCACTGTTGCAACTGCTACACGTCTGCGTTGGCCAAAAGATAAGTGATGAGGCGGGCGGTCTTTAAACTCTGCCATTCCAACTAATTTAAGGGCTTCATTTACGATTGAATCTAACTCTTCTCCACGCTTACCCATGTTGTAAGGACCAAATGCAACATCTTCACCAACGGTTGGCATAAATAATTGATCGTCAGGATCCTGAAAAACTATTCCAACTTTTGCTCGAATTTGTTTGAGTGAATCTTTATTTTTTGCATCCACTAACTCACCGGCGATTCGCACCGAGCCCTGCGCTGTTGGATGGATTCCATTCATATGCATAACTAAAGTTGTTTTGCCCGCTCCATTTGGTCCCAAGAGTGCGACTCGCTCACCTTTGTTGATTGAAAGATTGACTCCAAATAAAGCTTGATTGCCATCCGGATATGCAAAAGCTAACTCTTTAATTTCCAAACTCGGCGTAGACATTATTAGTTTCCAATCAGAGTGGTTATCAGAAGAATTACAAGGGCAACTAAGGGATAAATCAAAACCATTAACCAGTCGGATGCTTTAGATTTTTCAACTTCGTCATGGGGTAAAACTCCCTCGTATCCTCTGGAAAGCATGGATAGATGCACGCGCTCTCCACGTTCATATGAACGAATAAAAAGTGCGCCAGCGGCAGTTGCAATTACCTTCCAATGCTTAATACCGGTTGCTTCAAAGCCACGCGAATCCCGAGCAACTTTCATTCGCTCCATTTCATCATTAACAACATTGACATAGCGCAACATAAATGAGGCGATCTGAACCATCAGTGCAGGAAGTCGCAACCTCTCTAAACCGCGCAGAATTTCTCTGGCCGTTGTACTCGTAGAAAGAATGATTGCTGTCAGAACGCCAAAAGTGCCTTTCACAACTATTCCAGCACCAGCGAGTAAACCTTCACGGTACAAATTAAATGGACCAGCAACAAACCTTTCGCCCGAACCAAAAAAGGGCATCAAAATTGCAAAGAAAATGAATGGAATTTCAATTAATGCGCGCTTGAACAAAAGGGTGAAAGGAATTTTTGCAATAGCTGCAACCGTTAAAACCCAGATGAAATAACCAATGAATGCCTGCCAATTTGTGATTGGAGTGGAGACCGCAACCAGGATAAAGGTAATTGCTGCAATAACTTTAAGGTAGGAGGCGGTCTCATGAACTATTGAATGGCGGTGGAGATAAAGTCTCTCACCTACATCATGTCCATGATGATGGGTTTGAACCTGCGTATTAACTCTTGCTCTTTTCAGGCTTTCGAGCAATCAATTTAAAAAAGACTCCAGCAACCACGGCTGTTCCGATGACACCAATGACTCCAGCAACGCCGACCGAAGCTCGCTCATTTTCAATTCCCTTAACACCGTAATCTGCTAGTGCACCGTCGCCCAACGTATGGTCCTTTGCCGTTTCAATAAAACCGATATCACCAGCAACTTTTTCCAGACCATCGGGTGATGAAGAGGCGTAAAAAGAAACTACCCCGGCAAGAAAGAGCGAGACGATAAATCCACCAATATAAAACTTGCGGTTTTTAGACATTCTTAATCTCCAGTACCTCTTTATTTTTGTTGTTTTTCCAACCAAAAACTAAGTCACTTCGACTTGCTAATACTGCAGTTACCGTAAGTCCTGTAATGATTGCCTCACCAATTCCGATCAGAATATGAACTCCAATCATTGATGTAAAGACTGCTGAATCAGAAAAAGTACCCGTCGCACCAATTACATACTGAACCCAAAAACCAAACGCGGCAGCAGGCACTGAGACCGCTGCGGCGATGGATGCGGCAATTGCAATCGATGATTTATTCTTCGGCAAAATTTTTCTGATCAATAAAAAGGTCCCATAGCCAACCCATACTGAAATAATGGACATGTTAAATACGCTGAGTCCAAGTGCGGTAAGGCCACCATCGGCAAACAAAAATGCTTGCATCAGCAGGACTACCGTCAATGCCAATGTTGCAGCCCAGGGGCCAACCAAAACAGCTGCGAGCGCGGCGCCAATTAAGTGGCCACTTGTTCCTGCTACAACTGGAAAGTTCAGCATTTGAACTGCAAAGATAAATACGGCAGTTAATCCAGCAAGTGGAGCGGTCTTATCGTCCAATTGGGTTCGAGCGCCCTTTAGGGCTGCCCCTATGCCAACTGCCGAGAGTCCAACGAATGCAGCCGATGTGGGCACGTCTATAAAGCCATCTGGAATATGCATGGGTAAATATTAATGCAAATCATTCGCATCTGCATCTTGAATGCATTAGGCCACTACCCTCTGGTTTTGAGGCTTGAGCACACCGCCAGTCCCTCTCAAGCCCACCAAAATTGCGTTGGCACGTAGGGATATTCTCACTCGCCCTTAACGTTGTGCGTATAAGGTCACGGGCATGAGCGATGACGAGGGTATGGAAGAACTCGTCTCCGAAGAGATGCTTTGGGATCGAATCCCCGAGGTTGAGGGCGAAGAGCGAGCTAGTACTTTTTACGAGTTAAGTGCTCGAATATTTGCTCGCGGTCAATATGACGAAGCGCTCGCACTTGCTGAAACAGCGCGCGATATTTATTCACAACTTGGAGTTACATCGGCATCTGAAGGTTTAGCTCAAGCTTATTCGGCTATTGGTTACAACTTAAATCAACTCAAGCGAATTGATGAGGCAGCAACTGCAATGAGTAAGGCAGTTGAGATTTTAAGAGAGAACAAATCACCTATCGCATTAGAACTTGCTTGCACATTAGGTGAATGGTGGTACACATCAAAGCAATATGAGAAAGTGGTTTTAACAATGAATGAGTG
This sequence comes from Bifidobacterium breve, assembly GCA_945883675.1. Taxonomy (GTDB): domain Bacteria; phylum Actinomycetota; class Actinomycetes; order Nanopelagicales; family Nanopelagicaceae; genus Planktophila. The sequence goes on from CAMCYA010000003.1 coordinate 14,161, forward strand.
TGCTCAGGAGCACCTTGTTGACAGCAATGAAATTGGTGCAGCAAATGATCTTCATTTGATAGGTTGCGCCGAACGTGAGTTGAAAAATTACACGAAAGCAATTGAAGCCTTCAAAGAAGCACGCGCGTTATTTAAGCGTAATAAAGAAGTTATTCATGTTGCTAGGTGCGACCAAAAAATTGCATCGTGCCTAATTGAACTTGGCGAAGGTGAACTTGCACTCGAGACTGCGCAAAAAGCTGTAGATGTTTTTGAGACCGGTCATGATCACCGCCGTGAGGTTTTTGCGATGTTCGAGTACGGGAAAGCACAAATTCTGCTTGAAAAATTCGATGATGGTTTAGCAACTCTAGATAATGTTTTAGCAATTGTCAGCGAAGATGAGCCTAAAGATTTTGAATTCATTGTGGATATTGAAACGCGGATTTGCAAAATTACGAGGATGCAAGGTCGAATTGATGAGGCAAATGAGATTGAACGTCGTTTGAAATCAGTTCGAGAGGCGTTAGAAGATGAACCTGAGCGTGATCTCCTCAATTAAAAACTCTGATCAAATCAGCGTCACCATGGTTTGTTTAGGAAATATTTGTCGCTCACCCATGGCAGCGGCGGTACTGGCACACAAAAAAAAGGCAATCAAGTCGCCAGTTATCACTGTAGATAGCGCGGGTACTGGCCCATGGCATATCGGGCAAGGTCCGCATCCATCTTCGAAGAAGATTTGGGAAAAAGCTGGATATACGCATGAACACACCGCAAAGCAGTTCACCAGCATTGATTTCTATGTTCACGACTTAATTCTTGTGATGGATTCAAGAAATCATCACAACGTTATTTCATTGGCAGAAAATGAAGAGCATCGTTCTAAAGTTTTTTACTTACGAAGTTTTGATCCAGAGCTAAAAGATATTGATCCAAGTTCGGCTGATTATTTTAAGTTAGAAGTTCCAGATCCATATAATCAAAGTGATGAAGCCTATGAAACAACGTTAGCTATGGTTGAACGCGCAGTCGATGGATTGCTAGCAGAAATAGTTTCTTAGCGTGGTAGATACTGTAAGGCCCAGTGATACATTGCAATCGCACCTGCAGCAGAAGCATTCATTGATCTTGTTGATCCATATTGATTAATTTCGTATAAATCTTTACACACTGCAATTGCTTCATCAGACATTCCTGCACCCTCTTGACCAAAAAGTAAAACGCAGCTCTCTGGTAATTGTGTTGATTCAAGTTGTGTTGAGCCTGGAACATTATCGATACCGATAATTGGAATCCCGCGCTCCTTGCAGTGTTCTGAGAAATCAGCTACAGATGGATGATGAATCACAGTTAAGTAGCGATCAGTAACCATTGCTCCGCGCTTATTCCAATCCCGTTTTCCAACAATATGAACAGCGTTGACATTAAAGGCATTAGCAGTGCGTACTACTGATCCAATATTTAAATCATGTTGCCAATTTTCAATTGCAATCTCTAACTTGTGTCGCTTTGTGTTTAAATCCGCAACAATTGCCTCAACACTCCAATATCTGTACTTATCTAATACGTTACGGCGATCACCATTAAGTAATAACTCAGGATCAAAGTGGGCATCTTGGGGCCAAGGTTTTTCGTGTGGCCCAACCCCGACTACTGGAAAAAACTCTCCAGGACCAATATTGGCTGGGGTGGTTGGAGAAGACATGTGAGCACTCTAAACTGAACTCATGAGAGCAATCAACACGATCGCATATGTGATTCATCTACTTTCTATAGTGGGCATTCTTTTTCTTTTGCTCCGCGAAACAAAGAAGAGCCCTCGCAGACTTAATCCTGGCGTTTTGCATGCGACTCTGACTGCGTTAATTGCAGGGCTGATCATGGTCGGCCTACATAACTCAGTAAAACCAGAAGAAACCCTTAATCACACAACTATCGGGATAAAGTTTCTAGTGTTGTTAGTGATACTTGGCCTTGGATACAAAAATCTAAAAAAACCAGAACTCACTAGAAATGTTTGGTTACTGTTGTTGGGGCTAACGATATTTAATATTGTAATTGCCTCTGCCCGATAAAGGTTTCAATGTTTAAATTCAGAAGTGTTTTAGTGGCAACTATTGTATTAACTTTGGTTTCATCACCAGCTAATGCAAATCTTAAACCAACAGAAATCCCATCCGTTTTTGAAAAACTCTTAAATTCCCCCACTTTGTCCAACCCGGCAATGATTGTTATAGATGGTTCGACAGGTGAAACAATTTATGAAAAGAATGTATACGCACAACGTAAACCCGCTTCAGTAATGAAACTGTTAACAGCAGCAATGGTTTTGCAATATCTAGATCCACTTAAAGTCTTCACCACAGAAGTTCGGATCGCTCCTGAAATAAATACTATTTATATTAAAGGTTCATTGGACCCATGGGTCGGCACTGCTCATTCGGTTGCGAGAAAAATGAATAGAGCTTCCTTAACTCATATGGCAAGCAATGTAACCAATGCAATACGCAGCTACAACGCTGGTGAGCTAGTTGACTACACCGTCATATACAGTGATTTATTTGAGCAAGATGTAAAAAACTTCAAGTTATATTGGGCCAAGCGTGGCTTTAAACCGGCATTCAAAGCTTCGAAGGCTGGTCAAATGGTAAATGAAACTGCAGTTCTGGTGGTTACGGAGACTTCACCCACAGTTGCAAAAATTCTAGATTGGATGATGTTGTGGAGTGACAATCAGCTTGCAGAGAGATTGGCTCGCTTATCTTCACAGGCTGCTGGGGAACCATTTGGAATTTTAGGTGTCGAAAGAATCTTCAAAAAGCTCTTAGCTGAACTTCAAATAGATTCATCAAAACTTGTAGTAAAGGATGCAAGTGGTTTATCAAAGTCAAATAAAGTTACAGCAAAGATGATCGGTGAACTTTTATATAAACTTCGAAAAGATCCACGATTTACGGGCCTTTATCCGGTGTTACCAGTTAGCGGAGTTTCTGGAACTTTAAACGAGCGTTTTATCAATACAGCACCAACAGCGGTCGGTCTAGTGCGGGCAAAAACTGGATCGCTTAACGGTACTGCCACTTTGGCTGGGTATGTAGAGTCTTCAGATCGCGAGTATGTTTTTGTCACACTTGCCGATCAGATTCCAAGAGGGTACACATCACTCAAAAAAGCACGTGCAGCGATCGATAAAATTCTTGGGCGAATCGCTGCCCCCAATATTCCAGCAGAGATTTCTCCCTTACCTTCAGGGATTTAATTAACTGTTTGAGTAAATTTTTATCTGCCCTCGGTAACAAGCAACCCATGTGTTCTTAGTCGGATTGTCGTAAGTCACTCCAATCGGTTCTGGACAAACTTTTATTGTTTCCAAAACTTTCATATCTAAGGTTTGAATTTTTGACATCGTGTTGCTTAAGTAATTTACAACAAAGAGTTCAGAGCCGTCAGAAGATAAAGCAAGGCTTCTAGCCTTGTTACCAGTTCGCACAGATTTACCAGGTTTGTTTGTTATTAAATCCCAAGATGCAACGCGTCCAGATAGATTCATAGTCACATACATTTTTGTTCCATCTGGTGAGAGAACTACTGCTCGAGGATTACTTCCAATTGGAATATAGGTAGTTGAAAAATCTGCAAGGTCAATAACGTGAATTCTGCTACCTCCCATTTCGGCAACATATGCCTTACTGGAGTCTTTACTAATCGCAATACCTCGGGGATATCTTCCTATACTCACGGTCTTTACAACTTTTTGTTCTGCGATTGAAATTACCGACACCGTATAGGAGCACCAATTTGCGGCCAAAACATATTTATTGTCTGGTGTTACTTCAACAACTTTAGGGACCGAACCAACTGGGTAGATCGCATCAATTTGGTAATTACTTCGATTAATTCGGTAGATAAAACTTTTATCGAAACCAGATGAAGGTGAGCAGGTATCACTTCCCTCCTTTTTGTATCCAGGACCATACATCGCGTAATTACTAACGTATAAGTATTTGCCATCAGGTGAGAAAGTGCCCTCAACAGGTGAGCCTCTAAAAATCGAAGAGCTCTTTGAAAAACCATAATCCTTCAATGAAACTGAATCAGGAATAGTTTTTAGAAGTTCGAAAGTTTTTGCATCATAAATCGTAATTGAATGTTTATACATCATGTTATGTGCACTAATGATTCCATCATTTGATGCCCTGACAGACTTGGGTGCAATTGATCCTTCAATAGTTTTTATCAATTTCATTGAACTTTTGTTAGCAACCTCTTGACCTTGAGCGGGCAAAGTAACCAATGAAAATGAAAGAAATAAACTAAGGAATAGAAAAACTTTTTGCATACAAGAACTCTACTAGCCTTCAGGTAAGGCCCCTAAGAAATAATCTCAATTAAATCACTACTATTTTTCATTTTCACCCTTGGCAATCAGGGTCAAACAGGAAATCGGTAGCTAGATTGAGAGCAACATAACTCGGCAAATTAGGTAAATTGAGAATAAGTGAGGAGAACCCACCAAAAAGGTTGAGTAAACTCGGAAGGTGAGTTCAACCATTAAAGCCTACATAGACCTGATGAAACTTAGGGTCGTTGAACTCCTATTGGTTTCCACTTTACCAGCCATGGTTTTGGCAGAAAAAGGTTTACCTAGTTTCGGATTAACTTTGGCAACAATTGTTGCAGGCACACTTGCAGCTGGAAGTGCGAATGCTTTCAATATGGTTATAGAAAGTGATCTCGATAAGTTAATGGAGAGAACTTCTAAGCGCCCACTTGTTACTGGCTTGATTACAAAATTCCAGGCAACGGCTTTTGCGACTTTTATTGGCTTTCTATCTCTAGTTTTATTTTGGGCTTTTACTACAAAACTTGCAACACTTCTTGCCTTAATCGCAATTGTTTTCTATGTTCTTGTTTATACGATGGCCCTTAAACAACGCACTTCTCAAAACATTGTTTGGGGCGGAGCAGCCGGCTGTATGCCCGTGCTAATTGGTTGGGCAGCCATTACCAACTCACTTTCTCTAACCGCGTGGGCTTTTTTCTTCGTAATCTTTTTTTGGACCCCACCCCATTTTTGGTCACTGGCGATCAAGTACAAAGATGACTATGCATTGGCAGGAACACCCATGCTGCCAGTAGTTGCAACAAAAAGTAATGTTCGCCGGCAAATGTGGCTACACACAATTTTGATGATTTCTTCATCAATTGCACTGATTAGCCTTGCCTCGCTGCCGATATGGTCAATGGCGGTAACAATCCTTTTGGGAATAGTTTTTGCAATTCAGCTACTGCAATTAAAAGATGGATCACCAGATTATGCAAAGGTGGCGGGAAAAATATTTCAGTGGTCAATCACATATTTGAGTCTTTTTTCAGTAGTTCTCGTTATTGCTCAACTACTTAGCTAGCGCCTGGTCGATAGCTTTTATTAAATCACTTGAGTGCTCTTAGCAGACAGAAAGTCGTGGAACTGATGACTCGCTATCCCCAAGATTGTTTACTCAGGGCTTAAATGTGGCAGAGTAGGATCCATGGTTAGCACAGCAATCTCGGTTCGTGACTTATCGAAAAAGTACGACAATCGCTTAGCGGTCTCTCATATCAATTTTGAGGTCCCAATGGGCACAGTGTGTGGATTTGTTGGTCCCAATGGATCTGGCAAGACGACAACAATGAGAATGCTTCTTGGCCTTATTACTCCAACAACAGGTGAAGGTCACATACTTGGTGAGCCAATAAATCATCCAGAAAAATATTTAAGTCGCGTGGGTGCAATGATTGAAGGACCGGCTTTTTATCCAGCCTTATCTGGCCATGAAAACTTAATGGTTCTTGCAAAACTTGGTGGGTTTCCAACAGAGCGAGTTCAAATTTTGTTAGAAAAAGTTGGCCTGGGTGATCGTGGTAAATCTAAATACAAAACATATTCGTTAGGTATGAAACAACGTTTAGGTATCGCTGCTGCCTTGCTTCCCGAACCTAAACTTCTAATGCTTGATGAACCAACAAATGGTTTGGATCCAGAAGGTATCCAAGAGATTCGAGCATTGTTACGTGATTTAGCTAATGGAGGCACAACTGTTTTCGTCTCCTCGCATCTACTTTCAGAACTTGAGATCATCAGCGATCACATAGTGATGCTAAGAAAAGGTGAGATAGTTTTTGCTGGTCCAATAGGTGAATTGATGGCAAAACAGCAACCAACAATCATTGCTAAGTCATTAGATCATTCAGACCTGAAGAAAATTGTGGAGATTGCACAAGAATCTGGGCACCATGCAGTTATTCGAAATGATTCAGTTCATATTTTAGCTGCCATGGATTGGGCACCGGAATTAAATAAAGCAGCCTTCAATGCAGGAATCACCTTGGCACAACTTGCTCCGCAGCTGCCAAATCTAGAAGAGACTTTCTTTGAAATGACAGGGGACAAATAATGTTGAATGTTGTTTCAGCTGAGCTCCGAAAACTCCGTCGACCTACTTTATTTTTGGGAACGATGGCTGCGGTTGTATTTTTTAGCGGTCTTTTTTCTGCGCTTCTATTTCTTTTAATTGATTCACCACAAGGTAACTCTGATCGTGGACAGGTTGTAGGTCGTGAAGTTTTGGGACTTGCTACAGGTGGAGTTCAAGGCTTTGCAAGTACTGGAGGATTTCTAGGAATAATTGCTCTTTGTGTTTTCGCTGCCCAAACAGCACAGGAATATACATATGGAACTTTGCGTAATCTATTGATTCGCCAACCAGGTCGGCTAAGAATCCTGATTGGCAAATTGATTGCTATGAAAATTTTTGCTTTTGTCATGATCGTCTTGGCAGCAATAATCGGAATAAGCACATCAGTTGTATTGGCACCTGGTGCCAAAGTGAATACTGATTTGTGGTTTACATCAGCTGGGATTGAAGCAATCTTCACCTCATTTGTAAATGTGACTATCTCAGTTGTCGGTTTCGGAATAATCGGAATGGTCCTTGGTTTACTTCTGCGCTCTCCGATCAGTGCAATTTCATTTGGCGTTTTGTGGCTTCTCATTATTGAGAATTTACTGATTGCCGTTAAAGGTTCACTCCAAAATTGGCTCCCAGGCGCCCAACTCAATGCAATCGCATCAGGTGGAACCTTAGATTTGGCTTATAAAAACGCCTTAACAGTTGGTGGAATTTATGTAGGTATAGGGGCGATTGTTGCCGCAATACTTTTTGTTCGCCGTGACGTATCTAATTAAAGACACCAGGGTTTAAAACCATCAAATTTTAAGCTTCACCATTTATTCTATAGGCCTTCCCTGCGAAAGGTTTTTTGTGAAAAAGTTAAAGGCGATTTCACTCGCTGCAATTTTGGGACTGTCGATCTCGTCGGTTCCAGCTCTTGCAGCCCCAAAACCAACGCTGGCACAAATTGAAGCGGCAAAAAAAGCAGAAGCAGAGAAAAAGAAAATCGCCGACGCTCAGGCTAAAAAACTTGCAGAAGCCAATCAGAATCTTCGCACACTGACAGCTAAAGCAAATGCAGCAACTGCTCTGTATCGAAAAGCCCAAGAAGAGCTAGCAGTTGCAACAGCTATGGCTAATACAGCTGCAAAGCATGCAGCCGAAACCGCTGCATCTGTTATGGATGCCCATAAAACTATTGGACGCTTAGCTGCAAACGCCTACATTCTTGGTGGAAATATGAGTGACATTGCACCGCTTCTTAGCTCTAATGGTCCTCAAGAATTGATAGATCAAATTTCAACTCTTGGAACTTTAGGTGCCCAGAACTCTGTCGCACTTGAAAGATTTAAGGTTGCAGAGGCCGCTGCGATTAAGGCCAAAAAAGCTGCAGATGATGCGAAAGCAGCACAAGTTGTCGCTACTGCAAAAGTTGCAGCTGCCAAGCAGGTTGCAGATGATGCAAAAGAAGAACAAGCCAAAGAAGTAGCAAAACTACAAAAAGTTCAAGACGAGTTAATGCGTCAATTAAATAGTGCGCGCAAAGTAAGAACAACATTAGAACAACAAAGACAATTAGCTTTACTTGAAGAAAGCCAAGCAAATACCGCCGCTCAAACTGGCGGCCAACGTAGCGTGTGGAGTGACTTAGGGTTTAAAGGCCGTGCAACAAATAGAACAACTCAAGCACAACGAGATAAAGCTGTTGCATTTGCCCGAACACAAGTACAAGCAGGAAAGCCATATGTATGGGGCGATGAAGGTCCTAACGCTTTTGATTGTTCTGGACTTGTTTATGCTGCCTATCGATCAGCAGGCTTAGGTTGGCCAAACTGGGATCGCTTAAACTCCGCCCTGTATTCAACTTATACGATGCATGTATCGCTTAAAGAATTAGTACCGGGCGATCTTTTGTTCTATTCATACAAAGGTTCGGTTTCAACCATTCACCACGTGGCTATTTATGCCGGTAATGGAATGGTTTGGGAAGCTCGTTCCACCAAGAGTGGTTTGCGATTCTCAGATATGTACGGGATGCCAGGCCTAATGCCATTTGGAGGACGAGTCTAAAGCACCACTATTGTTAAGCCATGACAATGGCCGTGCCTGCAGTACGTAATGCAGTACGGACGTGGTTAGAAAAATTTGAGGCTGGCGATACAGTTTTAGTTGCAGTTTCGGGAGGCGCTGATTCACTTGCTCTTGCGCACGCTCTTTCAGTAGAGGCCAAACTGCTAGCAATTAATGTTGTCGGAGTTACAGTTGATCATCAACTCCAAAAAGAATCTGCCACACAAGCACAAAAAACAGTGAATCAACTTTCGACAATGGATTTAAAGTGCGTTGTAAAAAAAGTTGAAGTACACATCAAAGATGGATTAGAAGCATCTGCCCGTGCAGCAAGGTACAAAGCCCTAGATGAAATTGCAATCAGTGAAAACGCTATTGCAGTTTTTCTTGGGCATACGCAAGATGATCAAGCTGAAACTGTTTTATTGGGGCTTGCTCGAGGATCAGGAACTCGTTCACTTTCAGGAATGGCCGCCCATACGGGCATCTATATTCGTCCATTCCTAGAACTTAATCGCGAAACAACTGAGAACTATTGCAAAGAATCAGATTTATCTTTTTGGAAAGACCCACATAATGAAGACTCACAATTTGCCCGAGTTCGTGTTCGCACACAAGCTCTTCCAGTTTTAGAAAAAACTATCGGTCCAGGAATCTCTCAAGCCCTTGCCCGTAGTTCTCATCTACTTCGAGACGATGCAGATGCACTAGATCACTGGGCAGAGCACGAGGCTATGAAATTAGATTTGGCAGATTTAGAGTGCGCCCACTTAGAGGCGATGCCAAAAGCGATTCGAACCAGAGTTCTGAGAATCGCAATCTACGCCCAAGGAGCACCCGCAGGTTCAGTTACTGCAGAGCACGTGAGCGTAATTGAGGCGCTAATCTCCGCCTGGAGCGGCCAAGGAGCTTCAAATCTTCCTGGCGGTGTGAAGGTTGAGAGAATTTCGGGCAGACTTTCGCTCTCAACGCAGCGACCATAGGGAGAACCGTGGATCTAGAGGCAGTTAAAGGCGATATCGAACGAGTAATCGTTACAGAAGAACAGTTGCAAACTCGAATTAAAGAGCTCGCAATTGAGGTTGGAAAAGATTACGAAGGTAAAGACCTTTTGCTCGTCGGTGTATTAAAAGGTGCGGTTATGGCTGTTGCAGATTTTTCGCGCGCATTACAACGTCACGTTGATATGGATTGGATGGCTGTTTCATCCTATGGATCTGGTACAAAATCAAGTGGAGTGGTTCGAATACTTAAAGATTTAGATCGCGATATCACAGGCCGTAATGTTTTAATTATTGAAGACATTGTTGATTCAGGTTTAACGCTTTCTTGGCTCAAATCTAACCTTGAATCGCGAGGAGTTGGATCTGTAGAGATTCTTTCAATATTACGGAAACCAGAAGCAGCAAAAATTGAAGTTAATGTTAAGTATGTTGGCTTTGACATTCCTAAAGATTTCGTAATTGGTTACGGCCTTGATTTTGATGAAAAGTATCGCAACCTTCCCTTTATCGGTGTGCTTGCCAAGCACATGTACGAGTAATTTGTAGAAACGAGAATAAGAACCCATGTCACAAGTGCAAAAGCCTAAGAAGCAGATCAAGAAGAGTTTTACCAGCAAGCAATCGGAGAAAACTTCTGTTAAGAAACCAAACAAGAAGCCGACAACTCGTGCTGGGAAAATTTTTCGAGGTCCACTATTTTGGATAATTATTGCAATTTTTGCTGTGACAGGATTGGGACAAATCTCATCTGCTGGAAATAAGTACACACAGATTGAAACGTCACAAGCAATTGATGCGATCTCAAAAACACAAGTTCTCTCTGCAGAGATAGTTGATAGACAACAGAAGATCCGACTAATTTTGACACCAGGCAACCGAATAAACGGCTCCGAGAAAGTTGAAGCTTTTTATGTAGCACGCCAAGAGCCAACGATTATTGATGCATTAACTGGAAATCCTCCTCCCAAAGGTTGGAACGTTAAAGTTCCTTCGCAATCCATATTTGTTTCATTCTTGTTCTCAGTCCTGCCATTTTTACTGATTGGATTCTTATTCTTCTGGATGATGAGCCAAGCCCAAGGCGGAAATAAAGTTTTCCAATTTGGAAAATCAAGGGCAAAACTTCAAAATAATGATGTTCCAAAAACAACTTTCAAAGATGTAGCAGGTGCAGACGAAGCACTCGCAGAGTTAGATGAGATTAAGGATTTTCTTGCAAAGCCAGAGAAGTACGCACCTTTAGGTGCAAAAATTCCTAAGGGTGTATTACTTTTCGGCCCACCAGGAACTGGTAAGACTTTATTAGCTCGCGCTGTTGCTGGAGAGGCGGGTGTACCTTTCTATTCGATTTCTGGTTCAGATTTCGTAGAAATGTTTGTAGGCGTTGGAGCCGCGCGAGTTCGCGACCTGTTTAATCAGGCAAAAGAGAATGCACCTGCGATTGTCTTCATCGATGAAATTGATGCAGTTGGACGCCAGCGCGGTGCAGGTATGGGTGGCGGTCACGACGAACGCGAACAGACTCTTAACCAGTTACTTGTAGAGATGGATGGATTCGAAGAGAACTCAAAAGTTATTTTGATCGCTGCAACAAACCGTCCCGATGTGTTAGATCCAGCGCTACTTCGACCAGGTCGTTTCGATCGCCAAATTGCAGTAGACCGTCCAGATCTGAAGGGACGTGAAGCAATTTTGAAGATTCATTCAAAAGGTAAGCCGATTAACTCATCAGTGAAGTTAGTTGACTATGCCAGACGTACACCTGGCTTTACAGGTGCCGATCTTGCAAGTGTTGTCAATGAAGCGGCACTTTTATCTGCTCGTGAAAACAAAGTAGATATCGGCAACTTAGAACTTGATGAAGCTATAGATCGTGTAATGGCCGGTCCACAAAGAAAATCTCGTTTGATGAGTGACGAAGAGCGTCGAGTCACCGCCTATCATGAAGCAGGGCATGCACTTGTTGCATACGCTTTGCCTCACACAGATCCAGTCCACAAAGTCACAATTATGCCTCGTGGCCGCGCATTGGGTTACACAATGGTTTTACCAGATGAAGATAAATACTCCACAACTCGAAATCAGCTATTGGATCAATTGGCCTACTCCCTTGGCGGCCGTGCTGCCGAAGAGTTAATTTTTCATGATCCATCAACTGGTGCATCAAATGACATTGAAAAAGCCACCTCACTTGCACGGGCAATGGTTACTCAATATGGAATGACTTCAGCAATTGGGGCTATCAAATTGGGCGGCGGAAGTAGTGAACCATTTATGGGTCGCGACTACGGTCACCAACGTGATTACAGTGAAAACATTGCAGGAATTGTCGATCGTGAAATTAGAACTTTGATTGAAACTGCTCACCAAGAAGCTTTCGATATTTTAGTTGCTAATCGTAAGATTCTTGACGAGATGGTAATTGAACTACTTGAAAAAGAAACCCTAAACAAAGATGAGATCGCAGTTATTTTCAAGAAAGTAAAGAAAGTGACAGCAAGAGTTGCCTGGACTGGCTCTGCAACACGTATCCCATCTTCTCAGCCTCCGGTTGATGTACCGGAGCGAATTGCAGTAGAACCTGTTGCAGATACAAAAAAGCCAACAAGGCGTAAAAAGGCTGTAAGTGACGATAAATAAACTCACGGTCTCTGATGGTCGGGCAAAAGCGCCATACGATAAAGAACGTGCAGAAAAAGCTGTACGAGAACTCTTATTTGCTTTGGGTGAAGATCCAGATCGCGAAGGTTTAAAGGAGACTCCTGCTCGCGTAGCACGTGCGATGGCAGAAAACTTCGAAGGCCTATGGCAATCACCCCAAGATGTTTTAACAACAACTTTTGATATTGGTCATGAAGAGTTAGTAATTGTTAGGGATATAGAAGTGTTTTCCCACTGTGAACATCACTTAACGCCCTTTCACGGTGTTGCACACATCGGTTACATTCCTCGTGGCAAGATCACTGGACTTTCGAAGCTAGCACGTTTAGTTGATGTATATGCAAAACGTCCGCAAGTTCAAGAGCGTTTAACCACACAAATTGCAGATGCCATGGTGGAGATTTTAAATCCACTGGGAGTGATCGTGATTATTGATTGTGAACACCTTTGTATGTCTATGCGAGGTGTAAAGAAATCTCAAGCACGTACAACTACGTCAGCGGTGCGTGGAGCATTAAATAATGCAGCAACACGTTCAGAAGCAATCGCCTTAATCACCAGAGGCTAGTTTTATGTTAGTGATGGGTATTTTAAATGTAACCCCTGATTCCTTTGCTGATGGCGGAAAACACAATGAATTAGATGCTGCTGTATCACGGGGCTTAGAGATGATTGCAGAAGGTGTAGATGTTATTGATATCGGTGGAGAATCAACTAGGCCCGGAGCAGAACGAGTCAGTGAGCAAGAAGAATTAAATCGTACGATTCCTGTAATTGAAAAAATGGCACCTTACCTTGACAAAAACAGTGTGAAGATAAGTATCGATACGATGCGAGCTAGCGTTGCAGAAGCAGCGATAAAAGCTGGGGCATCCATTATTAACGATGTGAGCGCAGGCTTGTCTGATAATCAGATGCTCTCTACTGCTGCGCGATTAAAAGTCCCATATATTGCAATGCACTGGCGTGGACATTCCAAAGATATGAATTCAAAAGCGGTGTACAAAGATGTTGTCTCAGAAACCATTTCGGAGCTAGAAGATCGAATTCAAGATGCGTTATCAAATGGAGTTATTAAAGAGAATCTAATTATCGATCCTGGTCTTGGTTTTGCAAAAGATTCAGAACATAATTGGGCAATAATTGATGCAATTGATCGCTTTGTTGACATGGGTTATCCGGTTTTAGTTGGTGGTTCACGCAAAAGATTCTTAGGTGGAGATTCTCCGGATGAACGGGAAGAGGCCACAATTAATTTGACGAAGAAACTTAAAGGAACTGGTATTTGGGCCGTTAGAGTTCACTCTGTTAAGCCACACAAGGAGGCCTTGAGATCATGAGTGATCAAATAATTCTTACCGGCATCCATGGGTATGGCCATCATGGTTTATTTGAATCTGAGCGATTAAATGGCCAAGACTTCTATGTAGATTTAATCCTAGATGTGGATTTAGCACCGTCAGCACTTTCTGATGCAATTGATGACACGGTTAACTACGCAGAGATAACAGATTTAACGTATGAAGAGATTACGACAGATCCAGTTAACTTAATTGAAAAATTGGCATACAGAATTGCGGAGAGAATTTTAGAGGGCCACCCAAAAGTAAATACAGTAACTGTTACAGTTCATAAACCTCAAGCACCCGTGGAAAGTAAAGTCAAAGATATTTCAGTAACTGTAAATAAATCACGATGAAAGCAGTAATCTCTCTGGGTGCTAATTTGGGAAACCCAAAGGATAATTTAGATACTGTTCTAGCTTTATTACGTGAGGCCACCATTGTAAAATCAGTTTCTTCCTATATAACTACAAAGCCAGTTGGCGGCCCTGAGCAACCAGATTATTTAAATGCGATTTGTATTGTTGACAGCGACCTTCCTGCACTGGATTTGCTTTCAGTGCTACATGGAATAGAAAAAGCCATGGGGCGAGAGCGAATTCAACATTGGGGCCCTCGCACAATTGATTTAGATCTCATTCAATATGGAGACTTAATTAGCAAAGCCGATGAGTTAGTTCTTCCACATCCACGAGCCCATGAGCGTAGATTTGTTTTGCAACCCTGGTTTGAAATTGAGCCTGATGCAATCCTGCTTACCCACGGAGCGATTAAAGATCTTTTGGAGCAACTGCCCGCTTAGCGCTAAACTATAGATATCTCGCCCGGTACCTGAAAGGACTGGAGCCACTTCAAATGAGCGTATTAGTTCCAACAATGGGTGCCTTACATAAAGGCCATCAAGCATTGATTAAGCGTGCTCGAACACTGGATAAAGAAGTAATCGTAAGCATCTTCATTAATCCACTTCAATTTGAAAACAAGGAAGAGATCGAAAAGTATCCACGTACTCCAGAACGTGACATTGAAATTGCAACTATTGCCGGTGCTACACAGGTTTGGTTTCCTGAATTTGAAGATCTCTACCCGCAAGGTTTTCAAACTCTTAACTCTGGTGCCTTGGGTTCAATATTTGAGGGGGCATCAAGACCAGGTCATTTCGATGGAGTGGTAACAGTTGTGGATCGATTATTTGCTCTAACTAAGCCAAACAAAGCAGTTTTTGGGGAAAAGGATTTTCAGCAGCTTTCAATAATTAGATCCATGAAAAGTAAGGTTGAAATTATTGGTGTACCAACAGTTCGTGAATTCGATGGGCTTGCAATGTCTTCACGAAACGTGCGCCTGAGTGCTGAGGGTCGAAATAGTGCACTAGTAGTCAATCGAGCTCTCTCTGCAGCAAGGTTAGCCCCAACAGTTGAGATAGCAATTGAAATATTAAATTCAACAATCTCGACAGAATTAGGATTTAAAAAAGACTACGCAACTGTAATTGACGAGGAAAATTTTTCAATAGCAACAGATTCAACTAAATTAAAGAGAATGATTATTGCTGGTTGGGTTGAAGGTATCCGATTAATTGACAATATGCCGATGGTAGGGAGATAAAGATGCTGTTGACTGTGGATGTAGGTAATACAAATACTGTTCTTGGTATTTTTGATAACAAAGAGTTGATTCGCTCGTGGCGTGTAAAAACTGATCCACGTAGTACAGCGGATGAACTTTGGCTGCAATTTCGAGCACTAATTGAGGATTACAATTTAACTGGTCTATCAATCTGTTCTACAGTTCCAGCTACTTTACGAGAGCTTCGAACCATGATTGCCGATTACTTTGTAGATGTTCCTGTAACTATTGTGGAACCTGGAACAAAGACTGGGGTTCCACTTCTAGTTGATAATCCAAAAGAGATTGGTGCCGATCGGATTGTAAATACTCTGGCCGCGCATACAATTTTTGGTGGCCCGGCAATTGTTGTTGATTTCGGTACTTCAACAAATCTTGATGTTGTATCACCAAAAGGTGAGTTTCTAGGGGGTGCTCTTGCACCAGGTATTGAGATCTCTGTCGATGCACTTGCAGCTCGCGCGGCTCAACTTCGAAAGATCGAATTAGTAAAACCCAAAAATGTAATTGGAAAAAATACTGTGGAAGCCTTGCAATCTGGAACAATCTTTGGATTTGCTGGCCAAGTTGATGGATTAGTAGATCGGATTACAGCAGAGCTTGCTGATTTATATTCTCAAAAGCCAATAGTTATTGCTACAGGTGGCTTGGCACCCTTAATGGTGGGTGTTTCAGAAACAATCGAGCATCATGAGCCTGATTTAACGTTGATTGGACTTCGTCTAATTCATGAGCGAAATGCTTGAGTCGGTAGACTTGCCAACCTATGAGCACTGATAATTCAACTGGTTCTACTTCAAACTCTGGGGCTGAAGAAGATTTACCTGAGCAGCTCCGAATTCGCCGAGAAAAGCGTGCTGCCCTAATTGCCCGAGATGTTGAGCCATATCCAGTATCAGTACCTCGCACAAAATCTCTTATAGAGATACGTGAAAAATATGTTGGTCTTGAGATCGATGTTGCGACAGGGGATGTTGAATCATTAACAGGAAGAATTATATTTAAGCGCGATACAGGCAAACTTTGTTTTGCAACTTTACGTGAAGGCGATGGCACTGAACTTCAGGCGATGTTGTCTCTAGATAAGGTTGGCCAAGATGCACTTGAATCCTGGAAGTCAGACATTGACTTGGGTGACATCGTTTCGATAACAGGTGAGATCATTACCTCAAAACGTGGTGAACTTTCTGTACTGGCTAACTCTTGGACATTGGCATCAAAGTCTCTTCGACCTTTACCAAATGATCACAAACCAATGTCAGAAGAGACTCGCGTACGTATGCGTTATGTTGATTTAATAGTTCGACCCGAGGCTCGAAGTAACGCACGATTGCGCCCGACTGTAATGAAATCTTTACGCGCTACTTTTGAAAAAGAAAAGTTTGTAGAAGTTGAGACTCCCATGCTTCAGGTAATGCATGGTGGGGCTGCTGCACGTCCATTTAAGTCTTATTCGAATGCTTACGATATGGAGCTCTACCTCCGAATAGCCCCAGAGCTTTTTCTCAAGCGTTGTGTTGTAGGTGGTATCGAACGCGTATTTGAAATTAACCGTAACTTTCGCAACGAGGGAGCAGATTCTTCCCACTCACCTGAGTTTGCAATGATCGAGAGTTATATGGCCTACGGAGACTGGCTCTCGATCGCTGATTTAACACGAGAGCTAGTTCAAAATGCTGCGATGGCAATTGCAGGTTCACACGTTGTAACGCACCACGATGGACGCCAAGCAAATTTAGGTGGCCAGTGGAAACAAATTTCACTATACGAAGCCATTTCCCAGGGAGTTGGCCAAACGGTTACAGCCTTAACTTCAATAGCAGAGCTCAAGAAAATCGCTGAAAAACTTGGGATGAAGGTTGACCCTAAGTGGATTACAGGAAAATTAGCTGAAGAGATATTTGAACATGTTGCCAAAGATCAACTAATTGAACCTACATTTGTTATGGGTTTTCCCGTTGATACATCACCACTAGTTCGAGCACATCGCGAAATCCCAGGAGTTGCTGAAAAATGGGATTTATATGTAGATGGTTTTGAATTAGCAACTGGTTACTCCGAGCTAATTGATCCCGTGATTCAACGTGATCGTTTGGTTGAGCAAGCAACACTTGGCTCAAAGGGTGATCTTGAAGCAATGCAAGTTGATGAAGATTTCTTGCGTGCAATGGAGTTTGCAATGCCACCAACAGGTGGAATGGGTATGGGTGTTGATCGATTGTTAATGGCACTAACCGGGCTAGGAATTCGTGAAACAATTTTGTTCCCGCTTGTAAAGCCTGAGATGGATTAAGTAATGCAGATCCGCCCAGCACATACCCGTGACATCAAAGGAATCCGACAACTCATTGATTCTTATTCACCACAAGGCCGTTTGCTCACAAAAGAAACCGTTACTCTTTATGAGAGTGTTCAAGAGTTCACGGTAGCAATTGAAGGAGATGATGTAGTTGGTTGTGGAGCACTTCACGTGCTTTGGGAAGATTTGGCCGAAGTTCGCACAGTTGCCGTTAATGCAAAACTTCGAGGTCAGGGAGTCGGACATCAAATTTTAGAATCGATAATTTCTAGAGCTGAAGAGATTGGAGTTAAGCGTCTCTTTTGTTTGACTTTTGAAACTGAGTTTTTTGGTCGTCACGGATTTCAAGTGATAGAAGGAACTCCCGTTGCACCTGAAATCTATGCCGAACTTTTGCGTTCTTATGATGCAGGTGTTGCAGAGTTTTTAGATCTTGAAGCGGTGAAACCAAATACCCTGGGAAATACCCGAATGCTGAAAGAGCTGTAAGCGAACTCAGCCGAAGGAAATGCTGAAAGAGCTGTAAGCGAACTCAGCCGAAAAACCGCTACTCGAGCAGAAAAATTGACCCTAGATTTAGCCCTATTTCGGGCATAACCCCGCCACATTTGGGGTTGTAAAGGTCGTAAGCAATCCACCTCGCGGGTCAATGGCTGCAGGTATTAGGCTTAATGACAGATCGATACAAAGGAGCACCGCCCATGTTTGAGCGCTTTACCGACCGAGCCCGACGCGTTGTCGTTTTGGCCCAAGAAGAAGCACGCATGCTCAATCACAATTACATCGGCACTGAGCACATCTTGCTTGGTCTTATTCACGAAGGTGAAGGCGTTGCATCAAAGGCTCTTGAATCACTTGGTATTTCACTTGAAGGTGTTCGAGCACAAGTAGAAGAAATTATTGGCCAAGGACAACAAGCGCCAAGTGGTCACATTCCATTTACTCCGCGCGCAAAGAAAGTTCTTGAACTTTCACTTCGCGAAGCGTTGCAGTTAGGACACAACTACATTGGAACTGAACATATTCTTCTTGGTTTAATTCGGGAAGGCGAAGGAGTTGCCGCGCAAGTTCTAGTAAAACTTAGCGCCGACTTAAATCGCGTGCGTCAACAAGTAATTCAGTTACTCTCTGGTTATCAAGGAAAAGAATCTGTTCAGTCAGGCCCAGCAGAAGGCGTTCCATCAACATCTTTAGTTCTAGATCAATTTGGACGAAATCTGACTCAAGCTGCCCGTGAAGGAAAACTTGATCCTGTCATTGGGCGCGAAAATGAAATTGAGCGCGTTATGCAAGTTCTATCGCGCCGCACAAAAAACAACCCAGTCCTAATCGGTGAACCTGGTGTCGGTAAGACAGCCGTTGTGGAAGGTCTTGCACAAGCGATCTTTAAAAATGATGTCCCTGAAACTCTTAAGGATAAGCAAGTGTATTCACTTGATCTTGGCGCACTTGTTGCAGGTAGTCGCTACCGTGGAGATTTTGAAGAGCGTTTAAAGAAGGTTCTTAAAGAGATTAAAACTCGCGGAGACATTATTTTGTTTATCGATGAGATTCATACATTAGTTGGAGCAGGAGCTGCAGAGGGTGCAATCGATGCTGCAAGTATTCTCAAGCCAATGCTTGCGCGAGGTGAACTACAGACAATCGGTGCAACAACTCTTGATGAGTATCGCAAGCACGTTGAAAAAGATGCAGCCCTAGAGCGCCGCTTCCAACCAATTCAAGTTAAAGAGCCAACAGTTGCTCACACGATTGAAATTCTCAAGGGATTACGTGATCGGTACGAAACACATCACCGTGTATCCATTACAGATGGTGCATTAGCTGCTGCTGCAAACATGGCTGATCGCTATGTTTCAGATCGTTTCTTGCCAGATAAGGCAATTGACCTCATTGATGAAGCTGGATCACGCCTTCGTATTAAGCGCATGACCGCGCCCCCTGAACTACGTGAATTCGACGATAAAATTGCAAATGCACGTAAGGAGAAAGAGTCTGCCATTGATGGCCAGGACTTTGAATTAGCAGCGGCTCTTCGCGATAAGGAAAAAACTCTTATCATCGAAAAACAAGAAGCAGAGAAAAACTGGAAAGCAACTGACTTGGATAAGGTCACTGAAGTTGATGAAGAGTTGATTGCGCAAGTGCTTTCAATCTCAACTGGAATTCCTGTATTTAAATTAACCGAGGAAGAGACAGCACGTCTTCTAAACATGGAAGCTGAGCTTCATAACCGAGTCATTGGACAAGAGCAAGCGATCAAAGCTTTATCAAAAGCAATTCGTCGCACACGTGCTGGTCTTAAAGATCCACGCCGCCCAGGTGGCTCATTTATTTTTGCCGGTCCTTCAGGTGTTGGTAAGACAGAGCTTTCAAAAACTCTTGCCTCATTCTTATTTGGTGATCAAGATGCACTAATTCAACTTGATATGTCTGAATACTCTGAGCGTCATACGGCTTCACGTTTATTTGGTGCACCTCCAGGCTATGTTGGATATGACGAGGGTGGACAGCTAACTGAAAAAGTTCGTCGCCGTCCTTTCTCTGTAGTTCTCTTTGATGAGATCGAAAAAGCACACCCAGATATCTTCAACTCTCTTTTGCAGGTTCTAGAAGACGGACACTTAACAGATGCCCAAGGAAGAACAGTTGACTTTAAAAATACGGTCATCATCATGACTACAAACCTTGGAACTCGCGATATCTCTAAATCACAAGGTCTTGGTTTTGCTAATTCTGGTGATGATTTAACAAACTATGAGCGCATGAAGGGCAAAGTAACTGACGAACTTAAGTCACACTTTCGCCCTGAGTTCCTTAACCGTATCGATGATGTAATCGTCTTCCATCAGTTAACTAAGCCTCAGATTATTGAAATTGTTGATCTGATGCTTAAGAATCTTGATGATCGCTTGCAGAACAAAGATATGGGAATTGAATTAACGCCAGCTGCAAAAGATCTATTGGCAGATCGCGGTTATGACCCACTCTTAGGTGCTCGTCCACTTCGTCGCGTTATTCAGCGCGAAATTGAGGATGCATTGTCAGAGCGCATCTTGTTTGGTGAATTAAAAGCCGGCGAAATCATTGTTGTAGATGTCATCGGGGAAGGCGCAGAAGCCGAATTCACCTTTAAGGGTGCACCTAAATCTGCAATGCCTGATACACCTGAAGATTTAGCTGAAGCACCAACTGCCTAATTAACTGCTAAATAAACTTCTCTGAACATTAGAGCGGTAATCGATAACGCTTGCGCGAAATTGATTCAATGAGCTGATCCTTCATTAAACTCAGGAGAGCTTTTTCAACTTGTGATTCATCGGGCCATAGTTTTTTAAGTGCGCCCTCTGTGAGTGATTCACTTTCACGCAATGCTTGAACAATAGTTCCACGGCATTTGCGATCTGTCCCATGCCAATCTTGAGATTTTCTAACAAGCTCTGTTTTGGGATAGCCATTTTTAAGCCACATGCATTGATCAATGATGGGACACTTTTCACAGATTGGTTTTTTTGAAGTACAGATCACTGCGCCAAGTTCCATGGTTGCAGCAGCCCATAGGTGTGCATTCTTTTCCGGTAATAACTTCATTCGCGAATTTCTCTCCTTCGAGGTCGCGGCAGGTTTTGGATGTTCTTGTCCATCTATCGCTCTTACCAAAACACGGCGAATGTTTACATCCATAACGAGTGTGCGTTTTTCGAATGCAAAGGCAGCAATGGCCGCGGCGGTGTACTCGCCAATTCCAGGAAAAAGTTGAAGAATATTAGGATCTTCAGGAACTTGATTATTAAAATCTTCAGTGATTATCTGCGCAGTTGCGTGCAAGCGAAGGGCTCTGCGCGGATAACCAAGACGTCCCCAGGCTGTAATAACCTCTGCAGGCGTTGCCTTAGCTAAATCTGCCGGAGTTGGCCAACGCTGCATCCACTCATTCCATT
Organism: Bifidobacterium breve; assembly: GCA_945883675.1. Taxonomy (GTDB): domain Bacteria; phylum Actinomycetota; class Actinomycetes; order Nanopelagicales; family Nanopelagicaceae; genus Planktophila. The sequence goes on from CAMCYA010000003.1 coordinate 35,524, forward strand.
TAGGAAGTACACGGTTGACTGGGGTTTGTTGCAACATAAACTCACTAACTAAAACACCCCACGGTGTTGTGTTGCGCCAAGGAAGATCGCGCTTATGCTTTTTAAACCAAGAGATAATTGGTTTTTCTAGCGAATTCATTCGCCGTTAATTTTTACCCGTTTTAGTGCGGCATCTAACCGCGAGACTTCAAAAATCTCCATTCCCGCAATCTTTACATCTGAACCAGTTGGAACTAAAGCCCGTTTAAAACCAAGACGATAAGCCTCTTGTAATCTGCGATTTACTCCACTTACTTTTCTAATCTCACCTGCTAAACCGACTTCACCGATTGCTACAAGATCTGCTGGCAGGGCTAGAGATTTAGCGGCAGAGGCAACAGCTAACGCTAAAGCCAAATCAGCAGCTGGTTCCGTCATTTTCATCCCACCAACAGTTGCTGCATAGACATCGCGTCCACCAACTCGAACATGTGCACGTAGTTCTAGAACTGCAAGAGTCATTGACGTCCGTGCAGAATCCAATCCGGAAACTACTCGGCGTGCATTTCCAAAGTCATTTTCGCGCCCCGCAGATACGAGTGCTTGAATCTCAGCTAACAAAGGTCTGCGGCCCTCTAGAGTTACCGTGACACATGTTCCTGGCACCGGTTCAACATGGCGAGAAGTAAATAAACCTGTTGGATCAAGTACTGATTCAATACCTGAATCGCTTAGATCAAAACATCCAACTTCATCAGATGCGCCGAAGCGGTTTTTAATTGCTCGTATCAAGCGCAATCGTGAATGCCGTTCGCCTTCAAATTGAAGAACAACATCGACGATATGTTCTAAAAGTCGTGGTCCAGCAATAGTACCATCTTTGGTGACATGTCCAACCAGAAGCAAAGTTATATCCCGATCTTTGCAAATTCGAATCAGAGCACCTGCAACTTCACGGACTTGAGTCACTCCACCAGGAGCGCCGTCAGCAGTTGAACTTCCAATTGTCTGAATGGAGTCGATTATGACCAGCTCTGGTTTTACTGCATCAATGTGTGCAATTACGGCGCCGAGATCTGTCTCTGATGCAATAAACAATTTGGGATCAACAGCTTTAATTCGCTCTGCTCGTAAGCGCACCTGCGATGCAGACTCTTCCCCACTGATGTAAAGCGAAGTAATTGCCTTTGCTGCACTTTGCGCTGCAACAGAGAGCAGCAGCGTTGATTTACCAACACCGGGTTCACCTGCTAACAAAATTGCAGCACCTGGAACAAGTCCGCCACCAAGAACCCGATCTAATTCGGAAACACCTGTTGGTCTGGCATGTGCAGCAGAAAGATCAACATCACCAATCGGTAATGCTTTTGAAGTAACGTTTCCTGGAACCAATGAAAGTTTTTTTGGCGCTGCAATCTCTTCAACAGCTCCCCATGCTTGGCATTCACCGCAACGGCCAACCCATTTTTGGGAAGTCCATCCGCACTCAGTGCAGCGAAACGGATCTTTTTCTACCTTGGCCATAGCGATAAGCCTATGACACGGGGCTGACTATTTCTTCTGGGCAGCCAATGTAGCTGGATGCTGAATCACAAAAAGTGGTAGCGAGCGTGCTGATGCCTCACGGATATGTTCCATGCGTGCATTGCATAGGCGAGATAGTTCGTTGTAAGCATCTTTACCCATAAGGAGTTCGAGTTCGTACTTGTTAGAGATATAAACAGGCTCTGTGCCAACGTGAGCATCACTATTGCTTGTGCAGTACCAATCAAAATCTTCACCGCCATCGCCCCATGCAAGACGTTCATACTCACCAATGACCGTTACAGAGTACTCACGCTCACCATATTCACGGGTTTCAAAACTACGGCGTAGCGGTAGCTGCCAACAAACATCAGGTTTTGTATCTGCAAAATGTTTTCCATCGCGTTGTGCAACATGGTGAAGTACACAACCAAATGATCCAGTGAAACCTTCTGCTTCGTAACCTTTTCGGTTAAGGAAAATACATCCATCTTCAACGCGACGTGTTTTGCGCTCGCCATCTTCATCTTTCTCAGAAATTCTTAATGCACCGCCGGGCTTTTTTGGTCGCGCTTCATTGTAGAACTGCCACATCTCGGGTGTTAGGTAAGTTGCAGCCTTTAGAGTGCGCTCTTCATCTTCCTCATCTGAATACATAGCACCTTCCGTGCAACACCCAGAATTTGGTTGATTCTTAAAAACACCTTGGCATCCATCGCCATAAATACATGTCCAGTAAGAAGTAAGCCACGTTAAATCACATTTAAAGATTGTCTCAGCATCATTAGGGTCGAAAAATTCAACCCAATCACGCGCAAATCCCGGCTTTACTTCTGGCATAGTCGCAGAGCCTACAGGCTCAACGGGTAGTCTTGTTACATGGAGACAAAGCTAAAGGTTGGACTCATTGGTGCAGGAATAATGGGTGAGGCCCTTATCTCTGCCCTTACAACATATGGGCTAAATCCAAAATTAATTACTATCTCCGAGAAGCGCTCAGAGCGCATTGAAGAGTTAACTAAAAAATACTCAATCAATTCAGATAATCTTGCAAATAATGTTTCAACAGCCCAAGTATTGCTTTTGGTCGTTAAACCACAGGATTTAGGGGAAGTTTTAGCAGAGGTAAAGGGCCAAATAAGTTCACAGACATTGATCGTCACGTTTGCTGCTGGAAAGAGCATTTCATTTGTTGAAGATGCAATTGGGAAAGCAAATCCGATTATCCGCGTGATGCCAAACTCACCGATTTTATTGGGAGAAGGCATGTCGGCGATCTCAACTTCACATAGCGTAACTGCTGAGCAAAGAGATTTTGTAACCGGATTTTTAAGTGCGGCCGGTAAAACTATTGAAGTTGAGGAGTCACTTCAAGATGCAGTGACTGCAACCAGTGGCTCTGGACCTGCATATTTCTTTGCTTTTGTGGAGTCAATGATCTTGGGTGCAGTTGAGCTTGGGCTGAATCAAAAAGATGCGACTACTTTGACTGTCCAAACAATTGTAGGTGCTGCAAAAATGCTAGAGGAATCCGGCAAAACCGCAGCAGTTCTCCGTGAAAATGTTACAAGCCCTAATGGCACTACGGCAGCAGCTTTGGCATCATTTACAGATGATGGATTAGAGCAATTAGTTCGTAAGGCAATGAAGGCTGCTCGTGATCGGGCACAGGAATTAGCGTGAAACGCTTCTTCACTTTAGCTTTGGTTGTACTTCTAGCGATTACACCTACCGCTCAAGCAGTACCAAAAAAAATTACCGTTAACCCTTTAAAACTTCTTACAACAATTGGTTTGCCATCTGAAGTTAGCGGAGTGGTTGTTTCTGGTAAAAACTTAATTGTTTATGGAACTCAAAATTCGAGGGCTTATGCAAAAGCTCTTGATGTAAATGGAACAGAGTTGTGGAAAATACAGTTAGATCAATCTCAAGGATCAGTGGCGACGGCTGCTGCTGTGGATGCTGTTGGAGATATTTGGATCGCTGGATCAACACCTTTGGTAGCAACCTCTGTAGTGGCCCCCTCAGGAATTACACAAGCAACAATTAATCCCGATAACGCAGTGATTCCTGCACCAACACTTGCAGGAGATTTGAAGGTATTAACTATCTGGAAGGTTTCAGCTACAGGAGTTATCGGTTCGCCAAGTGTTTTACCTTCAAACCACGCCATTTTACCTACTGCAGTACTAATCGATAAGGCTGGGCTCATAATTGTTGGTTCTTTAGCAAGTGAAAAAACTAGTGCAGGATTTATTGTTTCACTTATTTTTTCTGGTGTTTTCTCAAAACTAACGCAAGTTGGTTCAATCTCCACAACTATCGAATCTGTTTCTCGAAATACAGATGGAACCTTCACCCTTGTTGGTTCAAGTGGTGAAACAATTGCTGGTAAAAAGCTCGCAGGTTTAGTTGATGGTCTGATTGTCAGGGTTTCAAAGGATCTAAAGATTGTCTCGGCTATCCGAAGTTCCATCAGTAAGGGCAAGCGCATTTGGAATAGCACCACAGCTTCATTGCTTCTAGGTGGAGAAGTTGTTGTTGGAAGTAAAAGGGAAGTAGCAGTCACGAAATTCTCATCTCGCTATTTACCCACTTGGACATTTAGATTTGTAGGCACAGGTCCTGGATTTACGATTGGTTCTACACAACTCCTATTTCTTTCAAGTGGGGCAGTTCCAGAACTTGCATGGAATCCAAAGACACCTACTCCCTTGCTAATAACTTTTAACGCAAAAGGAGCAATTTCGGCAGCCGATAGCGCTCCAATTGGTCAACGATTACTCCTAGGAAGCCTAGAGTCCAAAGAGTTGGGTCCGCTTGTTGTCACATCAAGCGCGGATACCGTTTCGATTTTTATTCGCAATACACGGTAATCTAACCACCTCCTCAACATCAGCAAACATAGAAAAGAGAGATTCGTATATGGGTTCAGTAATTAAAAAGCGACGCAAGCGTATGGCGAAAAAGAAGCACAAAAAACTTCTAAAGAAAACTCGTATTCAGCGCCGCAACGCAAAATAATTACGGCTTAAGAAGAACCATTTTTCCTTTTTTGTTGGCAAGCAAATTTATACTTTTGTTTATTGTGAGCCACACACTATCAATTGGTTGTAATTCTTGAGAACTGGTTACTAGCCGAACTGAATTTTGATTGAGAATTTTTTGCTCGGTGTTAATCGCACATAAACGCTCTTGGCAGTTGTAGATGATTGTTTTTCCATTAGTGGAAAGATGCTCACCTGGTCGCCCAAAATTTCCACTTACAATCTTTGATATTTTTTTAGGTGAATCCACCTTCGTCCACCGAACTTCACTTGCAACCCCTGGTGTTGTTGATGGACCTGCCAACCAAGCAACCAGAGCAGAGTTACCAACATTTGCGATTGCAACATCGTAACCAGCTATAGATGAATTATTGGATGAGCGATCTAACTCTATGTATTGCCAATCAGATGGGTTTACTCCTGTACGACTTGCCATACGAACTGAACCGGCCGTGACGCTTTTTCTTTCATCAAAGCCAGTTACAGAGTCATAGACAAGGTAGGTTGTTTCACCCACACGAACTGCTTTCATGTGAAAACTGACATCACCTGTACTTCGTCCATCAGTAGCTCGATCTCCGTCGACTAACTCATATTTCCAAGGACCACCATTAGATCTGACCGCTCCTAGAGTAATTCCTTGTGTTTGGTCGCGATAGAAAACTTGAATATCCGAGGCAGTGGTGACACAAGCATTCGAAACACTCACATCACTAGATGAACGCACACGAACGGGGTCTTCATAGTTGTTTACAGAGGGACCATTACCATCGATTACTTCAAAACTAAAAGATTTTCCATCATATTTTGCATAGCGAAGATCTTTTTCAGTCACATCACTATAGAAGATGTGCATTGTTTGCAAAGGGGCAACGCCATTAACACAGAGACTGATTGCACTCGAGATCTCATTAGTTGTTCTTCCCTCTGTTCCGCCATTACCGTCAACTACGGTTTTTTTCCAAACCTTGCCATCAAATATCGCAAGCTTTAAATCTGCATTTTTACTATCGTTATAGGCAACAACAGGTTTACCATTAAATGTAGCGCTTGCTAGATTTAATCCATCTGAATTAGCATCAAAACTGCTGCTCTTCCAACTTAATTGAGGAACAACTGCTTTAGTTTTAGCTTCAGCAGATACCCCTAGGGCATTTTTTGCAACCACTGCAAATGTGTATGAGGTTCCATTTCTTAACCCTGAAAATACAACAGGACTTGAATTAGATTTCTTTTCAACCCCAGTCTTGATGTTTTTAACAATGTATTCACTAATTTGTGATGTTCGAATGTTGGCAGGAGCATCAAAAGTTATGAGAGCCGATGCATCGCCAACCAACGCTAAGGGATTGCGAGGGGCAAGTGGCAGGTCATTTGTTATCCCTGCAGCGGGTTTATTTCGTAAATCTTCCATCATCGCTAACATCAACGGACCAGGCCCAATAAAAACCTCCCCAGAGTCAAGCCTTGGAGTCATTACTGAATCTAAACCGGCATTAGTAAAAGAAGTTTCATCTAAGTGTGATATCGATGAACCAGGTTCATACGTTGACGGTGTAAACATTTTAGGTTTTACACCACCGTTTGCCTTAACACCTAGCGGGCCAGACCACACTAGCGAAGAAGTTAATGCTGTCCCCAACTCTTTGGACGGTGATGGTAAATCTGCTAATCGTTTTGCATCAGATGTCTGCAGATATGCATCAAAGGCTGTTGGCATGGACAACGTGCCAACTCCAAAAGTTGGGTCGTATGAATCGTTTGAAGAAAAACCAAGACCATGACCAACCTCATGTAAAAAAACCGATTTTAAATCGTACTCAGTTCGGGTTGGTTGACCATCCCCACGAGAGTTCCATGGTGCTTCAGAGTTAACCTGGATAATTATTTCAGGATTATTTTTATCTAAATCTTTTCCAGAAAGTGCATTCGCAAGAGCTGACACATACCAAAGACCAGGATCCGGAGCTCCTGTGAAAGAAGAAAAATAACTCCCTCCGCGAGCACTTCCCAAAATGTTTTCTGATTTAGAACGCTCCCATGTCGCGTCCACAGCAATTGCCACGGATGATCTGAAATTTGCCGCCCATATATCTAAAGATTCCTGAACTTCGTTTTTTGCCCAATCAGGAAAATTGTTATAGGTGACATCAAACTTGGAAACTGCTTCAAGATTTTTAGCAGGAAGTTGGGCGGTGTTTGTACGAACCGAAGAAGATATATCGGAATCACCAGCGAGAACATGAACCCAGTTTGTGGCCGGCATCTGTCGAAAGGTAATTGCTTCAGCAGTTGGTATACCTAAACCTGACAGCAAAAGAGTGGATACGACCAACAGTTTCACAGTAAGGGATGGGTGAATCAATTTGACCCTTAGGAATTGCATGGTGCCAACGCTATCAGTGCGATAGCTATGGTTTAGGGTCAGTGGCATGAGAGAACCATTCTCTAAGAGGTTTATCAGAATAGGAAGGAGTGGTGATGGAATTAGTCACGATATATAGTCGAAAAGAGTGCCACCTCTGCGAAGATGCCCTTAAAGTTTTGCAGGCAATGATGCACGAATTGAAATTTGAAGTAGTTGAAATATTTATTGACGGCAATGAAGATTTAGAAAAGAAGTATGGAGAACAAGTGCCTGTTACTTTAATTGATGGAGTGCACCATGATTATTGGAGAGTTGATCCAATAAGATTTAGATCTTCCCTTGAAACACATCGTCAGCATCGATAATTTTGTAAGAGTAGCCCTGCTCAGCTAAAAAGCGCTGGCGATTTTGTGCAAAATCTTGGTCGATTGTGTCGCGAGAAATTACCGAATAAAACGTTGCACTTCTTCCATCTGATTTTGGGCGCAAGATTCGACCTAATCTCTGAGCTTCTTCTTGACGACTTCCAAATGCACCGGAAACTTGGATTGCAATTGTTGCATCTGGAAGATCAATAGAAAAATTAGCAACTTTTGAGACAACCAAACAGGTTATTTCACCAGTTCTAAATTTATTGAAAAGGACTTCGCGTTCCTTTACTGGTGTATCTCCCTTAATAATAGGAACACCAAGGACTTCAGTGAGTTCATCGAGTTGATCAAGATACTGACCAATGACAAGAATTTGTTCGCCTTTATGTTTTTTAACAAGTAACTCAACAACATCACGCTTGGTGCGAGTAGTCGCACATGTTCGATAGCGATTCTCCGGCTCTGCAGTTGCGTAAGTTAGGCGTTCAGCCTCAGTTAAATTAACTCTCACTTCAATACATTCTGCTGGGGCGATATACCCCTGAGATTCAATCTCTTTCCATGGAACGTCAAAGCGTTTTGGACCAATGAGTGAGAAAACCTCACCCTCCATTCCATCTTCTCTAACTAATGTCGCGGTAAGTCCAAGCCTGCGTCGAGACTGAATATCTGCGGTGAATCTAAAGATTGGCGCTGGAAGTAGATGAACTTCATCATAAATAATCAAGCCCCAGTCGTAGGAATCAAATAGATCTAAGTGCGCATAAACTCCGTTTTTCTTCTTTGTCATTACTTGATACGTAGCAATAGTGACAGGTCTAATTTCTTTTTTTGCACCAGAGTATTCGCCAATTTCATCTTCATTTAATGTAGTTCGCTTCAAAAGTTCATCTCGCCACTGGCGAGCAGCAACTGTATTCGTCACCAAAATTAATGTAGTTGCCTTTGCATGGGCCATTGCTGCTGCACCAACAATTGTTTTACCTGCACCACAAGGAAGAACTACTACTCCCGAACCACCATGCCAAAAACCTTCAGCTGCCAACTCTTGATATGGGCGAATCTTCCAATCTTTTTCTACCAAAGATATTTCATGTGCCTGACCATCTACATAACCTGCAAAATCCTCAGCCGGCCAACCTAAGCGCAGAAGTGACTGTTTAATCTGACCACGTTGACTTGGCAGAACTGTGATTGTTTCAGAATCGATTCTGGCACCCAGTAATGGAGCAATCTTTTTTGCACGGATTACTTCTTCAAGTACTGCTGTATCGGTAGTTATCAAAATTAAGCCATGTACAGGATCCATCTCAAGCCGAAGGCGCCCATAGCGAGACATAGTTTCTGCGACGTCAATAAGAATTGAATGTGGCACTGCATACCGTGAATACTTAATTAATGTATCAATAACCTGTTCTGCATCATGTCCTGCAGCACGGGCATTCCATAATCCAAGTGGAGTTAATCGATATGTGTGAATATGTTCTGGGGAGCGCTCTAACTCAGCAAATGGTGCAATCGCACGGCGGCACTCAACAGATAGAGGATGGTCGATATCTAACAGAAGTGTTTTATCACTCTGAACAATTAACGGACCATCACTCATTTAATAAATCCTTAATCAGCGCATGTAAAAACTTGCTTCGATCTTCAAGGGTACTGATATCAACCCATTCGTGCTTGGCATGAGCTCCACTTCCGACAGCTCCCAATCCATCTAGAACCTGTGCACCTGCCGCCGCGGCGAAGTTTCCATCACTTGCACCTCCAACGGATGCATGGCCTAGAACAGGCATGCCAATTTCTTTTGCAACTTTTTCAGCGCGTTCATATAGAGCCATAGTCGATGAAGTTTCTAATGGAGGTCTGTTGAAACCACCAGTAACTTCATATCTTGTCTCTGGATTAACTGGAACTATTGCTTTGATCGCTGCATCAACTCTCTCTAGTTCAGCCATTGAGAAAGAGCGGATATCGATATCGAGAACTGCTAAATCTGGAACTGTATTTGTTGTATTTCCTGCCGTTAGAGTTGTAGGAACTACTGTTGTTCCAAATTGAGTATTTGCAAGGTTTGAAACTGCGATAACAACGTGGGCCATCTCAACGGTTGCATTAACACCTTTTTCTGGTTCTAGGCCAGCATGGGATGCTTTACCCAAAACTTTTATTTGATACATCGCAGTACCTTTTCGCCCAGTTTTAACTTTTCCCTCTAAAGAAGCTTCGACAACAAGAACTGACTTTGCTTTCGCAGATATCTCTTTAATAAAATCTTTACTTGTAAGACTTCCTGTCTCTTCATCTGTTGTAGCAACAAGTGCAACCGGTCCCTTAATGGATTTCATCGCGTATAAAGCTTGAATAAAACCAGCCTTCATATCAAAAATACCTGGGCCTCTGGCTGTCGTTCCTTCTATCTGCCATAGCGGTTCAAAGGATCCTTTAGGCCAAACAGTATCTAGATGGGCCAAGACAATAACTTCTGGATTAGGTGAGCCCCACCAAAAAACTGGCCGACCATTTATATCTCGTATCTCAGCTGGAGAATCTAAAACACGAGATGCGATATCACTGGCCAAGCGAACAACACTTTTGCAAGCTTCTAAATCTTGCGTTGGTGATTCCAACCTTACGAGCGCTTCTAGGTCTGCCAACATGATCTAAGTCTATAACGGTGCAACGCCGGTGATGCGGGGGATTCTGAAGGATTGAACCTCCCCGGTTGCATGATCGCGCGCAATTAAAGAGCCTGCAGTAATTCGAATCGGATCAATAATTCTGTGGGTCACTCCGCCATTGTTATCGGCATAACCTATCGAGAGGGTTTTTTCCTCAGAAATGAACTGATTCAAAATATCCATCGTCTCATTTGCAGTACTTCGTGGAAGTGCACCCAATGCTTCATTTGCTACTTGGCGCAATCGTGTTTGGCGATGAGTTGATTTCTCGCCAGTTCGTAAAGATCGAATAGCGGCAGTTAAGGAATCATCTGTTGGAATTTCAACTTCTCCGATAATGCGCGGTGGTCTTGGTTTAGTCAGGGCTCGATTTGATTTCACGCCAGTTAAAATCATTCCATTTGCCGATTCACCTGCAGGCAAGTAACCACTTTCGCGCAAAATGCGCATGGCATCGGTTGCATCCATGTCGCAAATAACAACTTCAGGTGCAATACGCCGAAGACCTAAAATCTCTAATTTCTTATCGTTAACAATCTGAGAAATTAAAGCTGTATCTTCACAGCGTATAAAAGAAGACGTGTTTCCGACACGTAATTTTCCATGTTTTTTTGCAACATCTGCAATTAAATACTCAAGTGGTTGTGGCATAGGTGTTTTAGATGTTTTTGCAAGGAATGATTTAATTTCATCACCAGTTTTGCCATGATCAAGTGCGCGACGAATTGTTGCTTCGGTGAATCTATAGACAGTCGCTCCTCCTCGGCTTTCAATTTCAGCCATCATTGCAAGTGCCTGTGAAATTTCATGCTCGAGTGGGCCTGGTGCAATTGCTGTGTTATCACTCTGAATCAATATGTGATCAACAGTTTTTGGCAAATCTTGATTAATTACTTCTAAGTCATCTCCATTTATAAAACCAACTCCATATTTTGAGATCGCTCCCTGCCCAGTTATCCCTAACCATTCAGCCTCTCTCAAAGTCCATTCCGCTAATTCATCTTGTAATGAAGAGTTTCGCCGAACCGGGGCGCGCCAATCCAATACAGATTTAAAACTATTCCAGTCAGGTGCAATCTCTGGATTTTCAATTAATAAGGCAAGTGTTAAACCTCTGATCTTGGATGCATTTACTCGATCTAACTCGGGTCCCAGAGCAGCAACATTTTTGGATTCTAAACGGCTGACTAAACCACTTACTCGAGATGTAATTAACCACTGCGATGCCAGCATCTGCCAGCGATCTGCAGGAGATTGCATTAACCAAATATCAAATTTATTACTTGGCAAAATCTGATCATTTGCATCAATACTGATAAGCGATGCTAAGTATGCAAGCTCAGCGATAAATGCCGTACAGGCTTCATCAACACCTAGGTGGGTTGAAAGAACTTTGAGATCTCGTACTCCTAATCCACCTGCACGCAAAGCATCTGCAGGCTCTTCTGCCCAAAAATTAAGCAGCTCTTCAACCCAACGTAGAACAGTTGAGACATTCGCGATTGCAGCCAAATCAATTTGCTTCTTGTCGCGTTTTGTTCCTGTCAGTTCTGGCTGTCTAACGTTTACTTGCTTGTGAATCTTTTTACCGCGAAGTTCGATCGCAACTTCGCGCGGAAGAATTACTGTCCGCTGATCAAGTGCAACCAAAAATTTCTTTTCCAAGAGCCAAGAGACTCCAGGACTTGGATTTTTAACGTCTCCAACGCTTCCTCTTGGAGGCCCCCATATCAACCGTTCTAAAATCTTTTTCGAATCTGCGGGCGCATCTGCCAATTCATTTAACTTCAATTTGACCATAGATGCTGGTCCGAGACCAGCAGGTTCGCCGCCAATAACTTCACGAAGTTGGGTTGGAACTCTTAATCCATCATCAGATGGATACACCAATCCAATTTTAACTAAATGATCCAAACCAGATGATGCTTCTTTGTCTGTGAGGGATGCAATAGTTTTTGCTGTAAAGGGTTCATTCACACTTGCTGTTGCTTCAAGAACTTGTAACTGCCATTGATTTAATGAATCGATTGCACGCGCCAAACTTGGAGCAGAACAAGCACGAACAGCAAGTGAGGCAATATCTGGTGGTACTGGAGAAACTAAATCTGGTCGTGCAGAAAAGAGAGAAATAAAGGCAGCATCATCAACACTACGCAAGTAGTCGGAGAATGAGCGCATTTCCATAACTTGCTTACATTACAGGGATAAAGGGTTAAGTAGTTAATCAACCTTTGCGCTTGCGAGGAGTAAGCCACGTTGCAAGGGCAGCAAGACGCACCACAACAGGTGAGATTGCCCTGCCAATGAATCTAGCTTTTCGAAAATCATGAATGGGCCAACCTTCAGCCATGGCGCGCAATCCAAGCAATGCATCCGGATTGATTACAGATGGATGTCCAACACTTTGCAGAAGTGGTAAGTCATTATTGCTATCAGAATATGCAAAACAATTTTCCAAATTTAAGCTATTATTTTTTGCTAGTTCAATAATTGCAATTGCTTTTTCTTTACCATGCAATAGTGGTCCGTTCATATTTCCAGTGTAAATCTGATTTTTTATCTCTGCTTTACTACCAAGTGCGCCAGTTAGGCCAAGTCTTTTTGCAATCAAGGTAGCCATATCCTCTGGGGCGGCAGTTACTAAATAAACATCATCCCCATTTGCGATGTGAGTTTGGGCGATATCAATTGTTCCCTGCCACAAAGCTGGTGAAACGAATTCATCATAAATCTCTTCTGCAATTGCTTGAATGTCAGCAACATTATGGCCACCAATAAAATCTGTGGCTGCATCTTGAAATCTCTGAATCTCTTCTTTTTTCTCTTTACCAGTTAAGCGAAATCTCAGGTTGGCTAGAACAAAACGAGAGATATCCTTTTTTGTGAAATATCCGCGCTGGTACATTCCCCGGCCTAAGAAATAAATCGTTGAGCCCCGAATAAGCGTGTTATCTACATCAAAAAAGGCAGCCCGTTTATCTGTGAGTGCCATGTCACTACCCTAGCGAATCATGGAGTTTATGGACGCTTTATGCTTAACCCATGAGTTCAACTGTGCACGTTCTTAGACATGGTGAAGTCCATAATCCTGAAAAAATTCTTTATGGGCGGCAACCAGGTTGGAGATTATCTGAGCGCGGACAAGAGATGGCTTCCACAATCGGAGAGTGGTCTAAGAATCTTGATTTAGGCGCGTTACATGTCTCACCTTTACAACGCGCACAAGAAACAGCAGCGCCAATTGCAAAAGCGCACAATATTGAAATTACAACGGACGAGAGATTAATCGAAGCTGCAAATATTTTTGAGGGTAAACCATTTGGCGTTGGCGACGGAGTGTTACGACACCCTGCCTCATGGAGACATCTTTTGAATCCGTGGAAACCATCTTGGGGCGAACCATACGATCAACAGATCAATCGTATGTTGGCAGCAGTTTTCGCAGCGCGTGATGCAGCAAAAGGTAAAGATGCAATTTGTGTTTCTCATCAATTACCGATTTGGATTTTACGAAGTGCAATTGAAAACCGCAGACTTTTGCATGATCCCCGCAAGCGCGAATGCACCTTGGCCTCTGTAACAAGTATTCATTTTGATGATGAGGGCTTCATTTCAGGACTCACATACTCCGAACCTGCCAGACATCTTTTACCAGAAAAAAACTAATGAAGAGATTTACCATTGCTCTAATTCTTGTCATCACATTGACGGGATGCGGTGGTGGTGGAACTTCTGTCTCTGAGGAAAGTTTCGTCTCTGGAGATGGTGCAGTTACATTTATTAAATCAACTGACAGAAAAATATCTCCAACAATTTCAGGAATGACATTGTCCGGCAAGAATTACACATATACAAAGAATAAAGTTGCAGTTGTAAATGTCTGGGCCTCATGGTGCTCACCATGTCGGGCGGAAGCTCCAACACTTGTTGCATTAGCAAACAAATACTCCGAGGTTGAATTCATAGGGATATTAACGAGAGATAATCCAGCAAATGCTGAAGCTTTTGAACGAAGATTTAAGATCCCATATCCAACGGTGATTGATGATTCAATTTTGTCTGGCTTCAGAGGCTCGTTATCTGCAAATGCAATCCCTACAACTGTAATCCTTGATGAACAAGGGCGCGTGGCTGCACGAATCTCAGGTGTTGTGACCGTGGCTTCTTTGTCTCAACTGATTGAAAGAGTTAGCCAAGAATGAAAGAATTTTTAGTTGAGCAACTCTTTAGTGGAGCGATTATTGCTGCTATTCCATTTGCTTTTGTCGTGGGCGTAGTTTCGTTTTTATCACCATGCGTTCTACCTCTTGTTCCAGGCTACTTGTCTTTTGCCGCAGGATTTTCTGTAAACCGAGGTAAGGTGTTTTTAGGATCATTACTATTTGTTTTTGGATTTAGTGCGGTTTTTATTTATTTTGGTGCTTTGTTTGGCGAGCTAGGCAATCAATTAGTTGCAAATGAAGAGATAATTTCAAGAATTTTGGGAATCATGACAATATTTTTAGGCTTTGTCTTTTTTGGAAAGTTCCCGTTTTCACCAACAATTCGTCCAAAAATGCGAACAACAGGTGGCCTATTGGGTGCACCGTTGTTGGGAGTTCTCTTTGGAATTGGTTGGACTCCATGCATTGGCCCTGGACTAGCAGCTGTTCAAACTTTGGCTTTTCAAGAATCTAGTGCACTTCGTGGCGCTGTACTCTCATTTGCTTACTGCCTTGGTTTGGGATTGCCATTTATCGCTTCAGGATTATTTTTGGATAAATCAACCAAACTTCGCCGGATTATCTATCGCCGGGGAGATGTAATATCAAAAATCGGTGGGACATTTTTGATTTTGATTGGCTTATTACAGGTTCTTGGCCTTTGGTCAGAGTTAATGAACTCAATGCGTGGCCTTATCTCTGACTTTATTCCGGTGATCTAATGAGTAATCAAATACAAATACCTGAACTAGATGGCACAAGCCTTGCAAGATACCTATGGCGCCAATTAACAAGCATGCGAACCGCCCTAATTTTATTGTTACTTTTAGGTGTAGCTGCAATTCCTGGATCCTTATTTCCGCAACGAACTCAAAACCCAATGCAGGTTTCAGATTACTTTAAAAACTCTCCAGAGCAGGCAGAGTGGTTGGATCGATTCTGGCTATTTGATGTATATGGCTCACCTTGGTTTAGCGCTGTATATATTCTCTTGTTTATCTCACTCATTGGTTGTGTTTTACCAAGGACAATTGAGCATTTAAAGAATGCTCGTGCTCTTCCTCCCGCAACTCCAAAAAACCTCTCACGGATGGAGCATTTTCAACAATGGAGCTCAAATGGAAGCGAGTTAGAAACAGCCCGTGCATGGTTTAAGAAAAATAGTTTCAGAGTTTTAGAATCAGAGGGCTCGATTTCTGCAGAGAAAGGTTTTGCTCGGGAAACAGGAAATCTATTTTTTCACCTTGCGTTAATTCTAGTTTTAGTTGGAATCAGCTTTAGTTCTCTTTTTGGAATGCGCGGAGAAGCAATTTTAAATGTTGGTGAGCGCTTTGTTAACAACGTGACAAGTTATGACTCACTGACATATGGAAAGCTTTATCGTGATTCAAATCTTCAAGATTTTATGTTGACTGCAGATAGCTTTGTCGCAAAATACAATGTATTAACTGGAGCGCCAGAGGACTACACGCTCGATGTTTCACTACTTCAAGGTGAAGAGGGAATTATTGAGAAAAAAACTATGAAAGTTAATTCACCTTTAACAATCGGGGATACAAGAATCTACCTTCAAGCAAATGGATACTCACCTGTTGTAACTGTGGTGGACTCACAGTTGAATGTGGCTTTTCAAGGTCCTGTTCCGTTTCTGCCTCAAGATTCACAACTACGCTCTATTGGTGCAATTAAAGCTCCAGATGCAGAGCCAGCCGTTGGTTTCGTTGGATCATTTCTTCCGACATATGAAAGAGATGGAGCAAACGGTGGAATTAGTGTCTACCCAGAAGCATTAAATCCTCGTTTACTTTTGGCGGCCTGGGTGGGCGATCTTGGATTGGATTCAGGTACTCCACAATCTGTGTACAGAATCGATACTTCAAAGATGCAACAAGTTGGACTCAAAGCTCTAAAGCCAGGGGAGTCTTTTGCTTATCCTGGCGGTGTAATTACATTTGAAGGATATGTTCAGTGGGTCAACATTAGCCTTGTCACAGATCCCGGAAAGAAGTTTGCTTTATTGGGCGCTATTGTTTCCATCATTGGATTATTAGCTTCTCTATTTACTCGCAGACGGCGAATTTGGATTCGGGTAGGTGAGAAAGTGGAAATTGCAGGATTAGCAAAAAATGCAGCACCAGGACTTGAAGAAGAGATAACAGAATTTATTCAAAGACTAAAGGGAGACAAGTAGATGTCACGTAGTTGGGCAGTTATCTCGAACTATTCAATCTATTCAGCGACAGCGGTTTTTGCTCTCTCCTTCATCGTTCATGCAATAGAGACAGCCTGGGCTGTAAAGGTGCCAGCGGCTGGAAAGTCGTCATTGGATTACACGCGAAATGGTCGCGCAGCTCGAATTGCAACTGCATTAATGATTCTCGGGTTTCTACTTTTATTTGTTGGAGTAGTTGCTCGTGGAATATCTGCAAGCAGAGCTCCATGGGGAAATATGTATGAGTTCTCAATAACTGGCGCACTTGCATTCTCGGGTGCCTATCTTGCGGCACTTCGAAAATATGATCTTCGATGGCTGGGTTTACTTGTTTCAGTATCGGTCTTATTAACCTTAGGTACTGCAATTACAGTGCTTTACGTTCCAAGTGCTTCATTGGTTCCAGCATTAAAGTCTGAGTGGTTAATTATTCACGTATCAACAGCAATTATTTCAGGTGGAATTTTCTTACTTTCCAATGTAATTGCAACTGCATATCTTGTATTAGATCGAATCGAGTCAAAGGGTGAAAGAAATGAGTGGGCTAAACGTCTACCTTCTTTAGAGGTACTCGATCAACTTTCTTATCGCTTAGTTGCATTTGTATTTCCATTATGGACTTTCTCTGTTGTTTCTGGCGCGATATGGGCAGAAAGTGCTTGGGGAAGATATTGGGGTTGGGATCCAAAAGAAACGTGGGCCTTTATTACTTGGGTTGCATATGCAGCGTACTTACATGCCCGTGTAACAATTGGTTGGCGCGGTCGCCGCGCTGCATGGCTTTGTTTATTTGCCGGATCAACATTCCTGTTTAACTATGTTTATATAAATATTTGGGGCACTGGAAAGCACACGTACTCAGGACTTTAAAGTCTTCCTAGAAAATCCGGATCATCATCGGGTGGCAAAATACGCCTCTTAGGATTCTTATTTCTCTTCGGTTTGTTTCTTCCAGCAATTAAATATGCAATTGGTCCTATTGCAACAGCCTGTGGTCCAAGAAGAATAATCAAAAGAAGCCATCCCCACTTAGGAAGATTCTTGATCTGAGTCTCATCGGCGCGCGCACAATCAAGCAGCGCATAGATTGTTAAACCGAAGACCAAAACCAACGAAAGAACTCTAAGCATGGGTTTATTGTATCGCTAGAGCAGTAGCAAAAAGTGCGGCAAACAATAGTTGGAGTTTTCCAGTTTTACCCAGTACTGGGATCAAAGAAGCCCCTGAGGCTTTGCTTAAAACAGCTTTTGAAAGTGAAAAAGTTAGAGGAGTTGCCAATAAGGTTAAGAGAGTTGCTGGAATGAATGTTGCGATGGCAGCAATGTGGGCAAGAATTAAGAGTGAGACATATGTTCGCCGAGCCCTTTCATCTCCTAGTCGTACAGCAACGGTGCGCTTTCCAGCAACTTGATCTTTATCTAAATCTCTAATGTTATTGACAGTTAAAATTGCACATGAAATTGCACCCATCGGAATTGCAACAATAAAGCTCATCAAAGTTACGCTCTCAGTTTGAACATAAAAACTACCCACTGTTGCCACTAGACCAAAGAAGATAAAAACTGAAACTTCACCCAATCCTCTATAACCATATGGATTTTTACCACCTGTGTATCCCCATGCAGCTGCGATTGCGATTACCCCAATAGGGATCAATAGAAGTGATGTAAGCAAAGAGAGCCAGAGCCCTGCGATACTTGCAAAGAAAAATGAAATGTAGGCAGCCCTCTTGACCGACCTTGCAGAAGCCAGGCCTGAGGCAACTAAACGAATTGGTCCAACTCGATCGTCGTCTGTTCCTTTAATCCCATCGCTGTAATCATTTGCAAAATTAACGCCAATTTGTAGCCAAACACCCACCTTTAAAGCCAAAGCAGCACGAAACCAATTGAAGTCGCTACCTGCCAATGCAGATGCAACAACAACTGGCGCGATTGCAGCAGGTAACGTACGAACGCGTGCTCCAAGAATCCATTTATTCACGATTAATCTCCTTGGCTAAAGCTTCGCGATCAATTTTTCCAATACCGCGCAAGGGTAGCGAAGAGATGCGATGAATGCCTTTTGGTTTTGCGACCTGGCCTAAATCTTTTTCAAGGTGAAGGAAAATAGCTTCATCGGTAATCTCACCTACAACCGCTAACTGCAAACTCTGACCCCATTGAGGATCTTTATAAGAAAAAGCAGCTGTTTGTAATTGTGGGAATGCAATGGCAAGAGAGTTTTCTATTGCACTTAAAGAAATATTTTCACCGCCTGAGACAATGACATCATCTGCGCGACCAAGGACTACAAGTTTGCTGTCGATTACTTCACCTAAATCGGATGTTTCAAACCATCCGTTATCTAGATTCCATGGTGCATTTAAGTAATCAGTTGCTAAGACATTTCCCTTTAAACGAACTCTTCCATTCTTAACATTAAACTCAACACCTGCAAGTGCTTGGCCATCGTAGACACATCCACCACAAGTTTCAGTCATTCCATATGTTGTGACAATTTTTATTCCTGACGCCTCAGCTTGTTTGCGTAATCCTGGTGATAGAGCAGCCCCACCAATTAAAACCGCATCAGCGCTCTGTAAATGTTTGAGCAACCTTGGATCACCATTTAGAGCACGAAACAGTTGAGTTGGAACAATTGCTGTGAAGTTTGAATCTGGATAGTCGCCTTGAACATTTCGAAGATCTATTGGCGTGGATCCAAGTTCTAATGCGCGCACAATGACATTGACCGCAGCAATATGGGTTAGCGGCAGTAACAAGCTCCAAGTATCACCAGGCCTTGCTCCAAGAAATTCATTTGAAGCTTTTGCCGAAGAAGTGATCGCATGAGCAGAGAGTGCAACTTCTTTTGGATTTCCAGATGTCCCAGAAGTTCCGATTACCACTGCAACCTCAACTGGGGCAAAGTTACTTTTGATCTCACCAAAACCTAGAATGGGTCCATCGCCGGCGAGAGCTGATGTGATTTCTCCCGCTAATTTGGGAGTTTCCCATTCAGGGCTGACCCGGAGAATCTTTCGTTGTGACGAGTTATCCATTGCCACCGTAGGCTAGCGTCAGTAGCCGAAGATAGGGGACCCATGAGCCGACCGATCAAGCGTGATTTTGGTGACCGCACAATTCCTACATGGAAAACCGCACCTGGCGGTGAAACCTTCACAGATATTAAGTATCAAGTTGGCGACGGGATTGCAAAGATAACAATCAATCGCCCCCATGTGAGAAATGCATTTCGTCCTGAAACAATTATTGAACTTAAGAGTGCATTTGATTTAGCAAGAGATAACGCATCTGTGGGTGTAATTATTTTTACTGGTGAAGGTACTGAAGCATTTTGTTCGGGCGGCGACATTAGTGTTCGTGGAGATGATGGCTATGTTGGATCAGACAGTGTTGGTCAACAGGGATTAGGTCGACTCAATGTTTTAGATTTACAAGTTCAGATTCGTCGCACACCTAAACCGGTTATTGCAATGGTCGCTGGTTGGGCTATTGGTGGGGGGCATGTTCTCCACGTTGTCTGTGATTTAACAATTGCAGCAGACAATGCCAAGTTTGGACAGACCGGTCCAATGGTGGGTTCTTTTGATGGCGGTTATGGCTCAGGATTGCTTGCAGCAAACATTGGCCAGAAGAAAGCCCGTGAAATTTGGTTTATGACACGGCAATATGATGCACAAGAAGCCTTATCGATGGGTCTAGTTAATACTGTTGTTCCACTTGCAGAGCTTGAAAGTGAAACCGTTTCTTGGTGTCGCGAGATGTTGAAAAACTCTCCACTTGCACTTCGGTTGATCAAAGCAAGTATGAATGCAGCAGATGACGGACTTGCTGGGATTCAACAACTTGCAGGTGATGCGACTCTTCTTTTCTATTTAAGCGAAGAGGGTCAAGAAGGTCGAGATGCATACAAAGAAAAACGAGCACCAGATTTCGGGAAATTCCCCAAGCGTCCTTAATCCATGGATCAATCACTTTTAGATACTTTGCGTGTTGTAGCACTGCCTACAAAAACAAATTTTCGCGAAATCAAACTCCGTGAAGTTGCATTATTTAAAGGTGAATATGGTTGGGCAGAGTTTTCTCCATTTTTAGAGTACGAAGATGCAGAGTGTGCCACTTGGCTTGCCTGCGCAATTGAGGCTGCCTCTCAACCAAGACCAGATTTGTTTCGCAATAACGTGAAGGTTAATGGAACCATCCCAGCAATAAATGGGGCTGCAGAGATCACAAAGATGGTGAATCTATTTCCTGGTGTGAGTAGTTTTAAAATAAAAGTGGGCGAAAATTTAGAGTTGGATTTAGCCCGTATTCAACAAGTTCGATCTCTTCGCCCCGATAGTGCAATCAGAGTGGATGTAAATGGGGCATGGAGCGTTGATGAAGCGGAATCATTTCTTCAATCTTCAGGTGAAATTGAATATATTGAACAACCCTGCTCAACTATTGAAGAGTTACGGGAGTTAAAAAAGCGCACAGACATAAAGATTGTAGGAGATGAAATCTTAAGAAAAGCTGTTGATCCTTTTGCACTGGACTTAAATGGTGCAGTAGATATTCTCATGTTAAAAGTGCAACCTCTTGGCGGAATCAAACGAACCCACGCCTTAATCAATCACCATAAACTGCCAGTTGTTGTTTCCAGCGCTTTGGAATCCGCCATTGGAATCGATTACGGCTTAGTTTTAGCTGGTTCAATCGAAAAACTTGAATTTGGATGTGGACTTGCAACAGGATCTCTTCTTTCTCAAGATGTAGCGCACTTGCCAATTAAAGATGGCCAAATTGCGATATCTACACCCACGCCAGATTTTACTGGCTTAGAGGTGTCTGCAGAGCGCTTTAAATGGTGGAAGAATCGCATTATGAGAACGGCAGAGCTTTTATGATCAACAACTCCACTTCTTTAGCACAAGTAGTTGTTCGTCAAATAATTGAATCTGGAGTAACCGATGTAGTTATCTCTCCCGGTTCCCGCAATGCTCCTCTATCTCTGGCATTTTTTGCAGCAGCGCAAGAAAAATTAATTACGATCCATGTACGCATTGACGAGCGAACTGCCGCTTACTTTGCACTTGGTTTAATCAAATCTTCTGGCCGTGCGGTACCGATTGTCTGTACAAGTGGAACGGCGGTGGCAAATTATCACCCAGCGGTTTTAGAAGCTCATCACACCAACTTGCCTCTTCTTGTTTTAACTGCCGACCGGCCGGCTATGTTGCGCAAGACTGGTGCAAACCAAACTACAGAGCAGGCCAGAATCTTTGGCAAATCTGTTCGCTACTTTGCCGATGTTGATGGACCTGTTTTTCCAATGGAGTTACCTCTTGATAGCTTGCGTTCTGGTCCTGTTCATATAAATCTTCAATTCGATGAACCGCTGTTACCAGATTCTGATTCAGAGTGGTTAAAAGAGATAAAACTCAATCCACGTCCTGAAAAAAATGGCAAAAAAGCTGGAACTCTTCGATTAGTTGGTGCACGTGGAGTTGTTGTTATTGGTCACGACCGAGGTGGCTTAAACGTTGAAGAGATTTTAAAGTTTACTAAAGCAATTGGTTGGCCTGTTATTGCCGAAGATCCATTGTCATTTCCAGATGCAGTTCCGCATGCATCAATCTTTTTAGCCACGCAGGAGATTAGAAGCACTTTAATTCCTCAATCAGTCTTGGTAATTGGTCGTACAACTTTGTCACGTTCAATAAATGCTTTTATTAATTTAAGCCCGATTACTTATGTCGTAGATCAACGTATAGCAACTGTAGATAGTGAACGAGCCGCCGATAGATTGTTTACTCAACTGCCAGAACTTCAGGGAGTAATTCACTCCGAAGAGTGGATGGCAAAGTGGAACAAAATTGCAGAGAGGGCTCATAAATTAATTGAGTCCTTAGAAGGCTGGAATGAAGCAGTCATTGCAAGAACTATCGCAGCAGAGGTTGCCGATGGCACTGCATTATTTATTTCATCTTCTAGACCGATAAGAGATATTGAGGCATTTGCAACCCCTCGAACTGGCATTACAACATATGCCAACCGAGGCTTGGCTGGAATCGATGGAAATATCTCTACAGCACTTGGAATAGCTTTTAATCACAAATCCACAGTTGCAGTTCTTGGCGATCTTTCGTTCCTACATGATTTAACAGGGTTAATTAATAATGAAAATATCAACTGCCGATTCATTGTTATAAACAATGATGGGGGTGGAATTTTTTCAACCCTGCCTCAACGAGGATCGACAGGTTTTGAAACAGTTTTTGGTACTCCTCATGGATTAAATCCTGCTTCAATTGCACAGTCTTTCGGAATTGAAGCAGTTCAGATTAACTCTCTAAAGGAGTTAATCGCTCAGATAAAAGCACCAATTAAAGGAGTTTCAGTTGTTGTTTGTGATGTACCTAGCCGTGAATCAAACGCTGACAATCTAAAGTCAATTTTAGATTCGATATCAAAAAGCTAGGAAGCTGAATCCAATAGCGCATCGCGCATAGGTGCAAACTTAGCTTTCGTCTCTGCAAGTTCAACTTCAGGATCTGATTCTTCAACAATTCCACATCCTGCAAAAATTCGAATTGTATTTCCCTTAATTTCCCCACCACGCAATGCAATACCAAGTTCTCCATCACCTGCAGCATCTATCCAACCAATTGGTCCGGCATAACGCCCGCGTGACATTCCTTCTATCTCAGTAATTAACTCTGCAGCAGCAGGTCGTGGAGTCCCGCAAACAGCTGCGGAAGGATGAAGTTGTTCAAGAATTGTAAATGCATCTACATGTGCCAAAGTTTCCACAATCGCACCTGTTACATCGGTTGCAAGATGCATGACATTTGCAAGGTGTAGAACAAATGGTGAATCTGGAACATTTATTGATGTACAAAATGGTTCAATGGCTTCAGCAACTGAGCGAACCGCGTATTCATGTTCAGCTAAATCTTTTGAAGAACGTGCCAACGAAGCCGCTAATGCCAAATCCTTTGAGTCGTCTCCGGTTTTACTAATTGTTCCTGCCAATACTCTGGAAGTTATCATTCCCCGAGATAGACGAAGAAGTAGTTCTGGTGTGGCACCAACAAATCCATCTACACAGTAGGTCCAGGTAGTTGGATATTCTGAGGCAAGTTTGTGCAAAATTGGGCGGGGATCAATATCTTTCTCTGATCTAAACGTTAAATCACGAGCCAAAACTACTTTTGCAAGTGAGCCATCCTTAATGCGGCCTACAGCGGTTGAAACCTTCTCTTTCCATTCAGATTCGGATTTGGATTCAGAATCATTTTGATTACTCCATTGCATCTGAGCATTTTGTACAAAATCAGGGGATGAGTTAAGAATTGGTTGTTGTCCCGCGCCGATCCAGGTAATCCAACTTTTATCTTTTTTGCTACCAACAACAATTTTGGGAATTACTAAAATAGATTCATCGTTTGGAGAAAAAGAAAATGACGTAAATAGAACTGGGCCAGTGCCACTTCCATGCACAGAGTTAGTAACCACAAAATTTTCCAACTGCTTTTCCCACCAAGTACGTGCTTCTGCAAACCGGTGTGGACCTGTGACAGTTTTCGTGGCATAAACTCCCCAGCCAACTAAACCTTCTCCGCCTCGAACCCATGCAAGTGGGTTGGAGTCTGGAAGTATTTCTAACAGCGGCAGGTGATCACCAAGTCGAACGGTGGTAATTGGGGTTGGCTCTTTATTCGACATCTAGATCCCAACCTTTCCACCCTTGAAGTTGTAGATGAGCCTACTTCAAGAGAGAATGTCACCATGTCCCGTGCCAATTTAAACAAAGATCCCGATGAAGTTGCGGCGATGTTTGATGGGGTCGCAAAACGCTACGACCTCGTAAACGATCTTTTGAGTCTGGGCCAAACAAAGGCCTGGCGCAAAGCCACAACTGCGATTATTGCCCCTAAACCTGGGATGCAGATTTTGGATTTAGCCGCTGGACCTGGATCATCTTCCGAACCACTTTACAAAGCTGGCGCAACCGTCTTTGCCACAGATTTCAGCGAAGGGATGTTGGCTCAGGGCCGCAAAGTTCGACCATATTTGAATTTTTCAAAGGCCGATGCCCTCAACCTGCCATTTGAGGATAATCGTTTTGATGTTGTGACAATCTCTTATGGACTTCGAAATACGGTGGAGTATGACAAGGCCCTAGTTGAAGCGTTTCGAGTAACAAAAACTGGTGGCAGGATTGTGATTGCAGAGTTCAGCCACCCTACAAACCGGATTTTTCGTAGCATCTACTTCAACTACCTCATGAGTCTTTTGCCAGCGATCGCTAAAACGATCTCTTCAAACGCTGATGCATATGTGTATTTGGCCGAATCAATTAAGGCATGGCCCGATCAGGCGTCCTTGGCAAAGAGCCTAGAAAAGGCTGGCTGGAGCCAAGTGGGCTGGAAAAACCTGACTTTTGGGGTTGTTGCAGTTCACAGCGGCATCAAGGGATAGCGGTCATGGAGCGCCTCACTTCCACCTTAGAATTTCACCTGTGATTTCCACAGCCAATCCATATATTCCCATCCTGGTGATAGCGGCCATTGGGTTTGGCTTTGCTGCATTTTCCGTTATTGCCGGAGCGCTCGCAGGTCCAGCTCGTTATAACCGCGCAAAGCTAGATGCATATGAATGTGGAATCGAACCTTCTCCTCAAGCAGCAGAAGGCGGACGTTTTCCCGTCAAGTATTTTCTAACTGCAATGCTTTTCATAATTTTTGATATTGAAATTGTTTTCTTATATCCATGGGCAGTCACCTTTGACACTCTTGGAGTTTTTGGATTAGTTGAAATGGTGATCTTTATTGCAACAGTCTTTGTTGCATATGCATACGTTTGGCGACGTGGTGGATTGGAATGGGACTAAAAAATGGGTCTTGAAGAAAAAATTCCTAGTGGTTTTGTTTTAACAACGGTTGAAAAACTTGCTGGTTATATGCGTAAAAACTCACTGTGGCCAGCAACTTTCGGTCTTGCCTGCTGCGCAATTGAGATGATGGCAGTTGGCTCTGCAGCAAAATATGACATCGCTCGATTTGGTGGAGAGGTTTTCAGAGCATCTCCACGGCAGGCAGATTTAATGATCGTTGCAGGCCGAGTTTCAAACAAAATGGCACCAGTGCTTCGTCAAATTTATGATCAAATGTCTGCACCTAAATGGGTTATAGCTATGGGTGCTTGCGCATCATCTGGTGGAATGTTTAATAACTACGCAATTGTTCAAGGCGTCGACCATGTTGTTCCAGTCGATATCTACTTGCCAGGGTGCCCGCCTCGTCCAGAAATGTTGCTTGATGCAATTTTGAAACTTCACGAACAAATCAACAATGAAAAGATTGGTCCAAATCGCGCACAAATTATTAAGGAAGTTGAACTTGCTGCAATGAATGCAAAGCCGACTCATCAGATGAAGGGTCTACTTGCATAATGAGTGATGGCATGTTCGGACCAAAAGGAACTGGTGATACTTCCGGCTACGGAGGATTAGTTGCAAAAGCAGCTACAGCTGGCTCTTCTGAGCGCCCTTATGGTGGTTATTTTGATGAAGTCACAGATAACTTAGAACGTGCTTACCCAGAGTTTTCTGATGCAATCGAAAGAGTTGTTATTGACCGCGGAGAACTGACACTTCACATCAAAGCTGAAAAACTTGTTGAAGTGGCTTTTGTTTTGCGTGATGTACTCAAGTTTGAAATGTGTATGGGAGTAAACGGTGTTCACTATCCCGAGCAAACTGGACGCGAACTTCATGCTGTTTATCCATTGCTTTCAATGACGAAGAATCAAAGAATTCGCTTAGAAGTATCTGTTGCAGATTTACATCCACACATTCCATCAGTTGTAGAAGTGTGGGCCGGCAATAACTGGCATGAGCGTGAAACTTTTGACATGTTTGGAATTATTTTTGATGGACATCCAGGTCTAACTAGAATCCTTATGCCAGATGACTGGAAAGGTCATCCGCAGCGCAAAGATTACGCGTTAGGTGGAATTCCAGTTGAGTATAAAGGTGCAACAACTCCTCCTCCGAACGATCGAAGGAGTTACAAGTGACCACTTTTGATCCGTATGCTCCATCGCGCGAAACAACTGAAGGAAAGGTTTTCTCTGTCACTGGAGGAGACTGGGATTCCTTAGTTCAAGAAATTGGCGCAACTAAAGAAGAGCGAGTTGTCGTAAACATGGGTCCGCAGCACCCATCAACTCATGGTGTTCTCCGTTTAGTTTTAGAACTTGAAGGCGAAACAATTACCGAAGTGCGTTGCGGAATTGGATACCTGCATACTGGAATTGAAAAAAATATTGAGTTCCGTAACTGGACCCAAGGAACAACTTTTGTAACTCGCATGGATTACTTGAGTCCATTGCACAATGAGACTGCCTACTGCCTTGCAGTCGAGAAGCTGCTCGGGATTACAAATGATGTTCCAGAACGTGCAAGTGTTATTCGCGTAATGATGATGGAGTTAAATCGAATCTCATCACACATGGTTGCCTTAGGAACCGGTGCGCTAGAACTTGGAGCGATGGGCCCAATGTTCTTTGCTTTCCGTGACCGCGAAACAGTTTTAGAGATATTCGAAATGATCACAGGACTTCGCATGAACATGGCATATGTGCGACCAGGTGGAGTACAACAAGATCTTCCAGATGGTGCATATACAAAAATCCGTGAAGGCGTGAAGTTAATGCGCAAGAACTTTAAGGATAATGCAACTTTGCTTATCGGTAACTCAATTTGGATGAAGCGAACACAGGGAATTGGTTATTTAGATTTAGCTGGTTGTACAACTCTTGGAATCACAGGTCCAGTTCTTCGTTCAACTGGAATGCCTTGGGATTTGCGAAAAGTTCAACCATATTGTGGTTATGAAAACTACAACTTCGATGTTGTGACAGCTGATACCTGCGATGTTTATGGCAGATTTTTAATTCGTATGAATGAACTTGAGCAGTCACTTCGTATTGTCGAACAGTGCGTAGATAAATTAGAAAAGCTCCATGGTGCACCTGTCATGGTTGCTGATAAGAAAATTGCATGGCCAGCTCAGCTCGCACTTGGTGGCGACGGGTTAGGTAACTCTCTCGATCACATTCGCGAGATTATGGGAACTTCGATGGAGTCATTAATCCACCACTTCAAACTTGTTACAGAGGGTTTTAGAGTTCCTGCAGGTCAGGCATATGCTGCAATTGAATCACCACGTGGAGAGTTGGGTGCATCAATTGTCTCTGACGGTGGAACTCGTCCATACCGCGTGCACTTTCGCGAACCCTCATTTAATAATTTGCAAGCAACACCTGCAATGAGTGAAGGCGGAATGGTTGCAGACATCGTTGCTGCAGTTGCATCAATTGATCCTGTTATGGGAGGTGTTGATCGCTAATGACATTTTCATCAGAAGATTTAAAGATAATGGACTCAATCATTAAGCGTTATCCACGCCCACGCTCTGCAATCATGCCTTTGCTTCATTTTGTTCAGTCAAAGGCAGGATACGTAACTAATGAAGGTATTGAACTAATTGCAAAACAACTTGAATTAGAAGCAGCAGAAGTTACAGCAGTATCTACTTTTTATACTCAGTACAAGCCATCTGCAATAGGTGAGTATCACGTTGGTGTTTGCACAAATACTTTGTGTGCGGTTATGGGTGGGGATGCAATATTTGCCTCCCTTAAAGATCATTTGGGTATTGAAAATGATGGCGTAACTGAAGATGGAAAGGTCTCTTTAGAACACATTGAATGCAATGCAGCATGTGACTATGCACCA
Organism: Bifidobacterium breve; assembly: GCA_945883675.1. GTDB lineage: Bacteria > Actinomycetota > Actinomycetes > Nanopelagicales > Nanopelagicaceae > Planktophila. The sequence goes on from CAMCYA010000003.1 coordinate 63,701, forward strand.
GTCGTGATGGCTAATTGGGAGTTTTACGATAACCAAACAGTGGAATCAGCAAAAGAGTTAGTTGATTCAATGCGTGCTGGTAATCCTCAGCCGCCAACTCGTGGCCCAAATAAACTTGTTACATGGAAAGAAGCATCTGCAGTCCTTGCAGGATTAAATGATGGTCTTGCCCACGAAGGCGTACAAGCTGGTCAACCAACTTTGTTAGGTTTAAAACTTTCGAAAGAAGGTAAGTAATGACAAAACTTGCTCCAGTTTTATCAGCGCACTGGGATGAAAAAGATTCATTTACTCTTGAAGCATATAAGCGACATGGTGGCTACAAAGCTTCAGAAAAAGCTCTCGCAATGGATCCAGATGCAGTGATTCAACTTGTTAAGGATTCAGGATTACGTGGTCGCGGCGGAGCTGGATTCCCAACTGGAATGAAGTGGGGATTTATTCCACAGGGCGATAACAAAGATCACTATTTAGTTGTTAATGCAGATGAATCAGAGCCAGGCACTTGCAAAGACACACCACTTTTAATGGCTAACCCACATGTTCTTATTGAAGGCTGCATCATCGCCTGCCATGCAATTCGTGCAAAGCATGCATTTATTTACATTCGTGGAGAAGTTACACATGTTGTGCGCCGAGTTAATCAGGCTATTGCAGATGCTTATGCAGCTGGAATTCTTGGAAATGGCATCGATGTAGTTTTACACATTGGTGCTGGCGCATATATTTGTGGCGAAGAGACTGCTCTACTTGATTCACTCGAAGGCTTCCGCGGTCAACCACGTTTGCGACCACCATTTCCCGCCATTGCAGGTTTGTATGCCAGACCAACAGTTGTAAACAACGTGGAATCAATTGCATCAGTTCCAGCAATTGTTATGAACGGTGCTGAGTGGTATCAATCTATGGGTACCGAAAAGAGCAAAGGAACAACTCTTTATTCTTTGTCAGGTCACGTAGTAAATCCTGGACAATTTGAAGCACCACTTGGAATTACTCTTCGCGAGATTCTTGAACTCTCAGGCGGAGTGCGCAAAGGACATAAGTTAAAGTTTTGGACACCAGGTGGATCTTCAACCCCATTATTTACTGACGAACATCTAGATGTTCCACTTGATTACGAAGGTGTAGCAGCAGCTGGTTCCATGCTTGGCACAAAGGCCTTACAAATATTTGATGAGACAACTTGTGTTGTTCGTGCGGTATTGCGTTGGACTGAATTTTACAAACATGAATCATGTGGCAAATGCACGCCTTGTCGTGAAGGCACATGGTGGCTTGTACAAATTCTTCGTGATTTAGAAGCAGGCAAAGGAACAGAAGCAGACCTTGCAAAACTACTTGATCTTTGCGACAACATTATGGGTCGCTCATTCTGCGCACTGGGTGATGGAGCTACTAGCCCAATTACATCTTCAATCAAATATTTCCGCGATGAGTACATCGCACACTTAACAAACGGTGGATGCCCATTTGATCCTGTTGCATCAACTTTATTTGTTGGGGCAGGTGCATAAGTGAGTGAAGTAGCAGTTGAAATGATCACGGTTGTAATAGATGGCTTTGAAGTTACTGTCCCTAAGGGAACATTAGTAATTCGCGCCGCAGAGCAACTAGGAATTCAAATTCCCCGTTTTTGTGATCACCCATTACTAGATCCTGTTGGTGCATGCCGTCAATGTTTGGTTGATATTGAAATTAATGGGCGTGCATTTCCAAAGCCTCAGGCTTCATGCACAATCCCAGTTGAGACAGGAATGATTGTTAAAACGCAGTTAACTTCAACGGTTGCAGAAAAAGCACAACGCGGAGTTATGGAGCTTTTGTTAGTAAACCACCCACTTGATTGTCCGGTCTGTGACAAAGGTGGGGAATGTCCTCTGCAAAATCAAGCAATGAGTACTGGGCAAGGTTCTTCCAGGTTTGAAGGCGTTAAGCGCACGTTTGAAAAGCCAATTAATATTTCTTCTCAAGTGCTTCTTGATCGTGAGCGTTGTGTTTTATGTGCTCGTTGTACACGCTTTTCAGAACAGATCGCTAGCGATCCATTTATTACATTAAATGAACGCGGAGCTTTGCAACAAGTTGGTATCTATGAAAATAAACCTTTTGAATCCTACTTTTCAGGTAACACTGTTCAAATCTGTCCAGTTGGTGCGTTAACCGGAGCTGCATATCGTTTTCGAGCACGTCCATTTGATTTAGTCTCAACACCATCTGCCTGTGAGCACTGCGCCTCTGGATGCGATATGCGTACAGATGTGCGCCGTGGAAAAACCCTGCGCCGTTTAGCCGGTGAAGATGCATCAGTAAATGAAGAGTGGAACTGTGACAAAGGTCGTTGGGCATTTAAATACATCACAGCAGTTGATCGCTTAAAGGTTCCAATGATTCGGGATGAATCTGGCGAATTAGTAGAAGCATCATGGCCTGAAGCACTTGCTGTTGCAGCTGAAGGATTAAAGGCACAAAAATCGGCTGTGTTAGTTGGTGGCCGAACTACTCATGAAGATGCATATGGTTACAGCAAGTTTGCTCGTCTTGCACTTGGTACCAACGACATCGACTTTAGAGCGCGCGTAACATCAGATGAAGAGCGCGAATTTATTGCAGCACATGTTGTGAACTCTTCAACAACGTATCGCGATATTGACAAAGCTGATCAAGTTTTACTTGTTGGATTTGAGCCAGAAGAAGAGTCACCTATAGTTTTCCTAAGAATTAATAAGCAATTCCGCAAGCGTGCATTGAAAGTTGTATCAATTGGTTCAAAAGAATCGATCGCGGTAGAAAAACTCAAAGCACAATTTATTAAAGTTGCTCCAGGTCAAGAAGCTGCAGCGGTATCTTCACAAAATCTAACTGATAAATCTGTAATTTTAGTTGGTGAGAGAGCCAGCGAAAGTGCTGGAGTACTAACAGCCGTTGCTGGGCTTGCACAATCTTCGGGTGCAAAACTTGCATGGGTTCCACGTAGAGCAGGAGAGCGCGGAGCGATTCAAGCTGGTGCCATAGGTAACTTGTTACCAGGTGGTCGCCCAGTGACAGATGCAGCAGCAAGAAATGAAATTGCCGCGCTGTGGTCAGCGAATTCACTTCCATCAAATATTGGTCGCTCAACATCAGAAATTATTGCAGCGGTCCACTCTGATGAAATCGGTGCACTACTTGTTGGTGGCGTAGATCCTTTGGATTTAGATGACAATCACAGTGCACTAGCGGCTTTAGATAAAGCTTTTGTTGTTTCACTTGAGATCGCACCAAGTGCAGTAACTTCACGAGCAGACGTTGTTCTGCCAGTTGCAGCTGTTACTGAAAAATCTGGATCATTCTTAAACTGGGAAGGCCGTGCTCGATCCTTTGACGCCGCTGTTAATGATTCACTTAACCGTAGTGATCTTCGAATTCTTTCAATGATTGCAGAAGAAATGGGAACATCAATTAATTTAGGAACTGTTACTGCTGCTACAAAAGAGATTGCAACAATTAAAGATTGGCAAGGCGAGCGGTCAAAGATGAAATCTGTCTCGGCTTTACCGCAACAAAATTTGAGTACAAACGAAGCATTGATTACATCGTGGAGACGCCTGCTTGACCTTGGAACATTGCAAGAGGGTGAAGAAAATCTAGCTGGTACGGCCAGACAAACAGCCGCTGTCATCTCAGAAAAAAGAGCGCAAGCACTTGGTGTCGCCGATGGTGATTTACTCAAGATTTCTACGGCCGAAGGTTTCGTAACTTTGCCAGCTCTCATTGAGAATATTCATGATGATGCGCTTTGGGCGCCTCGTAATTCACGTGGTTCACAACTTTTAACAAAGTTAAATGCTGTTCATGGTGAAGTAGTTACGGTGGTGAGAGCATGACAACTGCGCAACTCATTGGATCAGATCCAGGTTGGTTGATCCTTGTAAAGGCACTTATTGTCTTTGCTGTCTGCGTGCTTTTGACATTGATGTCAGTGTGGGGTGAGCGCCGAATTGTTGCGCGGATGCAACAGCGTCCTGGGCCTAACCGTGTTGGACCATTTGGATTAATTCAAGCTTTGGCAGACGGCGTGAAGCTCGCGCTAAAAGAGGACATCATTCCTACCGCTGCAGACAAAATTGTTTTCATAATCGCACCAATTATTAGTGCAACAACCTGCTTTATGTCGTTTGCAGTAATCCCAATTACTGGTGAAGTGACAATGTTTGGTCGTCAAACTGCAATGCAGCTAACTGATATTCCAGTAGGTGTTTTATACATTTTGGCCGTTGCATCTGTTGGTGTGTATGGAATTGTTTTAGCTGGATGGTCATCTGGCTCAACGTATCCACTTCTAGGTGGCCTACGATCAAGTGCCCAAGTAATCTCTTATGAAATTGCCATGGGACTTTCTCTAGTGGCTGTATTTATTTATGCAGGTTCAATGTCTACTTCTGACATCGTTGCTGCACAAACTTCATGGTGGTATGCAGTCGTTCTATTCCCATCATTTGCAATATTTGCAATCTCTATGGTTGGTGAAACTAACCGCGCTCCATTTGATCTTGCAGAAGCTGAAGGTGAATTAGTTGGTGGTTTCCATACTGAATATTCATCACTTAAATTTGCGCTGTTTTTCTTAGCTGAATATGTAAATATTGTTACCGTTTCAGCCCTTGCCACCACGCTATTCCTTGGTGGCTATCACGCACCTCCAGGGCTTGGTTTCACAGAAAACTGGCTTGGTGGTTGGTTTACTGCAATTTGGTTCCTACTAAAAGTTGTTACCTTCTTTTTCGTATTCGTTTGGCTTCGAGGAACATTGCCGCGTTTGCGTTATGACCAGTTCATGCAGTTTGGGTGGAAAGTTCTTATTCCAGTATCTATTTTATGGATATTAGTAGTTGCAACTCTTCGAGTTCTCACTCTTGAAAGCGCTCCAACAGCAGTTGTTGTTGCATTCGCTAGTACCGTAATTTTCATCATTCTGGCCATCAACGTCGGCTTTGAAAATGTGAAAAAGAAAAAAGACGCTGAAGTTCCAGAAGGTGACAATAAGTCAGAACCTAGTTTTGCAGTCCCATCACTTCCAACATTGCCAATAGAAATCTCAACAATCAATGTTTCAAAAAACTCAGGGGGCAACCGTGACTGAAAACCTCGAACCATTAAAGCCAAAAGATTTAGGCATAAATGATGTTGATTTTTATGAAGTTGATCAATCGCCAACAGTAGGTTTTTTGGGGCATATGCGTGGCTTCTGGGTCACTTTTTCTACTATGTTCAAAAAGCCACTCACCGTTGAATATCCTGAAGTAAAAGCACCGACAGAAGAGCGCTTTCATGGACGTCATCAACTCAATCGCCACCCTGATGGATTAGAGAAATGTATTGGATGCGAACTCTGTGCATGGGCATGTCCTGCAGATGCGATTTATGTAGAGGGTGAAAACAACACTGAAGAGAATCGAATGTCACCCGGAGAGCGTTATGGCAAGGTTTATCAGATTAATTATCTGCGCTGTGTCTTCTGTGGACTATGTATTGAGGCATGTCCAACTCGCGCACTCACAATGACAAATGAGTACGAACTTGCCGATGATTCACGTGCGAAATTAATCTTTGAAAAAGCAGATTTATTGGCACCTTTGCGTGCTGGAATGTTAATGCCACCTCATCCGATGTATCCAGATATGACTGATACAAATTATTACAACGGTGATGTAAAGCAAGCACATCCTTCGCAGGAGCTTGATAAATGATGCAGTTGGCACTTGAAGTTGGACAGACTGCTACTCCAGAGGCAGTGATGTTTTGGATTCTTGGGCCCTTGGCCGTCCTTGCAGCTTTAGGAATGCTTTTAGTTAAAAAGGCTGTCCACTCTGCAATTCTTATGGCCTTTGTCATGGTTGTACTCGCAGTTTTTTACATTGCACAAGATGCGGTTTTCTTAGGCATTGTTCAAGTTGTTGTTTATACAGGCGCAGTAATGATGCTCTTCCTCTTTATTCTTATGCTTGTCGGAGTTGATTCATCTGATTCATTGACCGAGACAATTAGAGGCCTGCGTCCAATTGCTATTACAGCAGCTATTGGCTTTGGCGGTTTAATGGTTTCATTGTTGGGCCGTGCAACTCTTGGCCGCGATGCAATAGGACTTTCTGCAGCAAATGCAGATGGAAATGTTGAAGGAATTGGTTACTTATTGTTTTCAAGATTTGTTTGGCCTTTCGAAGTAATTTCAGCGTTATTGATCACGGCCGCACTAGGTGCAATGGTTCTTGCGCATCAACCAAGATCATCAAAGAAGACAACTCAGCGTCAACAGTCAATTAATAGATTCCGTGGTGAATCAATAGCCACTGCCGCAGGATTACCAGCTCCTGGAGTTTATGCGCGACACAACGCAGTTGATGTTCCAGCGCTTTTGCCAGATGGAACTCCTGCACCTAACTCAGTAAATGCGAGCCTAAAGGCACGCGGTGACATGCTGGATTCAAACACATTTGATCTAAAGAAAATTTCAACACAGGTTGAGGAGGAGAAGTAATGGATGCATCCAACTACCTTTATATCTCTGCTCTTTTATTTACGATAGGTGCAGTAGGTGTTGTTGTCCGACGCAATGCAATCGTTGTATTTATGTGTATCGAACTAATGCTTAATGCAGCTAATTTATCTTTCGTAACGTTTTCAAGAATTAATGGAAATCTAGATGGTCAGGTGATGGCCTTCTTTACAATGGTTGTTGCTGCCTGTGAAGTTGTAGTTGGACTTGCAATTATTGTTGCAATTTATCGATCCCGCCGCTCAGCATCTGTAGATGATGCAAGTTTGTTGAAGCGATAGTTATGTCGATTTCAACTAGCTTGGTCTATCTAATTGGACTTCCGTTTGCAGGTGCAGCAATTCTTCTACTGGGTGGTCGTCGCACCGATAAGTGGGGACATCTTTTAGCTACCGCTTTGTCTGCTTCATCTTTTGCAGTCGGTGTCTATCACTTATTCCAGATGGTTAATCGCCCCGTCGAAATGCGTCCAACCTCTCAAAAGCTTTTTGAGTGGATCTCTGTTGGAAGTTTTAATGTAGACGCCGGATTGCTCCTTGATCAATTATCAATTTGCTTTGTTCTCCTCATTACTGGGGTGGGCACGCTTATTCACATATATTCAATTGCATATATGTCAGAAGATCGCGATCGACGCAGATTCTTTGCATACCTAAATTTATTTATCGCAGCCATGTTGTTATTGGTTTTGGGGGATAGCTACCTAAGCCTTTACGTTGGGTGGGAAGGCGTTGGTCTTGCCTCTTACCTATTGATTGGTTTCTGGAATCAAAAACCTGCATACGCAACTGCATCTAAAAAAGCCTTCGTTATGAACCGTGTAGGAGACATGGGTCTTTCACTTGCGATCATGATCGCATTTGCCACGATGGGCACAGTTTCATTTGCCGGAGTTGCAGAGCAAGTCGACAACACTTCTGAAGCTGCATTAACGGCCATGGGAATCATGTTGCTAGTTGCTGCGGCCGGAAAGTCAGCACAGTTTCCATTGCAAGCCTGGCTTGGTGATGCGATGGCTGGACCAACACCTGTCTCGGCTTTAATTCACGCTGCAACAATGGTTACTGCAGGTGTCTACCTGATTACACGTTCTAACTTTGTTTTTGATGCAGCCCCAACTGCGCAGTTACTCGTTGTAATTGTTGGCGCGATAACTCTGATCTTTGGTGCACTAATTGGTACGGCAAAAGATGACATAAAGAAGGCACTTGCTGCATCGACGATGTCACAAATTGGCTACATGATTTTGGCAACTGGTTTAGGTCCAATCGGATATGCATTTGCGATTATGCATTTGATAACACATGGATTCTTTAAAGCTGGAATGTTCCTTGGTGCGGGTTCAGTTATGCATGGGATGAACGATGAAGTAAATATGCGCAAATATGGAGCGCTTAGACATTTCATGCCAATTACATTTATTACTTTTGGAATTGGTTATCTAGCAATCTTGGGTGTTCCACCATTTGCAGGCTTTTACTCCAAAGATATGATCATTGAGTCCGCATTTAACTCTGGCGGGATGCAAGCTATTTTTCTAGGTTCACTCACATTGATCGGCGCAGCAATAACTGCCTTTTATATGACTCGAGTAATGATTCTGACTTTTGCTGGAACAAAACGCTGGGACGAAGGTGTTGAACCACATGAATCACCGTGGTTAATGTGGTTTCCAATGGCAGTCTTGGCAGTTGGTTCTGTAACTTCTGGGTATTTGCTGTATCACGACAAAGCTTTGTATAAGTGGCTGAGTCCATTGTTTGAAGATCACGGGGAACACGAAGAACTGCTTAAGCCAATTGTAGTTTCTGCTTTGGCTCTAACAATGGTTGCCATCGGTGTATCGATCGCTGTTTATAAGTACATGCGTGAAAATATTGAAACTGTTGCCCCAGAGAATGTTTCATGGTTAACAAAGTTTGTTCGCAAAGACTTAATGCAGGATCAATTCAATGAGAAGTTCTTTATGCGTCCAGGACAGTTGCTGACTAAGGCGCTAGTGACCACAGAAGATGTAGTTGTCGATGGCTCTGTTCGTGGGGTGGCAAGAATGGCCATTGGTTCAGGCTCTGGTCTACGCGGATTACAAAATGGATTTGTTAGAAGTTATGCGGCCCTAATTTTGGTCGGCGCACTTACCTTGATTGCTGCAATTTGGGTGGTGGTTTCCTAATGAAGTGGTTAACTTTATTGATGTTCTTGCCATTAGTTGGCGCGGCCGTTGTATCAGTTCTACCAAAGGCTAATGAAAAAGCTGCAAAGCAGGCTGCATTAGTAACAACAATTGCCGTATTGCTAGTAACAGTTGCGATGACATTGAATTTCGAACGCGAGAATGTTGGACTTCAATTTGTTGAAAAATACGCATGGATACCAAGCTTTGGAATTAATTTTGCTGTCGGACTTGATGCCATTGCATTAGTTCTCATATTAATGTCAACAATTTTGGCACCTATTGTGGTTCTAGCTGGTTGGAATGAAGCACACGGTGGGCGTTGGAGCGTAAAGACTTTCTATATTCTGATTCTTGTCCTTGAGACCATGATGATCGGCGTTTTTGCTGCCACAGATCTTTTCTTGTTTTACGTAATTTTTGAAGCGATGTTGATTCCTGTTTACTTCTTAATCGGAGGATTTGGAACAGGCGAACGAGCAGCGGCTGCAGTTAAGTTTTTGATATACAGCCTTGTCGGAGGATTGTTGATGCTTGCTTCAATAATTGCTCTATTCGTTATGTCGGGTGATCAATTCGGCCATACATTTGATATCAACGAACTTTCACAGTTGCAGATGAGTTCTACTACTCAAAATCTTTTGTTCCTTGGATTCTTTATTGCCTTTGCGATAAAAGCTCCAGTCTGGCCATTCCATACATGGTTACCAGATGCAGCAGCGTCTGCTTCCCCTGGCACATCAGTTCTACTACTTGGCGTGCTCGATAAAGTTGGAACTTTCGGAATGATCCGCTACTGCTTAACACTTTTTCCTGAAGCCAGTAAAACATTTACACCTTTGATCCTGATCCTTGCAGTTATATCAATTCTTTACGGGGCCTTCCTTGCAATTGGGCAAAAAGATATCAAGCGCCTGATCGCCTATACCTCCATTTCTCACTTTGGTTTTATCACACTCGGAATTTTTGCGATGACCACGCAAGGTCACTCAGGCGCAGTTCTTTATATGTTCAACCACGCTTTCTCAACGGCAGCATTGTTCCTAGTTGCAGGATGGATGATTTCACGCCGCGGATCTTCAACAATCTCTGACTTCGGTGGTTTACAACGAGTTACACCAGTGTTGGCGTGGAGCTTCTTCTTCGCTGGTCTTTCATCATTAGCTCTTCCCGGACTTTCAAGCTTTGTAAGCGAATTTTTAGTGCTGGTTGGTACTTTCACCAGGTATCCAGTTCACGCAATTATTGCGACATTCGGAATTGTTCTTGCTGCGCTATACATCTTGATTCCAGTACAAAAAGCATTGCATGGACCTACAACGCCCGGCAATGAAAATTTGAAAGATTTAAATCTTCGAGAAAAGATTGCTATTGCACCAGTAGCTGCAATTATCGTTTTCTTGGGGTTTTATCCTTCACCGTTGCTTAAAATAATTAATCCAGCAACCACAAATATCATCGCCCAATTAGGTTTTACCGACCCTGCACCAAGTATTGAGGATAAGTAATGACATTTACATCGCCAGTACTTTCATACACTTTACTTTCACCGATGCTCATCTTGCTCGGTGGAGCGTTGCTTGGCGTCGTAGTTGAAGCTTTTGTTTCCAGGGCCAAACGACCAACAGTTCAATTAACTCTTGCACTTGGCGTTTTATTCCTTGCGCTATTCCAAGTATGGAATATTCGCGGCGAGCAATCACTAACGCCAGCGATGGGATCTATCATTATTGATGGTCCAGCAGTTCTTTTGCAGGGCACCATCCTAATCATTTCAATAATCGCAATTTTATTAATCGCAGATACAGAACATTTTACGGCGCTGCCTGCTGCTCTTCCTGGATCAGAAGAAGAGCGCAAAGCAATTGCTATGGGAGCTCAAGTTACTGAGGTTTATCCACTGACATTGTTTGCAGTTGCTGGCATGCTGATGTTCCCAGTGGCCGGCGACTTGATAACTTTATTTGTTGCCTTAGAAATGCTTTCTCTTCCACTTTATTTGATGGCTGGTCTTTCACGCCGTCGCCGTTTAGCATCACAGGAATCAGCGTTAAAGTATTTTCTTTTAGGTTCATTTTCATCAGCATTCTTTTTATTCGGAGTTGCATATCTATATGGGTACTCCGGATCAGTCGATTTTGCCGGAATCCAGAAATCTGTAGTTGGTGGAAGTGGAAACGACGTCCTACTACTAATTGGTATCGCATTTTTATCCATTGGCTTGCTATTTAAAGTTGGAGCTGTTCCATTTCACTCTTGGGCACCAGATGTGTATCAAGGCGCTCCCACACCCGTAACAGCGTTCATGGCGGCAGCAACAAAAGTTGCAGCTTTTGGTGCGATGCTGCGTATCTACTACACAGTCTTTGCAAATGCCCAGTGGTCATGGTCGCCAATGCTTACTGGCATTGCAGTAATCACAATGTTATTAGGATCTCTCGTAGCTGTTACGCAGCGCGATGTTAAAAGAATGCTCGCATACTCTTCTATTGCTCATGCTGGTTTCTTACTTTTGGGTGTTATCGCTTTAAATAAATCTGGTCTAGATTCAACGATTTTCTACTTGTTTGCTTATGGAGTTGCAACTGTAGGTGCGTTTGCAGTTGTGACTCTTGTCCGTGATTCATCCGGTGAAGTTACTGATCTAAATCGCTGGAAAGGACTTGGAAAGCGATCACCATTTGCTGCATCGACTTTCGCATTCTTCCTTCTTGCATTTGCAGGTATTCCACTGACAAGTGGATTTATCGGAAAGTTTTCAATTTTTTCAGCCGCATATGAAAGTGGAGCCACCGGTCTAGTTCTTGTAGCCATACTTTCAAGTGCTCTGGCCGCGTTTTTCTACATTCGAGTCATTGTTTTAATGTTTTTTAGTGAGGCAACCGAAGATGGTACGAGCGTTGAGATTCCATCTATTCTTACTCGAACTGCGATCGTGGCATCAGCTGCAATCACATTAATTCTTGGTGTCTATCCAACACCTTTGCTTGATTTCATCTCTGATCTAGCTATCTTCATACGCTAATGTCAACTTTCGGGATTCCAAATGTTTCACCAGAACTTGAGCAACATTTAGTTTCTCGAATGGCAGAAGTTGAGTCTTTGCTTCGAAGCCATACTCGGAGTGAATATCCATTTGTAGATGAAACAGCACACCATTTAGTTTCTGCAGGTGGAAAAAGACTACGTCCGCTGCTAACACTTCTAACTTCTCAGTATGGCGATCCAAACGGACAGGCGGTTATTGCGGCCGCTGTTGCTTGTGAAATTACACATTTAGCAACTCTTTATCACGATGACGTAATGGATGAGGCACCACTGCGTCGCGGAGTTGAAAGCGCCAATATGCGTTGGGGAAATACAATTGCAATTTTAACCGGAGACTTTCTCTTTGCTAAGTCATCTGATCTTTTAGCAGATCTTGGACCAGCAGCGGTGCGTTTACAGGCACGCACATTCGAACGACTTGTTATTGGTCAAATTATGGAGACGCAAGGGCCAAATCCAGGACAAGATCCACTTGAGCATTATTTAAAAGTTGTTGCAGATAAAACTGGATCGCTTATTTCTGCCTCTGCGCGCTATGGCGCAATGATCTCTGGCGCCCCTGCTGACATCACTGAGACTGTTACGGTATTTGGTGAAAAGATCGGTGTTGCTTTTCAATTAGCAGATGATGTTATCGATATTGCAAGTGAATCAAATCAATCAGGAAAAACACCAGGGACAGATCTGCGAGAAGGCGTTCCGACCTTAGTAACTCTTAATGTTATGCAATCGACTGATTCAGCTGATTCAGAACTCAAAGAGCTTTTGGCTGGTCCGATAGAAGATGAAACAACTGTTCAACAGGTTTTGATCCAACTTCGAAACCATAAAGCACTCGATGAATCTCGTGAGCAGTTACACCAGATAGCTAAGCAAGCACGTTTAGCACTTGGGCCACTACCGGTTAATGATGCAACAGGGGCCTTGATGTCCTTATGCGACGCCGTCATTGACCGATCTGTTTGATCTAATTAAATCTGCAGCTAGTGCGATTAGTGCCACCCAGATAATAAAAAAGCCGATCCAACGAGATAGCGGCATTTCTTCGTGGTAGATCCACACCCCACAAGAGAACTGCAATGTTGGTGTGATGTATTGAAGAAGGCCAATTGTTGTAAAGGGCAGGCGGTTAGCTGCGCCATTAAATAGAAGCAGTGGAATGGCAGTTGCAGCCCCTGCACTCATTAATAACAAGGTCTGCCCCCAACTATTTCCAAACTGCCCAGTTCCTTGGTTTCCAAGAAATACTAGGTAAGCAAGATAGAAGAATGCAGAGATGAAGGTCTCAATAGCTATGCCCTCAAGCGCGCCTAGTCCAAGCTGTTTCTTCATTAATCCGTAACTACCCCAAGACAGCGCTAAAGCAATTGCTATCCAGGGAAGTCGACCATAAGCGATCGTTAGGACCGAGACGCCAACTGTGGCAACTGAAACAGAAAACCATTGTAGGGCTCGTAGTTTCTCTTTGAGTAAGATAACACCGAAACCAATTGTTATGAGCGGATTAATATAATAACCCAAAGAAGCTTCGACCACATGCCCATTGTTAGCTGCCCAGATATAAACCAACCAGTTAATTGAAATCAATATTGAAGTTACAAAGAGCTTTGCTACAACCTTGGGGCGTCTAAAAGTAACTAATGTTTCTTTGAGTGTCTTTGTTGCAAATATAACGATGATACAAAAAACTAGAGTCCAAACAGCACGGTGAGAAACAATCTCTAAAGCACTGGCTGGTTCAAGCAACGGCCAGTACAAAGGGAAAAGTCCCCAGAGTGAATAGGCGCTGATGCCAAATAAAAGACCGAGCTTGTTTTTATTCAATTATCTAAAGTTCGTGAATTGAACAGCGAAATCCCAGCCACCATCTTTAATCATGGCCATAGTCTCTTGTAAATCATCACGACTTTTTGAAGTTACGCGCAGCTCGTCGCCTTGTATTTGAGTCTTCACAGACTTTGGGCCATCATCGCGAACCTTCTTTGCAATCTTCTTTGCATTTTCAGTCGAGATACCCTCTTTAAGTGGAGCTACAATTTTGTAAATCTTGCCTGATAACTGTGGTTCACCAGCATCTAAATGTTTAAGTGATACACCACGCTTAATCATCTTGTCCTTAACAACATCAAGTGCTGCCTTTGCACGCTCTTCGGTGCCAGCCTCAATCAAAATCTTTTCACCTTCAAGTTCAATTTTTGATCCCGTATTTTTAAAATCAAAACGTGTATCAATTTCTCGAATTGCTTGATTTATCGCATTGTCTAACTCCATGCGATCGATCTTTGATGTAACGTCGAAACTGCTATCTGCTGCCATTTTTATGGGCTCCTTGACTCAAAAAGGCTGACCCATATAACTGGGTTTTGATGCCTACGTGCGTAAGGTATCCTTTCCCTTCGCACAATCCATAATTGCCGCAGTACTTGTTCGACCTTGGCGGGTTGCCCGAGCGGCCAATGGGAGGGGACTGTAAATCCCCCGGCTCTGCCTTCGAAGGTTCAAA
>CAMCYA010000004.1 GCA_945883675.1 Bifidobacterium breve
AATCTCTAATCCGACAAACCAGCCCGCACTAGTGGCGATGAAGGTGGGAGCGGTAACTCCTCTTGCAGTGGTTGTTACTCCACTGGTCTGGGCCCAAGATTACCCATTCCGCCTCAAAAGAGGAAATCTCCGCACGAATTGAGCCTTCCCATCCTTCTTACCCAGCAGGAAATCTGAAGCAGCGAGTACTACCCTTGAGAAATGGGTAAAGAGAAGAAGGTTTTTGAAATCACGACAGCGCCTTCTGCTCTGACGAGAGACCAAGCCGGTCGACAAAAACGTTATTTCATTTCAATGATGATAAGAACCGCTTGTTTTTTACTGACGGTAATTTTGCCGAGCCCATATCGATGGTTTGCACTTTTAGGAGCCGTGACTTTGCCCTATTTCGCAGTGGTCATAGCCAATGCTGGACGTGAAACGATCTCCACTCGTGAAGATATTTTAAAAGATAAACCACTGGCAATTGAATAATGTCGCTGAAGCAAGACACAGATTCTAACCAAAAAGAATCATGGCCAATTTTCAAGTCGCTTATAGCCATTCTGCTTTTTGTGCTTTGTCTATGGGCTGCGCAATGGCAGTATCAACGTGGCGTTGACCGACATGAGAGAAATACGGTTATTAAAGAACGTATTACGCAGCAATCTATAGAACTTGATCAGGTCACAAATCTTTCGGAAACCGCCCAATCCTATGAGTGGCGAATTGTTCGTGCCGGTGGCGAGTTTGATGAAGATCAACAGATACTCCTAAGAAATCGATACTTTGAAGGTAAATATGGATTTGAAGTTTTAACTTTATTTCGGGTTGTTACGGGCGAGAAATTCTGGGTTGACCGTGGATGGGTTCAAGCTGGTGAAACTGCACTCACAAAACCTACGATCCCTTCACTTCCTCTAGGACAAGTAGAAATTGAAGGTCGAGTGCGTCTGGATTCATCCTTACCGCGAGGTGCATTCTTTGCAATCAGTTCTAGCGGAGAAGGAATTGTCAGTAAATTAAATGCACAATCGCAACTAGAAACTGAGAAATATTACATCGACTTAATAAGTGGATCTCTCCCGCAATTAACTCCTGCAGTCCCAGCGCAGTTGCCTGAGTTAAGCGATGGTCCTCATATGGCTTATGCGCTGCAGTGGTTATTTTTTGGCGGGTTAATCATTTATGGAAGAATTTTAATTCGTCGCTCCCGTTAGATCTTGTCTGTTATAAAGCTCTGAATATAATCCGCCGCGTGCAATAAGTTCATCGTGTTTACCCTGTTCGACAATCACACCCTTGTCCAGAACAAGTATTTGGTCAGCCTCACGTACTGTACTTAACCGGTGGGCTATGACAATGCTGGTTCTTCCCTTAAGTGCATTAGAAAGTGCGGCATGTACCAGCTGCTCATTTTCTGAATCTAGATGAGCAGTTGCTTCATCGAGAATAACAATCGATGGAGATTTTAAGAGCAATCGCGCGATGGCTAATCGCTGTTTTTCACCGCCAGAGAGGCGATGTCCGCGTTCACCCACCATGGTTTCAAACCCATTTGGGAGTGATTTTACAAGATCCCAAATTTGCGCCGCCTCACATGCACTTTGCATCTGATCCTGCGTGGCATCTTGTTTTGCATACCGCAAGTTTTCGGCGATACTCTCGTGAAATAGATGTGCATCTTGCATAACAACACCAATTGAATTTCGAAGTGATTCCAAGGTCAGATCACGAATGTCATTTCCATCGATTGTGATAGCTCCATCAGTTACATCGTAGAGCCGTGGAATAAGTGCACTAATTGTCGTCTTACCTGCACCCGATGGCCCAACTAATGCAGTTGTTGTACCGGGTTCAACAATGAAAGATAATCCCTTTAGAACATTCCCAGATGCAACTGTTTCAGCCTTTGCCACTGATTCAAGTGAAGCCAAAGAAATCTCATCCGCGTTCGGATATGAAAATCCAACATTTTTAAATTCGATTTTTCCCCGTGAAGTATTGAGGGTGATTGCACCGTTTCTGTCCTTAACCATAGGTTCGAGATCCAGGACTTCAAAAACTCGTTCAAAAGAAACAAGTGATGTCATGACATCTATTCTCACATTCGATAACGCTGTCAATGGACCATAAAGGCGCGCTAGCAAGGCAGTGATTGCGAGCAGCGTTCCAACTGTTAGTCCACCATTGATTGCAAGATGGCCACCAATTCCATACGCAATTGCCGTTGCAATTGCGGCCACACTTGTTAGGGCAATAAAGAAAAGTCGATTAAGCATGGCGGTTCTGATACCGATATCTGCCACTCGACGCGCGCGTAATCGAAAACCAGCTTCCTCACGCATTGGCTGTCCATAGAGTGAAACCAACATGGCACCTGAAACGTTAAAACGTTCTGTCATAGTGCTGGACATCTCTGAATTAAGGGTAAAAGATTCACGGGTAAGTGATTGCAATCGACGACCTACCCATTTGGTTGGAATCAGAAACAAAGGCAGCATGAGCAAAGAGAAAACAGTTATTTGCCATGACAAGATGAACATTGTGATTCCAACTAGTAAGAGGCTGACAACATTGCTTACTAAACCAGAAAGGGTTGCAGTAAATGCTTGTTGCGCTCCGATAACGTCAGAATTAATCCTAGATATAAGCGCACCCGTCTGAGTGCGGGTAAAGAATGCGATCGACTGCTTCTGGACATGGGCAAAAACCAAAGATCTCAAATCATAAATAAGGCCTTCACCTATTCTTGAGGAAAAATATCTTCCCAACATATTAAAGGCAGCGTCTGCAATTGCAATAAGAGTTACAAAAAATGCTAATTGAGTAACTACCGATGAATCCTTTGGAATAACACCATCATCGATCAGTTTTTTTAATAAAAGTGGAGTTGCAACAATCAATGCTGCATCTACAACAACTGTGGCCAAATAAATATAGATGCTTACTTGGTAGGGCTTTGCAAAGGAGAATATCCGCTTGACTGTTCCTGGCTTTAACTTCTGCTCTTTAAGTGATGGGTCTGCCGTCATTGAACGGTAGTTCAGCCATGCACCATGCATAGACATTTTTAAACCGTGAAACCTAGAGCACGAAGCTGATCTCTCCCATCATCACTAATCTTGTCTGGCCCCCAAGGTGGCATCCATACCCAGTTGATTTTTACATCATTAGTCATTCCTGCCAATGCAGCCCTTGTTTGATCTTCAATAACATCTTGTAAAGGGCAAGCTGCTGAGGTTAACGTCATGTTAAGTATCGCGATGTTAGCTTCATCTACCATGACATCGTAAATAAGACCTAGGTCGACAACATTGATTCCAAGTTCTGGATCAACTACGTCCTTCATCGCCTCAGTTACATCCTCGATTGAAGTTGTCATTAGTTGCTCCCTCTATTTTCTGACTCTTTTAACTGTTTAATTCTAACCGCTGCATCCTTAAAGGCCATCCACCCCAGCAAAGCACATTTGATTCGAGCGGGAAACTTTGAGACACCGGCCAGCGCTACTGCATCCTCAAGGATCGTAGGATCTCCCTCTTTCATTCCTTTACTATGCATCAGTTCAACGAAAACATCTGTGATGGAACCTGCTTGCTCCAGTGTTTTATTGATTAGCAGATCACTGACGATTGAGACACTTGCCTGCGAAATCGAGCAACCGACCCCATCCCAAGTGATTGATTTGACGATCCCTGCTTCTATAGAGAGATTGAGAGTTATTTCATCCCCACAACTTGGATTTATATGGTGAACCTGAACTCCATATTTTTCTGAAAGCCCTTTATTAAGTGGATGTTTATAGTGATCCAAGATTACTTCTTGGTAGAGGCTATCTAACTCCATTATGCAAAGTACTTCTGTGCGTTAACAATTGCATTCACAAGTAGATCGCACTCTTCTTCTTGGTTGTAGAGATATAGCGACGCTCTGGTAGTTGCCGGTACACCTAATTTTCGAGTCAAAGGCCAAGCACAGTGATGACCAGTACGGACAGCTAACCCCTGACTGTCTAGATATTGACCAAGATCATGAGGATGGATCTGGCCCACAGTAAATGAAATACAGGAACCACGAAGATCAAGATCGGTGGGTCCGATTATCTTTAAAGTTGGGACTTTTTGTAACTGTTCTAAAAAATACTTCGTCAATTGCAATTCGTGTTGATGAATTTTTTCCATTCCGATTGTATTCAAATAATCTATTGCAGCTCCTAAGCCAACTGCCTGTGCCATATTCGGAACGCCTGCTTCAAATCGTTTAGGCGCTGGTGCCCAAGTGGCAGATTCCATAGTTACGTTTTCAATCATTGATCCGCCAAAAAGAAATGGCGGTAGATCTTCTAGGACAGAACTCCAAAGGACTCCTACCCCAGTTGGGCCGATTGCTTTGTGTCCGGAGAAAACAAGAAAATCTACTCCGAGCGTTTTTACATCTATTGGCATGTGAGGAACAGATTGACATGCATCAAGTACAACAACTGCGCCAACTTCATGTGCGCGAGCCACAATTGCATCCAACGGATTAATTGTTCCTAAAACATTTGATTGGTGCGTTAAAGCGACAACCTTTGTATTTTCTGTAATCACCGTATGAATGGAGCTAAGGTCTAACCGGCCATTAGGAAGAACATCAAACCAAGACAGTTGTGCACCCGTGCGCGCCGCTAACTGCTGCCAAGGGATCAGATTTGCGTGGTGTTCCATCTCCGTAACTACAATTCGATCCTTAGGCGTTATCGCAAAACGGGAACCAGAAGGTGCATTTCCCATTGCATATGCGATCAAATTCAAAGACTCAGTTGCGCCCTTAGTGAAAACTATCTCTTCCGCTTTTGCTCCTAAAAACGAAGCAACCTTTGAACGAGCGCTTTCATATGCATCTGTAGCCTCCTCTGCCAACTGATGAGCTCCGCGATGCACCGCAGCATTATGAAACCTATAAAAATCGCCTTCGGCTTCAATTACCGAATTTGGTTTTTGACTGGTCGCTCCACTATCCAGATATATGAGTTTTTTTCCATCGCGAACCGTTCGGTTAAAGATCGGGAAATCTTTGCGAATAGTTGCGACATCTAAACTCATGAAACTACTTACTTACTAACGTAATCGGCATAACCGTTCGCTTCAAGTTTCTCCGCAAGTTCTGGTCCGCCTTGTTCAACAATGCGACCATTTGCAAAGACATGAACAAAGTCAGGCTTTATATAGCGAAGGATTCGTGTGTAGTGAGTAATCAAAATAACACCTAAGTTATTGGCCTCTTTTGCCCGATTTACGCCCTCTGAAACAATGCGCAAGGCATCCACATCTAAGCCTGAGTCGGTTTCATCTAAAATTGCCATCTTTGGCTTTAGAAGTTCGAGCTGCATAATTTCATGGCGCTTTTTCTCTCCACCCGAGAAACCTTCATTAACATTTCTCGTTGCAAATGCCGGATCCATATTCAAAGCTTCCATTGCAGATTTTACTTCTGTTACCCACGTACGAAGCTTTGGAGCTTCTCCGCGAAGAGCTGTTGCGGCAGTGCGAAGGAAGTTTGATACTGACACGCCAGGAACTTCAACTGGATACTGCATCGCCAAAAACAGACCAGCCTTTGCTCTTTCATCAACACTCATTTCAAGAATATCTGCACCATCTAAAGTCACTGTTCCACGAGTAATTGTGTACTTTGGATGACCCGCAATTGAATAAGCAAGAGTTGATTTTCCTGATCCATTTGGACCCATAATTGCGTGGGTCTCTCCTGACTTGATTGTTAGGTCAACTCCTTTGAGAATTTCAACAACTCCATTATCAGTATCGACTGTAACCTCAAGCCCGCGGATTTCTAGTGTGCTCATCTTCTTCTCTTCTCTCTAGTGATTAAATCTCAACCGTGACGGAGTTTCCGTCTATTTTTACCGAATATGTTTTCAACGCAATGTTTGCAGGCAATGTCAATGCTTCGCCGGTTCGCAGATCAAACTCTGCTCCATGAAGCCAACATTCAATCTTAAAACCATCCGTTTCGCCTTCAGAAAGTGAAGCCTCTGAATGCGAACATGTATCTGCAATCGCGAAAACTTCCTGACCAACTCGTGCAACGCAGATTGCTTTACCGCTTTTTTCTAGAAGTACTGGCTTACCCTCAAGAATCTGGTCAAGCTGCAAATCAGACATTACTTGCCGCCTTTTCTAACTCAGAATCAATTCGATCCATAATTCGATCCTGGACTACTTGATCCCCGATCTCTAGAACTATCTCATTGAAAAATCCACGAACAACTAAGCGTCTAGCATCGTTTACCGAAATTCCTCGAGACATTAAGTAGAAAAGTTGCTCATCATCAAAGCGACCTGTTGTACTGGCGTGACCGGCTCCAATAATCTCCCCAGTTTCGATCTCTAAGTTTGGAACTGAATCCGCCCTAGCACCATCACTAAGAAGTAAATTTCTATTCAGTTCGTAAGTATCAGTGCCTTCTGCAGCAGCACGTATGAGCACATCCCCGATCCACACTGTGTGCGCATCTTGTCCGGCAAGTGCGCCCTTGTAGTTAACGTTTGATTTTGCATGTGGCACAGCATGATCAACATGAATACGATGCTCAAAGAATTGCCCGGCCGTTGCAAAGTAAACACCTAAGAGATTAGCTGATGCTCCAGGAGCAATGAATTCAACTGTTGGAAGTATCCGTACAACATCTCCTCCGACGGTAACCGTAACTGACTTAAATGTTGCATCTTTGTCGATTACCGCGTGATGTCTTGCAGCGTAAACAGATTCGGCTTCAAACTCTTGAAGAGTTACAAACTTCAAATCAGATCCTGGTGCTAAAGATATTTCCAGATCTTCAGCCAAGACAGTATCTGTTGTGTTTTCCACAATAACTATAGCTCTGGCATTTGATCCCAGGGATATTCTTACTCGCGAAAACTCAGCAGTATCTACGGCCCCTTTAGATCTTGATAGAAAAATTGGCTCGGCGATCTCTGAATTAGCTGCAATAGATAAGTGAGAAACGCTCTTTGAAGCACCTCTAATTCGCTCGATAATCACATCATCGCTTTGGGCTAGAGGATTTAAATCTTCACGAGTGAAGGAAACACCGCTAGGTAATCCATTCTTTACGGAAAGAGATACTCGATCTGAAATGACTGCAACACCATCATGTAATCCGTGAAGGCGTTTGAGTGGAGTAAATCTCCACGCCTCTTCTCTACCAGATGGGGTGAGATAGTTTGTTGTTAAAACTGACATTAACCTACGGCACCTTCCATCTGTAGTTCAATTAATCTATTTAGTTCAAGTGCGTACTCCATAGGAAGTTCACGAGCAATCGGTTCGATAAATCCACGAACAATCATGGCCATTGCTTCATCCTCGTTTAGTCCTCGTGACATCAGGTAAAAGAGTTGATCGTCACTAACTTTTGAAACAGTTGCTTCATGACCCATAGATACATCATCCTCGCGGATATCAACATAAGGGTATGTATCAGAACGTGAAATTGTGTCTACTAACAATGCATCGCATTTCACGGTGCTCTTTGAATGATGCGCGCCTTCTTGTACTTGTACAAGACCTCTGTATGAAGTTCGACCGCCACCGCGAGCTACTGATTTAGAGATAACCGATGATGACGTGTAAGGGGCAGCATGAACCATCTTCGCGCCTGAATCTTGGTGCTGACCTTCACCAGCAAATGCAAGTGAAAGAGTTTCACCCTTTGCATGGGGTCCCATCAAGAAAATTGCTGGGTACTTCATGGTTACTTTTGAACCGATGTTTCCATCTACCCACTCCATGGTTGCACCTTCTGCACATGTGGCGCGCTTTGTCACCAAGTTATAAACATTGTTTGACCAGTTTTGGATAGTTGTATAGCGAACTCGGGCACCTTTTTTAACAATAATCTCAACGACTGCAGAGTGAAGTGAATCTGACTTATAGATTGGAGCCGTACATCCCTCTACATAATGAATGTAAGAATCCTCATCCGCAATGATCAAAGTTCTTTCGAACTGACCCATGTTCTCAGTGTTAATTCTGAAATATGCCTGCAAAGGAATATCTACGTGAACGCCCTTTGGTACGTAGATAAATGAGCCGCCAGACCAAACGGATGTGTTGAGGGCCGCAAATTTATTATCTCCAACTGGAATAACTGTTCCAAAATACTCTTTGAAAAGCTCGGGGTGCTCTTTCAAAGCTGTATCTGTGTCTAGGAAAATCACTCCCTGTGCCGCTAAATCTTCACGAATCGAGTGATAAACAACTTCAGATTCGTACTGAGCTGCAACACCTGAAACCAAACGTTGTTTTTCTGCCTCTGGGATACCTAAACGATCATAAGTATTCTTGATCTCATCTGGCAGGTCATCCCAAGTAGTTGCCTGCTTTTCAGTAGAGCGAACAAAATACTTAATTGTGTCGAAAAATATTCCAGATAGATCCGAACCCCAGTTAGGCATTGGCTTCTTTTCAAAAAGTGAAAGCCCCTTAAGGCGAAGCTCCAGCATCCAGGCTGGCTCTGATTTCTTTGCAGAGATATCTCGTACAACATCTTCATTGATTCCACGCTTTGCATTTTCTCCAATTTCGCTTTTGTCTGACCAACCATATTCATAGTTGCCAAGACCCTCTAGCTCTGGATGTGCTGTAGTCATGCGCGTTCCCCGTTTCTTGATGTTTTCGATCTGCTTGTAGTTGTGGAAGATTTTGGAATAAAAGTTGTACAAACACCATCACCATGAGCAATAGTTGCAAGTCGCTGCACATGGGTTCCTAAGACTCTAGAAAGTGCAGATGTTTCTGCCTCGCACAGTTGTGGAAATTCAGCGGCCACGTGTGCAATTGGGCAGTGATGCTGAATCAATTCCTGACCCATCGGCTTATCGTCTACGCTCGCTGCGTATCCCTGTTCGGTTAAGAACGAAGCTAGGGCTGCGGTTTTATTTGAACTCTTTGCGATTGATTCCAACGCTTTTCGTTCAATGTCATCTGCACGTGATTGCGCAAATTGATTAACTAGTTGATCGCCAGATTGTGATGACATAAATTTAAGTGCAGCTACTGCCAAGTCATCATACGAATGTTCAAACTGACTTCGACCTTTATCTGACATGATAAATACTTTTGAGGGTCTGCCTCTTCCGCGAACTGCCGCAGATCTTGGTTCGCGTGCCTCAATCAATCCATCAGCGATTAGAAGTTCTAGATGTCTTCGAATTCCTGTAGGCGTAAGCGCAAGCCGCTCCCCTAGAATTGCTGCAGTTGAGGGACCATTTTCTAGAATTGATCGTGCCACGAGATCACGTGTACGGACGTCATCACCGGCAATCATTGAACCCGTCATTTTCACAACACTATTGTGTCGTAATTCGACACCTCTTGCCAGTTGGAACGCGCCAACCCTTGCAGTCAATAGGCTTGACCCATGTCCCGTTCCGCAGTGGCAAGGCCCAGATTTTCGGCTGCGAGGATTCTCATTCCGGCTAGTGCCGTCCTTCTTTTTCTGCAGGCCGCCCTTGTTGTAACAGGTGGAGCGGTTCGGTTAACAGGCTCGGGTCTTGGCTGTCCTACATGGCCAGAATGCACGCCAGGTTCTTACACCCCGGTTCCCCATCAAGCCGAACCAGTACTTAATGTTTGGATTGAATTTGGAAATCGAATGCTGACCTTCGCACTCGTTCTAGCCTCCTTGGTGCTCATTGTAACTGTGTTGAAAAGTGGAAGACGAGACCTTCGTTCATTAGCTGTTGGACAGTTTTTAGGAATTTTTGGTCAAGGAATTCTAGGCGGAATTACTGTCCTTACAGGTTTACATCCAATCACTGTTGCCTTGCATCTCTTACTCTCGATGGTCCTGATAGCCGGAGCTACATCAATTCACATTCGTAGATTTGAACCCTCAATCAATATCGAAACCAGCAAATTAACGAGATCACTTGCTATCTTGCATGTCTTGATTGTGTTTTTAGTAATGATTCTTGGCACGGTGGTAACTGGCTCTGGTCCTCATGCTGGCGATGCACAAGCTGAGCGTTTTACATTTGATATTCGAACTGTCGCAATTCTGCACGCTGACTTTGTTATTTTTCTTTTTGGCGTAACTATCGCTTTCTTTGTTGCAGTTGGCACATCAGCTCAAACCAAAATCAAACTTCGAACATTCACAATAATTGCTCTTGCACAAGGCATTATCGGCTATGTTCAATATTTCTTAGGTGTACCTGCGTTAATAGTTGGTCTACACCTATTGGGCGCTGCAGTTCTTTGGATAAGTGCATGGAGAGTGTTTCTATCGTCGAGGATAAGAATGGATGCAAAATGAGTACACCAGCGGGTTGGACAAACCTTGATGATCGGGCTGTTTCATATGCAAGAGCTCTAGCTGCCGATGCGGTTCAGAAGGTAGGAAATGGACATCCAGGCACTGCAATGTCTCTTGCGCCAGTTGCATACTCACTTTTTCAACGACATTTAGTTCACGATCCTTCCGATCCACAATGGCTTGGCCGTGATCGTTTTATCCTTTCATGTGGCCACTCTTCACTGACTTTGTACATTCAACTCTACTTAAGCGGCTATGGGCTTGAGATGAAAGATTTAGAAAGCTTTAGAACCTGGGGTTCTCTTACTCCTGGACATCCAGAGTTTGGTCATACTGCTGGAGTCGAGATGACGACTGGTCCGTTAGGTCAAGGTGTTGCAACCGCAGTAGGTATGGCGATGGCAGCGCGCTTTGAACGAGGTTTGCTTGATCCGAATACACCGCAATCGCAGTCAATTTTTGACCATCGCATCTGGGTTATCTGCTCAGATGGAGACTTACAAGAAGGTGTTAGTGCTGAGGCATCTTCATTAGCTGGCACACAAAACCTTGGATCCCTCAACGTTATTTATGATGACAACAGAATTTCAATTGAAGGTGATACGCATAATGCTTTTACTGAAGATGTTTCAGCCAGATACGTCGCATATGGTTGGCATGTCATCGACGTAGCAGCACAGGCAAATGGTGATGTCGATCTTGTTGCACTTGATGCGGCTATGAATTCAGCAAAGGCTGAATTGATCCGACCAACATTGATTCGATTGAAATCTGTAATTGCATGGCCTGCACCAAAAGCGCAGGGAACAGCTGCTTCACATGGTTCTGCGCTAGGAGCCGACGAGATAAAAGCCACGAAGCAAGTTCTAGGTTTAAATCCTGAGGAAGATTTTGCAATGCCTGCCGAGGTGCTAGCCCATGCCCGAAAGGTAAAGGAACGTAGCGCTACTAACAGAATTGCATGGGAGAAATCCTTTGAAACTTGGAAAGCGGCTCAGCCAGAAAAAGCTGCATTGTTGGCGCGCTTGAGGAAAAAGGAATTACCAAGTAATTGGGATCGAGACATTCCGGTCTTTGCGCCAGGGAAAGATTTAGCTACTCGCGCAGCTTCGGGTGAAGTTATCAATGCAATCGCAGAACAGCTACCGGAGTTTTGGGGTGGATCTGCCGATTTAGCTGGGTCAAACAATACAAGTATTAAAGGCGCGCAATCTTTCCTACCAACTACAAGTTCAATTGCCAATGCAAATCCCTATGGTCGGATTATTCACTTCGGAATTAGAGAGCATGCAATGGGTGCAATCCTCAACGGAATAACACTTCATGGTTTAACGCGCAGTTTTGGTGGAACTTTTGCGGTATTTAGTGACTACATGCGCCCAGCCGTGCGATTAGCAGCATTAATGAATATTGGCTCTATTTTTGTGTGGACACACGATTCAATTGGAGTCGGTGAAGATGGACCGACGCACCAACCGATTGAACATTTTGCCGCATTGCGAGCTATTCCAGGATTAGACGTAGTGCGTCCTGGAGATGCAAATGAAGTTGCACAGGCATGGAAAACAATAATCAGACGTAATCGCCCCGTAGGTATTTTGCTCTCTCGCCAGAATTTGCCGGTTCTTGATCGCACCATTTATAACTCTGCAGACGGCGTTTCAAAAGGTGCATATGTATTAAAAGATGCAGACAAACCCTCCGTGATACTAATTGCTACTGGTTCTGAAGTTAGCCTTGCAATCGATTCTGCGATTGCCCTTGAATCGCAAGGAGTGCAAGTAAGAGTTGTAAGTGCGCCATGCCTTGAATGGTTTGATGAGCAGGATCAAAGTTACAAAGATAGTGTGCTCTCCCCTGGTGTCATCAAAGTAAGTATTGAGGTGGGAATTTCGCAGGGATGGCATAAATACATCGGTGATAAAGGATTGGCCATATCACTAGAACATTACGGAGCATCAGCGGATGCAAAAAAACTCTTCAAAGAGTTTGGGTTTTCCGTGGACAATGTAGTCGCCCAAGTTAAGGGGATTCCTAAGTGAACTTAGATGAACTGATGAATTGTCCAACTTCCATCTGGCTCGATGATTTATCGAGAGCAAAAATTACCGGCTCAGATCCTCATTCTTTACCCTCACGAATCGCCACATCGGCCGTTGTGGGTGTCACAACAAATCCCAGCATATTTAGTTCAGCAATAAGCTCTGGCTCTGAGTATTCCAAGGACATCAACCTTATGAAGGGATCTACCGTTGATGAGGTCATAGAAAAATTGACGACAGATGATGTTCGCGCGGCTTGTGATCTTTTGTACCCAATATTTAAGAGCAGTAAGGGCATAGACGGTCGCGTGAGTATTGAAGTAGACCCAACCCTTGCACATGACACGCAAGCAACCATAGATGCTGGTCAAAAGCTCTGGAAAATAATCGACAGAGCCAATGTGATGATTAAAGTGCCAGCAACGATCGAAGGGTTGCCAGCAATCACAGCTCTCTTGGCAGCTGGAATTAGCGTTAACGTAACATTGATTTTTTCTATAAAACGATATGGGCAGGTGATTGATGCCTACATGAAAGGTGTACAAGAGTGCAGCGATCCATCAAAAATACACTCGGTCGCATCATTCTTCATCAGCAGAATTGATTCTTCAATTGATGCCCAACTAAAGGAAATAGGATCACCTCAAGCGTTATCGCTATTGGGCAAGGCAGCTATTGCCAACGCTCATTTGGCTTATCACTTATTTGAAGAGAAATTCAATTCACCATCATGGAGGGCGTTCGAATCCAAAGGTGCCCACAAACAAAGACCATTGTGGGCTTCAACTGGAGTGAAGGATCCTTCATATCCAGATACGCACTATGTAGTGGAGCTAATTGCGCCAGATACCGTGAACACAATGCCGCAATCCACACTAGATGCGTTCATTGATCACGGGGTTCTACGTGGTGACACTGTTACGGGAAATTACCAACAAGCAGTACAAGTTCTCAAGGGATTATCAGATGTAAATGTTTCACTCGATAATGTCACAACTGAACTTGAGGTTGATGGAGTTAAGAAGTTTGCACAGGCTTGGAAAGAGCTTCAAAAAAATGTCGAAGCTGCTCTGCAAGCATGATTAAAGTTAGTGGTACCGCTGTAGCAAAAATCGATCGATCTTCCCCGGAGTACAAAGCCTTATTAGAGGCTCATGCAAGATTGGCTAAGAAAGACAACACACTCTGGGGAAAACAGGCGGAGGCAGAGGCAGCGATCAGGCTAAATTGGGTAGATCTACCCAATGATTCGCGTGATCTTTTGCCCACTTTAGATGCTCTTGCGGCAAAACATCGCGATAAGACCTCTTTTGTACTTTGCGGAATGGGTGGATCCTCTTTAGGCCCTGAAGTGATTGCGACTACTCATCAAAAGCAATTGTTTGTTTTGGACTCCACAGATCCTGATCATGTCCAAAGAGCGTTGAAAAATGATTTAGCAAAAACTTTAGTCATTATCAGTTCTAAATCAGGCACGAGCATTGAAACTATCTCTCATCGATCAATCTTTGAAGAGGCTTTTCGGAAGCAATCCCTAGAACCCACGGCACACATGGTTTTTGTAACCGATCCTGGTTCACCATTAGATGAACAGCTCCGCGAACATGGATACTCTGTAGTAAAAGCCGATCCTCATGTTGGTGGTCGATTTAGTGTTCTCAGCGCCTTTGGACTTGTTCCCGCATCATTACTCGGCATAGATGTTTCGGTTTTATTAGATGAAGCAAACGATGCCAAAAAATCTTTTCTTCTAGATCCACATCTTGTATGTGATATTGCATTTTTGCTTGCATACCAAAGCGATCAATACATTGCATTCAATGACTCTGGCAGCGGAATGCCCGGGTTAAGTGATTGGATAGAACAACTGATTGCCGAATCGACTGGAAAAAATCAATGTGGAAGATTACCGATCGTTGTCAAGAATTTTAAGGATGTACATTACGGCAACTGTTTGAAGGTAGCTTTTAGCGGGAATGCCGATTTAATAGTAGAGGCTGATCTATCTGCGCAGTTTATTCTTTGGGAGTGGGTCACGTCCCTACTTTGTTTTGCTCTTAAGGTGGATCCCTTTAATCAACCAAATGTAACTGAGGCAAAGGTTGCTGCTTCTGCTCTCCTGTCGCAGTGGAATGGGACAAAACCCGTCTTTACGGCAGATCATGTTGACGCAGCGGTTGAGATATATGGAAAAGGTTCCAGCGTTAAAGATGCACTTAACACTTTAATAGCATCGGTTCCAACTGATGGATATATCGCCGTCATGGCCTACCTTGATAGATCCCACGATTCGGCTCTTACCGAAATTCAATCCATACTTTCAGAAAAAGCTAATAGACCTGTCACTTTTGGTTGGGGCCCACGTTTTTTACATTCAACAGGACAATTTCATAAAGGCGGGCAACAAAATGGAGTTTTTCTACAGATTACAGGCAATCACCAGGTTGAGATAAAAATACCTGGCGCCGAATTTGATTTAGGCACACTTATCGCTGCACAAGCCTTGGGTGATGCAAATGTTTTAACCTTAAGAAAGTATCCACTACTTCGATTTAACTTTACGAAAAGAAAAGAAGGAATTGCAGCCTTGCTTGCCTCTGCAAAATCGCTTTAATATTACTTACTCGTCGTCTCCACGTAATCTACGCAGTGCATCTTCTAAAAGTCTTTCGCCCTCTGAATCAGTACGTCGTTCTTTCACGTATGCTAGGTGCGTCTTGTATGGCTCATTTTTGATTGGGCTCGGCGGATTGTTGCGATCTCTACCAGCAGGGTAGCCACATTTTGGACAATCCCATTCAGCTGGGATTACAACTGTCTCTTCAACTGCAAAAGATGGGCGAACTTCATGTCCGTTAGCACACCAGTAAGAGACATAGGCACGAGCAATCGAATCTCCGCGCTCTGCTTCGCCCATTGGGCCAGCACCAACACGACTTCCACGAATTGCACTTGCCATTTCGAACTCCTTCGTTGATGTGCAAAAATTTTATGAATTAAGAATTGAACTACTTAAGCAAGAGCGAGAGAGCTACGACAAGAGAGAACCACAAGCCACCGGCAACGATCGTTACTCGATCAAGGTTTCGCTCTACTACTGAAGATCCTCCATAGTTCGAAGATATCCCTCCACCAAACAAGTCAGAGAGTCCACTCCCCTTGCCTTTGTGCAGAAGCACTAAAAGAATCATGAGGGTACTTGTAATCATTAATGCAATTGAGAGACCTAGTATCACTTTTCTAAAACTCCTAGTTCGTAGAGGGTAAGGATACCCGCCTAAAAGGCTAAACGTTTACTCGGCTACCGCGTAGAACTTGGCTATTTTAGCCAATTCCTCAGGATCCAGGCTAGCCCCACCGATCAAAGCACCATCGACATCTTCTTTTTTCATGATTTCAACGATGTTGGAAGATTTCACAGATCCACCGTAGAGAATACGCATATTGCTCGCGATATCTGCAGATCCAATGTTTTCGATCTCTTCACGAATTGCAGCGCAAACTTCTTGAGCATCTTCAGGCGTTGCAGTTTTGCCAGTTCCTATGGCCCATACCGGTTCATAAGCAATTGTGATTTTCTTCAACTCTGGCTTTGTGAAACCCTCTAAACCGGCCCGGAGCTGACGAACAACATGTGAAACATGCATACCCGATTCGCGAATAGAGAGCTCTTCTCCTACACAAAATATTGGAGTTAGTTCATTTGCTAGCGCCGCTTTAATCTTACGATTGATCAAGGAATCGGTTTCATTGTGAATAGCGCGACGTTCTGAGTGACCGACAATGACGTAGGTGCAACCAAGCTTTTTTAACATCGCACCAGAGATATCACCAGTAAAGGCACCGCTGCTGTCAGGGGATAGATCTTGGGCCCCATACTGAAGACGTAAACGATCTCCATCTACCAAGGTTTGAATGGAGCGTATATCGGTAAATGGGGGAATGACGGCAACATCCACGGCGTCATAATCTTTATCACCTAAGCCGTAGACAAGTTTTTGCGCAACTGCAATCGCCTCTAGATGATTTAAATTCATCTTCCAGTTACCGGCCATCAATGGCTTACGCATCTTTGTCTCCTCTAGTTACTTCGAAGTTTAATATCAATTAAGCCAAATCCAATGCAATTAAACCTGGCAGTTTCTTTCCCTCTAAGTACTCGAGTGAAGCGCCACCGCCTGTTGAGATGTAGCCAAACTGTGAATCTTCAAAGCCCAAAGCACGAACAGCAGCAGCTGAATCGCCTCCGCCAACAACACTAATGCCCTTTACCTGCGTCAATGCTTGAGCAATTACCTTTGTTCCTGCCGCAAAGTTAGGAAACTCAAATACTCCCATAGGTCCATTCCAGAAAACTGTTTTACATTTAACAATCGCAGATGCAAAATTCTCTGCAGATTTTGGACCAATATCTAGGCCCATCTGATCTACAGGGATTTGATCAACTGATACCAATGTAGGAACCGCATCGGGTGAGAAAGAAGGTGCAACTACTATGTCCGTGGGCAAAAGTAATTGCACTCCGTTATCTTTTGCCTTCTGGATTAACTCCTTTACGACATCCAGCATCTCATTTTCTACTAAAGAAGTTCCGATCTCTTTCCCCTGTGCCTTTAAAAATGTGAAAACCATTCCTCCGCCGATAGCAAGCACATCCACCTTGCTTAGCAAATTTTCAATGACAGCTAATTTGTCGGAGATTTTTGCTCCGCCAAGTACGACCCCATAGGGACGCTCAGGATAATCGGTTAGCGTTTTCAGAACTTTAACTTCGGCACTAATTAGAGAACCAGCCGCGTGAGGCAGAAGTCCAGGAAGATCAAAGACGGATGCGTGTTTTCGATGTACCGCCCCGAAACCATCTCCGATGTAAAAATCTGCATACGATGCTAACTCTCTAGCAAAGTTTTCACGTTCGACATCGTCCTTACTAGTTTCAAAAGATGAGAATCGAATATTTTCAAGAAGAAGTATTTCGCCTGTCTTTAATGAGCCAGCCTTTTCGGCAACAGAATCTCCGGTGATCTCGCCCAAGAATTTAACATCTTGTTTCAACAGTTCGCCGAGTCGCTTTGCTACAGGTGCCAAGGAAAACTCCGTGGAGGGACCATTTTTTGGACGCCCAAGGTGTGCTGCTATAACTACTGATGCACCTTTATTCAACAAAAGTTGAATAGTTGGCAAGCTGGCTTTGATTCGACCGTCATCTTTAATAACACCATCTTTTATTGGCACATTAAGATCGCAGCGCAAAAAAACCCGCTTGCCTTTTAAATCAATGGTTGAAAGCTCTGGCATTACAGAGTTTTGCCAATATAACCGATTAGATCGACTAAGCGGTTTGAATAACCCCACTCATTGTCATACCAACCGACAACTTTGACTTGATTGCCAATAACTTTTGTTAGATCTGAGTCGAAGACGCACGATGAAGGATCTGTCACAATATCTGAAGAGACAATTGGATCTTCAGTGTAAGAAAGATAACCCTTGAGCTCTCCCTCTGCCGCTGCCTTCATTGCAGCATTAATTTCCTGTGCAGTTGCTTCTTTAGCCAACTCAACCGTTAGATCCGTTGCTGATCCTGTTGGGACCGGTACACGCATTGCATAACCATCAAGTTTTCCTTTGAGTTCTGGAAGAACAAGTGAGATCGCTTTTGCAGCCCCTGTCGAGGTAGGGATCATGTTAGTTGCAGCCGCACGCGCACGTCGCAAATCTTTATGAGGAAAATCCAAGATTGGTTGATCGTTTGTATAGGCGTGGATTGTCGTCATTAAGCCCTTAACAATTCCCCAGTTGTCATTGAGTACTTTTGCCATAGGAGCAAGGCAGTTAGTTGTACATGAGGCGTTAGAGATAATGTGGTGTTTGCTTCCATCGTATTTCAGGTGATTAACACCCATAACAATTGTGATGTCCTCATCGGATGCTGGAGCTGAAATGATGACTTTTTTTGCACCTGCGGTGATGTGCTTTTGCGCATCTGCAGCTTTAGTAAATATTCCGGTTGATTCAACTACCACGTCAGCTTTAACAGAGGCCCATGGAAGATTTGCTGGATCTCTTTCGGAAAAAACTTTGATCGTTTTGCCATCAACCGTGATCGAGTCATCAGTAAAATTCACTGGTAGACCAAGGCGTCCTAGGATCGAATCGTATTTAAGTAGGTGGGCAAGGGTTTCATTAGGAGTTAGGTCGTTGATTCCAACAATATTGATTTCTGGATTGGTCAGGCTGGCTCGAAAGAAATTACGCCCGATCCGTCCAAAACCGTTGATTCCTACATTGATCATGATTGAGTCCTTCGTACTAGTGGGGCTCTGGGTAAAAAATGAAGAAACCCAGTTATTGGTGGTTTGTGCATCTTTCACAACATTGGGGTCGTGAAATAAATCTTATCAGTGACAGAACCTACGCATCCCCTTCTCTTACAATCAATTGAGTAAATCTGGAGATAATCCACTCTCAGTATCAGGAATTCCTAACTCAGCAGCGCGCTTGTCAGCCATTGCCAACAAGCGACGAATGCGCCCAGCGATCGCATCTTTAGTCATAGCAGGAGTTGCCAATGAGCCCAGTTCCTCTAACGATGCTTGTCCGTGATTAATGCGCAACTCCCCGGCCTCTTTTAAGTGATCAGGAATTGTTGGTCCCAAAATCTCCATCGCTCTTTGTACTCGAGCAGCTGCAGCAACTGCAGCTCTTGCCGATCTACGTAGATTTGCATCATCAAAATTTGCAAGACGATTTGCCGTAGCTCTTACCTCACGGCGCATTCGACGCTCTTCCCACGCCATCACACTTTCATGTGCGCCAAGTCGTGTTAGTAAAACGCCAATAGCATCGCCGTCTCGGATAACAACTCGATCTACTCCACGTACTTCACGCGCCTTAGCCGCAATTCCCATTCGACGTGCTGCTCCAACAAGTGCTAAAGCAGCCTCTGGGCCTGGGCAGGTAATTTCTAATGAGGATGAACGGCCCGGTTCGGTTAGTGAACCATGTGCGATGAAGGCTCCGCGCCATGCTGCCTCAGAATCACAAATTGCTGCAGAGACTACTTGTGGCGGAAGACCTCTTACTGGGCGACCGTTTGAATCAACAAGTCCTGTCTGACGCGCAAGTGCATCTCCCTCATTAATTACCCGGACAACATAGCGAGAACCTTTACGTAATCCTCCAGATGATAAAACTGCTAAATCAGAATCATGACCATAAATGTCGGAGATATCTTTACGTAACCTTCTGGCACTCTGAGAAGTATCTAGTTCAACTTCAATAACTATCTTGCCGGCTGCCAAGTGCAATCCCCCAGCAAAACGAAGAAGTGCGGAGACTTCGGCTTTTCGGCAACAAGGCTTAGTTATTGCGATGCGCGAAAGCTCATCCTTCACTGCTGCAGTCATTGCCATGGCGTAATCCAACCAGTTACTTAAGGCGAATGTGGCTCAAACTAAAATTATTTTCTGACCTGAGATCTCTCAACCTAAGGTTGATACTTCAATCGCAATCTCTTTTTTATTCAATATCCTTAATTCTTACTCGCGACCAACGTCTCGATGAGTTGGGTGCGCCGAAATTTCACTTCCTAATTCATTGAGCTGTCGAGCAATTTCGGCTGTAACCGCAACACTTCGGTGTTTACCACCCGTACATCCGACTGCAATTGTTACAAATTTCTTCCCCTCTCGCATATATACAGTCAACATTGAGTTCACTAGATGAACATAGTCGGATACAAATTCGGCAACACCATCACTATCTAAAACCGCCGAGCTAACCTGAGGCGTTAAACCTGTTAATTGGCGTAACTCTGGATTCCAATGGGGATTGGGAATAAAGCGGCAATCCAATACTAGGTCTGCATCCACTGGTATTCCGTATTTATAACCAA
Source organism: Bifidobacterium breve (assembly GCA_945883675.1). Lineage (GTDB taxonomy): Bacteria > Actinomycetota > Actinomycetes > Nanopelagicales > Nanopelagicaceae > Planktophila. The sequence continues at coordinate 20,243 of CAMCYA010000004.1, forward strand.
AAGAAAGCACATTAATGCGCACACCTTGAGTTTTTCCTTTGCCAAAAATCTCGCCCACTCTTTTTTCTAACTGATGTACATTTAAATTGGTTGTGTCGATGGCAACATCAGATTGTGAACGGACCTCTTCAAGTTTCTCACGTTCCCGAGAAATCCCATCAACAATACGATCTTGCCCTTGTAGTGGATGTGGGCGCCTAGTTGATTCAAATCGTTGTACTAAAGCCTGATCTGTAGCGTCGAGAAAAACTAAACGATATTCAAGTGACTCTGACTTTAACTGCGCTAATGCAAGTGAGAGTTCATCAAAAAACTCTCCCCCACGTACATCTACGACAACGGCTAACTCTTTACCTTGAGGTCCAGTCCCCTTTGAAACTAACGCAGATAACAAAGCTGGTGGCAGGTTGTCTACGACATACCAACCCAAGTCTTCCAAAGCGTGCGCAACCGTAGATCTACCAGCACCAGACATGCCAGTGAGGATCAGGGTTTCGTTTGAACTCATGGATTAATTATCGCTGATTTCGCCAGTTTCGGTGTTCACTTTCTGAGTAGAAATTCCCTCCAAATAGCTTTCAATTACTGATGCAATCTTTCCCCCGATGCCTGGTGTAGCAGCGATCTCCTCGACCGATGCTTTTCGAATTGCCGCGACTGAACCGAAACGCTCCAATAAGGAGGCTCTTCGCGCTGAACCCAATTGTGGAATCTCATCCAGAATCGATTCCAACATTATCTTTGAGCGCCTGGAGCGATGGAAGGTGATTGCAAAGCGATGAGCCTCATCTCTAATTCGTTGCAGGAGATATAGACCTTCACTATTTCGGGGAAGAATAAGTGGATCTTTCGATCCAGGTATCCATACCTCCTCTAATCGTTTTGCTAGTCCGCATAATGCAATATCTGTTATTCCTAACTCATCCAAGGCACGTTGAGCTGCATTGACTTGTGGTTGCCCACCATCGACAACGATCAATTGAGGCGGATAGGCAAACTTGCTGGGCTTTCCACCGAGCTCTGCCACCTCTGCCTCATTCTCTTTACGATCATCAAGTAGACGCTTTAACCTGCGAGTAATAACTTGATGCATTGCTCGTGTGTCGTCAAAGCCCGCGCTTGTATCAATAATGAATCGTCGATACTCACTCTTTTTAATCATTCCATCTTCGAAAACCACCATGGATGCCACCACTGAAGTTCCTGAAATATTTGAGATATCAAAACACTCAATTCGAAGTGGAGTTCTCCCTAAGTTAAGGTGCTCTTCTATCTCAGTCAGAGCCTTACCGCTTACAGCTGCATCTGTTGCTCGTTTGCTTAAGTATTGAATCAAGGAGTATTGAGCATTTCTTTTGACAGTGCTTAAGAGCTCAACTTTCTCGCCTCGTTGTGGAGATTTGATCTCTACTTTGGTAGAACCAATTTGACCTAACCACTGCTCTAGTTGTTCTTTATCTGCAGGATCTGAGCTGATGTAAATGTTACGTGGAACTACTATTGCTCCAGTTCCATAAATCGAATACAAAAGAGCAGTTAACTCATCTTGGCCTTCAAGCACCATCTCTTGATCTACTATCCATGACCTTGAGCCCTTTACCGATCCTCGTTGCATGGAAAAAATTGAGCCCGCTGCATGGAATCCGTCGTGATAAATAGAAATAAAATCTCCATCTAAATCATCTGAGAAACTTCCTTCAGTAGATTTTTGCGCCTTTTCAAATGATTCGATCTGATCTCTCAGTCGAGCAGCTCTTTCGAACTCTTCATTTGCAGCAGCTGCATTCATCTCTTCATGAAGTTTAGGAAGAATGTTCTCCATGCCTGAATCCATGAACTCATTAAGTCGACCGGCCAACTTCTTATGCTCTTCCTGAGAAATCCAACCCACACATGGCGCTGCGCACTTTCCGATATCCCCCAACAAGCATTGACGTTTGCTGCGTTGTGCGCGAGTGAAATTGGATGAAGAACAGGATCTAACGGGAAAAACCTTAAGCAGGACATCGAAGGTATTTCGAAGAGCCCAAGCATTTGTATATGGACCAAAGTATTTCAAGCCCGCACGCTTATCTTTGCGCGTAATGAAGATCATGGGGAATTCATCATTTAGAGAGAGAGCCAAGTATGGATAGGACTTGTCATCTTTAAATTGGACGTTGTACTTCGGTTGATACTGCTTGATCCAACTAAACTCTAATGCTAACGCCTCTAACTCTGTGCTAACGATAGTCCAGTCAACACGAACCGCCTCATGCACCATACGATTAGTTTTTGTAGCAAGATTTGTTTGAAAGTAATTACTCAACCGATTCTTAAGATTTTTTGCTTTACCAACATAGATAACTTTGTCCTGCTTGTTGTAAAAGCGATAAACCCCTGGGTGCTCTGGAATGTTACTAGGCCGATAACTCTTTGGATCTGCCATTGGACTACTTCTTCGCTGTAATTTTTCGATTAGTTTTTAAAATCTCACCCAAGAACTGACCTGTGTAACTCTCTTTGACTGCAGATACCGTTTCAGGAGTGCCCTCTGCTACTACCATTCCTCCGCGGAATCCACCTTCAGGTCCCATGTCAATGACCCAGTCAGAGCATTTAATAACATCTAAGTTGTGCTCAATTACTACAACTGTGTTTCCTGTATCTACCAATCGGTTTAGAACAGTCAAGAGTTTACTTACATCTTCAAAGTGCAATCCAGTTGTAGGTTCATCAAGAACATAAATTGTTCGGCCAGTAGAACGACGTTGTAGCTCGGTGGCTAGCTTTACCCGCTGTGCCTCTCCTCCAGAGAGCGTCGGTGCTGACTGACCTAGTCGAACATAACCAAGTCCAACATCGTTAAGCGTCTTCAAATATCTCGCAATAGCTGGGACAGATTCAAAAAATCCGCCGGCCTGTTCAATGGGCATGTTTAGAACTTCGGCAATGGTTTTTCCTTTGTAATGAACTTCAAGAGTTTCTCGGTTATATCGCGCTCCATGACAGACTTCGCAGGGTACGTACACATCTGGAAGAAAATTCATTTCGATTGTTATTGTTCCATCACCTGAACAGTTCTCGCAGCGTCCACCTTTAACGTTAAATGAGAAACGCCCCTGCTGATAACCACGTATTTTTGCTTCACTAGTTTCGGCAAAAAGTGCTCGAATTTTGTCGAATACACCTGTATATGTGGCGGGATTTGATCTAGGTGTTCGTCCAATTGGAGATTGATCAACATGAACAACTTTATCTAGATGCTCAACACCAGCTACCGTTCGATGCCTTCCGGGAACCAAGCGTGCACCATTTAGTTTGTTAGCTAAAACTACGTAAAGAATGTCATTTACAAGGGTTGATTTTCCAGATCCGCTCACACCAGTTACGGCAACAAAAACACCTAGAGGTACTTCAACCTCAATATCTTTTAGATTGTTTTCCTTGGCACCTTTTATTACAAGTTTACGTTTAGGATCAATGGCGCGACGTTTTTTCGGTATCTCAATTGACTTTTTGCCAGATAGATAAGCACCAGTTATTGACTCTTTTGAATTGATGAGATCTTCATAGCTTCCAGAAACAACTACATGCCCACCATGCTCACCAGCCCCTGGACCGATATCTACGATCCAGTCGGCTGTGCGAATTGTCTCTTCATCATGCTCAACAACAATCAACGTATTACCCAAGTCACGCAAACGAGTAAGAGTCTCGATTAAACGTTTATTGTCCCTTTGATGTAATCCAATAGAGGGTTCATCCAAAACATAGAGAACACCGACCAAGCCGCTACCAATTTGGGTTGCGAGTCGAATGCGCTGAGCCTCACCGCCTGAAAGAGAACCAGCTGGCCTTGCTAAAGAGAGATAGTCCAGACCAACATCAAGTAGGAAGCCAAGTCGTGCATGTACTTCTTTCATCACGCGCTCTGCTATTTGCGCCTCACGTTTATTTAACTTGATCTGTTTCAAAAATACTGCGCAATCAGCGATAGAAAGTTCGCAAATCTCAGCAATGTTTTTATCACCTATAGTCACAGCCAAAACTTCAGGCTTTAGTCTGGCTCCATTGCATGCCTCGCATGCAATTTGACGCATATACGCCTCATATTTATCCCGACTGTAATCACTATCGGTCTCACTATGACGACGGTGAATAAATGGAACGACGCCTTCAAAACCAGTTGTGTAGTTTCGGGCCCCATATCTACCTTTGTACTTCATTTTTATTTCATATTCATACCCATTTAAGATTGCTTCGCGTGCTTTTGCAGAGATTTTTTTCCACGGTGCATCGAGGGAGAATGGGAGATCTTTTGCTAGGGCCTCTAATAATCTTAGGAAGTAGTCGGATGACTGACCTCCCGACCATGGGGCGATCACTCCATCATTAATCGAAATTGAATCATCTGGGATGATTAACTCTTCATCAACTTCTAACTTCGTTCCGATACCGGAACACTCGGAGCATGCTCCAAATGGCGAGTTAAATGAGAACGATCGAGGCTCTAACTCTTCGAATGAAAGTTCGCACCCATGGCAGGCCAGATGTTCACTAAATGTGCGTTCCTTATCCTTACCCTTTGCATCCACAAAATCCAAAACAACAATTCCGGATGCTAAGCGCAATGCAGTTTCAATCGAATCCGTTAACCTCGTTTTACTTTCAGGTTTAGCAGTTAAGCGATCAATGACAACTTCAATAGTGTGCTTTTCTTGTTTCTTAAGTTTTGGAGCATCACTTAACGCGACCACTACCCCATCAATTCGCGCCCTTGAATAACCCTGGGTTATCAAATCGTTAAAGAGTTCGAGAAACTCTCCTTTTCGGGCTCTAATAACAGGTGCCAGCACCTGAAACTTTGTTGTAGGAGGAAGTTCTAAAATCTGATCAACAATTTGTTGAGGCGATTGTCGAGTTACGGTTTTGCCACATTTTGGACAATGTGGAGTACCAGCGCGTGCAAAGAGAAGTCGTAGATAGTCATAAACTTCCGTGATAGTTCCCACTGTTGAGCGAGGGTTTCTATTGGTAGATTTTTGATCGATAGAAACAGCTGGAGATAAACCCTCTATGAAATCAACATCTGGTTTGTCCATTTGGCCCAAAAATTGGCGAGCATAGGCCGAAAGAGATTCCACATAGCGTCGCTGGCCCTCGGCAAAGATTGTGTCGAATGCTAAAGATGATTTACCCGAACCAGATAATCCAGTGAAAACTACCAGTGATTCTCTAGGCAGTTCAATCGAAACATTTTTAAGATTGTGTTCGCGAGCACCACGCACAATTAACTTGTCGATACTCACTTCACACTCCTGCTTCTTCCATCATTCGCAGTTCTTTCTTCAAGATCTTGATTTCATCGCGCAACCGAGCGGCGACTTCAAATTGAAGTTCAGCTGCAGCGTTCTTCATCTGGTCAGTCAGAGAGCCTATCAACGCAATCAAATCCTTGCGAGGAAGCGAAATCGAATTCTCATCAAATAGACCTGAAACTGCCGATTTCTTGAATGTTGATTTTTCATGAGCCAAAAGCTCTTCGGTGTCTTCGCTCTCTCGATTTATTAAATCTGTAATATCGGCAATTTTTTTACGAAGCGGTTGAGGATCGACCCCACGTTCCAGATTGTATGCAACTTGTTTAGCTCGGCGTCGATTGGTTTCATCTATTGCTTTGGCCATTGATGCAGTTATGTTGTCGGCATACATGTGTACTTCGCCGGAGACATTTCGCGCGGCGCGACCGATAGTTTGAATTAAGGATGTTGCAGAACGCAGGAAGCCTTCTTTATCGGCGTCGAGAATAGAGACAAGAGATACTTCGGGAAGATCCAAGCCTTCACGTAACAGGTTGATACCAATCAAGACATCATATTCACCTGTTCTTAGTTCGCGAAGTAATTCGACTCTTCGCAAAGTATCTACTTCCGAATGAAGATAGCGAACATTTACGCCCTTCTCTTGAAGATAATCAGTGAGATCTTCTGACATTTTTTTGGTTAAAGTTGTAACTAAGACACGTTCATTACGGGCTGCTCGAATGTTGATCTCCAGCAGAAGATCATCAATCTGACCCTTAATCGGCTTGATTACAATCGCAGGATCAACCAAACCGGTTGGTCGAATAACCTGTTCAACCACATCGTTCTTAACTTTTTCTAATTCATATTTACCGGGTGTTGCAGATAGGTAGAGCTTTTGTCCTGTTCTTTCAATGAATTCGGGAAATTTGAGAGGCCTGTTATCCAGTGCGCTCGGAAGTCTGAAGCCATGTTCGACCAAGGTTCTTTTTCTCGATGCATCGCCTTCGAACATAGCTCCCAATTGCGGAACAGTTACGTGGCTTTCATCGATTACTACTAGAAAATCCTCTGGAAAATAGTCCAGTAAGCAGTGTGGAGCAGAGCCTGCTGGACGATCATCTAAATGGCGAGAATAGTTTTCGATTCCACTACAAAAGCCAATTTGTTCCATCATCTCTATATCAAATGTTGTTCGCATGCGAAGTCGCTGAGCCTCTAGCAATTTGCCCTGTTTCTCAAGGAGATTCAATTGCACTTGGAGTTCGTCTTGAATATCACCTATTGCGCGCTTCATGGTTTCAGGTCCAGCTGCATAGTGAGTTGCCGGAAAAATATACATCTCTTGCTCATCGGCGATGATCTCACCGGTTAAGGGATGAAGTGTTGATATCTTCTCAATTTCATCTCCAAACATCTCAATTCGTATGGCTAGCTCTTCATACATGGGAATAATCTCGATTGTGTCGCCCCGCACCCTGAAGGTTCCACGTTCAAAGGCCATGTCATTTCGTTTGTACTGAACATCAACAAATTTTCTTAATAGCGAGTTTCGTTCAATTTCATCGCCAACGCGAAGGCGAACCATTCGATCTACATACTCCTGCGGTGTTCCAAGGCCATAAATACAAGAAACTGTTGCAACAACAATCACATCTCGCCTGGTCAACAGTGAGTTAGTAGCAGAGTGTCGTAACCTTTCGACCTCTTCATTGACTGATGAATCTTTTTCAATGAAAGTGTCGGTCTGTGGCACGTAGGCCTCTGGTTGGTAATAGTCATAATAGGAAACAAAGTATTCAACGGCGTTGTTTGGAAGGAGTTCGCGAAACTCATTAGCCAACTGAGCAGCCAATGTCTTGTTGGGTGCCAGCACTAACGTTGGTCTTTGCAACTTCTCAATCAGCCAAGCAGTTGTCGCTGATTTTCCAGTTCCGGTAGCACCTAGAAGTACGACATCTTGTTCACCAGCTTCTATTCGGCGAGTGATCTCTTTAATAGCCTCTGGTTGATCCCCGGCGGGAACATAGTCACTAATCACCTGAAATGGAGCAACTGAACGTTGCAGATCAGATACCGGGCGCATTTTCCTAGCCTACTTACAAAGTTTCGTTGATGCTATCCCAGATATTTTCAACTTGGCGCAGAAGTTCATCTTCATTTCCGTTATTTTCTATCAGAAAATCAGCAACCTCCTCGCGTTCAGGACGGGTGGCCTGCGCCGCCATTCGGGCATCGATCTCTGATTTTTGCATTCCCCTTGAACGCAACCTTTCAACTCTATTTTCATACTCGGACTCAACGGTAATAACTAGATCAAAACGATCTTGAGATTTTGTCTCAACTAATAATGGAATCTCATAAACCAGTACTTCACTATCTTTTAAAGAAGAGACAGCAAACTCAAATTTCTTTCTCACAAAGGGGTGAATTATTGCTTCGAGTTTTGTTTTTAAATCTTGATCTTTGAAAATTGATTCAGCTAACGCTTTACGGTTTATTTCGCCATTAAGTAAAATTGAGTCTCCAAAAATACTTACTACTTCATCAAATCCCTTAGATCCGCGCTCAATGGCTTCTCGGGCAAGTTGATCGGCATCAATTACAAAAGCGCCTAGCTCAGCGAAATATTGCGCGGCCAAAGATTTGCCGCTTCCAATTCCGCCAGTTAAAGCAATTACTCGCATGTGCTAATCGTATCTTTTCTACTTGTAAAGATTGCAGATCTTGCATCTATTGATCGACAATGAAAAAGGCCCAGCATGATCGCTAGGCCTTTTCCATTCGAACCAATTATTCGCTTTGGGTTGCTTCCTCTGGCGTGGCAGCTGCGTCAGCAACTTTTGCTTCGGCTTTCTGCTTTTTGTGTGCCATGAAGCGTTCCTTCGCAAGTGAGTATTGACCTTCCCACTCTTCGCGCTGGCTTTCATATCCCGGCTTCCACTCTTGAGTATCTGCGTCAAAGCCTTCTGGATAGATAAAGTTACCTGCAGCATCGTAGCGAGCAGACATTCCATATTGAGATGGATCGAATGCTTCAATTTCAATTTCGTGACCTTCATTTGCTTGCTTCAATGACAAGGAAATGCGACGACGCTCTAAATCAATATCTATGATCTTTACGAATAGTTCATCATCAACTTGAACAACTTGCTCTGGAATCTCAACATGTCGTTCTGCTAACTCTGAAATATGAACAAGACCTTCGATTCCTTCATGCACACGAATAAACGCGCCGAATGGAACAAGCTTTGTTACAACACCAGGGACAACCTGATTAATTGTATGTGTACGAGCAAATGCTTGCCATGGATCTTCTTGAGTTGCCTTAAGAGAAAGTGAAACACGTTCACGTTCGAAATCAACTTCTAGAACTTCAACAGTTACCTCATCGCCAACTTCTACAACTTCACCTGGGTGATCGATGTGTTTCCAAGAAAGCTCTGAAACGTGTACTAGGCCGTCAACTCCACCAAGATCAACGAAAGCACCAAAGTTCACGATTGATGAAATAACACCTGAGCGAACTTGTCCCTTTTCAAGTTGATTAAGGAACGTTGTGCGTGATTCAGATTGAGTCTGCTCTAAGAATGCGCGGCGAGAGAGAACAACGTTGTTACGGTTCTTATCAAGTTCAATGATTCGTGCTTCAACTTGCTTGCCGATGTATGGAGTTAAATCGCGAACGCGACGCATTTCTACTAGTGATGCCGGTAAGAATCCGCGAAGACCAATGTCGACGATTAGGCCGCCTTTAACAACTTCAATAACTGTTCCGATGACAACTTCGTCACGCTCTTTCTTGCCTTCAATATCTCCCCATGCGCGTTCATACTGTGCGCGCTTCTTAGAAAGTATGAGGCGACCCTCTTTGTCTTCTTTTTGAAGAACAAGAGCTTCGATGATTTCACCGACTTTAACGATTGAATTTGGATCTGCATCATGGCGAATTGAAAGTTCACGGGCTGGAATTACACCCTCTGTCTTATAACCGATGTCAACAAGAACTTCATCTCGTCCTACTTGGACAACTGCTCCTGAAACTAAGTCGCCGTCATTAAAATTTCTAATTGTGCCTTCGATTGCGGCAAGAAAATCTTCTGCTGATCCAATATCGTTTACTGCGATTTGCGTGGTCAAGTGAGCTCCGTAGGGATAGAAAGTAGTAGTTTCCGCTTTCGCGGTTGGAGGGCAAGGGTAAGGTTTGCGCGCTCATAAGGGCAAATCCAGATACTTTTTTGAGCGTAATCACTACACTGAATTACGTTATGAATAGATATAGAGAGCTCATGGCTTTCCCCCAGGTGATTCGGCTCGGTATCAGCGCCTTTCCAGCGCGTTTGGCCTACGGCATGATCGGTTTAGGCATATTTTTCAAGACTGAACAAGAGACCGGCTCTATTGCAGCAGCTGGTTTTGCAATTGGATTGAACTCACTTGCGGGAGCACTCACCGCAGGTCTTCGTGGATCGGTGATGGATCGCTTTGGTCAAAAGTGGCCCATCCGCATTCTTGTCCCAATGTATTCACTTCTTATTGTCTTGCTCAACACAATGGAAACCCGTCAATCTATTTTAATTACCGCTTTCATCTTAGGAATTACAGCACCACCCATCAATCTCTCTGTTCGCCCGTTGTGGAAAGACATTGTTCCTGATTCTTATTTGAGAACTGCTTATGCATTTGACTCTTCAATGATGAGTACAACTACTGTAATTGGACCTGTTGTTATCACTGCGCTTTCTCTCTCATCTAGGCCAGGAATTGCATTAGCCACTGTGGCAGCCTTGATGTTGATAGGCGGAATTGCACTTTCTCTCACTCCCGCTTCACGTGATTGGATTCCAGAAAAGAAGGCAAAAGGTCAGAAGGGTCTGTGGAGAGATCGAGCGATTCAATTACTAATGTTTGAAGGCTGCTTTATTGGTTTTGGTTGGGGTGTTTTTGATGTTGCTGTACCTGCTTTTGCAACTCAGGAAGGTGTCCAACATAGAGTTGCTTGGATCTTTGCCGCCTTTGGTTTAGCAACAATCATTGGTGGCCTACTCGGCGGACTAGTTTCTAAGAATTTGGCTCCGCTACCTGCTTTGAGAAACACCTACTTGGTGTGGTTTTTAGCCTGTATCCCTATCACGTTTACAAACCCTGATTGGACGATGGCATTAGTTGGTGCAATTATCGGATTTTTTGGCGGAGCGGTGCAGGTTTTTTACTTTGAAGTTCTTGAAGCGGTACGTCCTCAAGGCTCTCAAACTGCATCACTTGGTTGGATTTGGAGTGTTGAAGGATCCTTCATGGCAGTTGGCGCTGCAGTTGGCGGTGTGGTCTCTGAAGAGTTCTCACCACGTGTTGGTTTAGCAATGTTGCCAATTATGATTTTCTTTGGGTTCATTATTTTGACTGTCGGTAAAGGCAGATTGAGTACTGCCAACGACGTTCCGACTGAAGAGGAAGATTTGCGCGCAATCAAAGATATATCAAACGAGGTTAAGTAGTTAGTGCGCGGCCTCGTGCCAGGTAAGACCCAAGCCAGCATTGACATCTAATGGCGCTTTGAGAGGGTATGCAGCACCCATTTCTCGCCTTACCAAATCACTGATCTTTTCCTCTTCACCTGCAACAACTTCCAGAATCAATTCATCGTGAATCTGCAACAACAATCGTGATTGCAGATTCTCTTTTTCAATTGCTTTTTGAACGTTGAGCATTGCTAATTTAATTATGTCTGCGGCAGAGCCTTGAATTGGTGCATTAAGTGCCATACGTTCTGCGACCTCACGGCGCTGACGATTGTCATGCATTAAGTCCGGCAGATATCTGCGACGTCCCATAATGGTTTCGGTATAACCAACCTTGCGGGCATCTTCAACAACAGTCTTTAGGTATCCACGGATACCTCCGAAGCGCTCAAAATATGTATCCATTAACTGTTGGGCAGCAGGTGGTGAGATATCTAACTGAATGGCTAAACCATATGAAGAGAGGCCGTAAGCAAGTCCATATGACATCGCCTTCATCTGTCGACGCATTTCTGGGTCTACTTCAGATTGTTTAACACCGAAGACAAGTCCAGCAACTGTTGCATGTAGATCTTCACCTGAAGTAAATGCGGCTAACAGTCTTTCATCATGGGATAAATGAGCCATGATGCGCATTTCAATCTGACTGTAATCGGCTGTGAGTAGACCAACATAACCCTTACCTACTGTGAAGCAATCTCGAATCTTTCGCCCTTCTTCGGTGCGCACCGGAATGTTTTGCAAGTTAGGCGCAGTTGATGACAATCGACCCGTTGCAGCAACGGTCTGCTGGAAATGCGTATGGATGCGACCATCTTTTGCAATTTCAGCTATTAGTCCCTCAACCGTTGTTCCTAACTTCTTAGTTTCACGAATTCGAAGCAATGATGTTAGAACAGGGTGTCCACTTTTTTGATGGAGCCAATCAAGGCTTTCGGCATCTGTTGTATAACCGGTCTTAATCTTTTTAGTCTTTGGTAATCCAAGTTCATCAAATAAAACAACCTGTAACTGCTTCGGAGAAGCCACATTGAACTCGTGTCCAACAGCCTCATGCGCTGCCTGTGTTTCACGTTTTACTTCACCTTCAAAGAAGGTGGCAAGCTCATCTAAACCCTTCTTATTGACCGCTATTCCTATGGACTCCATACGTGCGAGAAGTTCTGCAACAGGCAATTCCATAGTCATAAAAAGATCCCAAAGGTTGCGCTCTTTTAACTCGCGAGTTAATGAATCCCGCAAAGTAAAGACCGCACGAGCAGATGTCAAAAGCTCTTGTTCAACGGTTGCTTGATTAATTGCTGAGCCATCTCCCCATCGTTCTTGAATGTCTTTAAGATCTTGACTTCGTACCCCTGGATTAACAAGGTATGCAGCCAAAGACGTATCAAAGCTAATCCCAGTTAACCCGTTAATTCGAGCTAGCGACTTTGCATCATGAGCAATCTTTAACACATTTGTATCTGTTGCCCAATCCCCCATCGTTGATGAGTGAACCAAGAAAACATCATTTACTGACAGTGCAATGGCATAACGGTGTAGCGTCTGGTCTACTAATTGAAAGGCAATAGCGATTTCACCTGAGTGTTGCGCAATCTTTGCCGATGCCTCTTCGGGTGTAAGTACACCTTCTGCGATCTCTGTTGCAAATAATTCAAACTCAGGCTCGGCGGTCTTTATACTCTCTTTAAGTAAGATTGGCTTCATACGATCCTTTAGGGTCTTGAACTCTAATTTTTCAAAAAGTGGATTAGTTTTATTCTCATCAACACCGTTCCATGCAAGAGCATCAACACTTAACTCCAAGGGAACATTTGCCACCAGCTGTGTTAACTCACGGTTTCGGATTACATCATTTATTGAATCGCGAAACGACTGACCTACCTTGCCACCTAACTTATCTATGTTGGCAATTAATTCATGAAGAGAGCCATACTCAACAATCCACTTAGCAGCTGTCTTTTCTCCAACACCAGGAACAGAAGGCAAGTTATCGCTTGGATCTCCGCGAAGTGCAGCAAAATCTGGATATTGCTCAGGACTCATTCCATATTTTTCATGCACCGCCTCCGGGGTCATGCGCGTTAAGTCGCTGACACCTCGCTTTGGATATAGCACTGTGGTCTTTTCATTAACCAACTGAAAAGAATCCCGATCACCCGTACAGATAAATACTTCCGCATTCTCGCGCTCTGCCTGCTTAGTGATAGTTGCAATGATGTCATCTGCTTCAAAGCCTTCGACTTCAAATGTTGTGATTCCAAATGCACTCACTAGCTCATGTAGGTAGGACATCTGGGATCGAAACTCATCGGGTGTTTTCGCCCGATTGGCTTTGTACTCAGGATAGATTTCTGACCGAAATGTCGTGCGAGAAACATCGAATGCAACTGCCACATGTGTTGGCTTCTCAGAGCTAAGCAAGGAAAGCAACATCGTTGCAAAGCCATAAATGGCGTTTGTGTGCTGACCGGTGGCTGTAGTGAAATTTTCAGCAGGCAAGGCGAAAAATGCTCGATAGGCCATGGAGTGTCCATCAATTAAAAGAACTTTCTTATTAATCTCACTTTTGCCAGGCATGGCACCAATCCTAGATAACAAGTTATGATTGGCTCATGACGCAACAAGATTTACTTGCAATAATTAAAGAACGTGGCAATGGCGATCTTGGTACGAAAATGGGCATTGAGATTATTGAAGCCTCGGCCCAGCGGTTAGTTGCAACTATGCCGGTGGAAGGAAACACTCAGCCGGCTGGACTACTCCATGGCGGAGCAAGCGTCGTATTGGCGGAATCTCTTGGATCGATCGGTGCGCAGATTCATGCCGGAGCTAATCGCCGAGTAGTCGGCGTTGATATCAATGCCACTCATCACCGTCCGGCTCGATCTGGCCTTGTTACGGCAGTTGCAACACCGATTTCACTTGGTAAAACCCTATGCTCCTATGAAATTGTTATAACAAATGAGGCTGGGGAAAGAACCTGCACGGCTCGCATCACCTGCCTGATCCTTGCCGAGGTCTAGGTCCGTTAGTTAAGGTTAGCCGCCTAGGCTCAATTAAAAGCCTGATGCATCCGCATCACATTGCACTGATAACAGATTTGGAGCGCGACTTGAATTTTGCAGTTAAAAAAATCAGCGCTCGTTTGATTCTTTCCTCTATCGCCATGTTAAGTGCGACAGCAGGGATATCTTTAATTGCCACACCTGCGCACGCAGCCGAAACTCCAACAAAACTCTACGGTATTGTTACCGGTTCAACCGAACAACCTCTTGAAGGAGTCGGTATTTCGATCGCAGGTCCAGATGGTTTTAACGCTGAAGTAATAACGGACGCTCTTGGTGCATGGGAAGTACTTATTCCAACAAAGGGCACATACAGCGCAACGATCAATGAAGGTGATCTACCTGAAGGACAGGCGCTAACAGATCCAACAAAGGCAACTGTTAAGGCAAATGTATTTATGCCTGGAGTAGAGCTGCGACTTCTCTTTCCTATCGGACCCGGTGTTAAAAAAGCTACCTTGCTAGAGCGTTCAGTTCAGTTGACAGTTGATGGATTAATTTTGGGTCTCATCATCGCTTTAGCCGCACTCGGGCTTAACCTCATTTTTGGAACAACGGGGTTAACAAATTTTGCCCATGGTGAGATCTTAACTTTTGCCGGTCTCCTCACCTATTACTTAAGTGCAATAGTAAAACTGCCAGTGATTGCGGCAGCGCCGATAGCGGTCGTGCTCAGTGCATTCATCTCAGGATTCTTGCAAGATAGATACCTTTGGAAACCTCTTCGCAAGCGCGGCACTGGTTTAATCGCCATGCTCGTTGTCTCCATTGGCTTTGCAATCTTTTTGCGTTACTTCTTCCTTTTCCTTTTCGGTGGAGATACAAGGCAACTTCCACAGTACGCAGGCCAAGCGGGCTTAGAGCTTGGATTGGTAAACATCACACCAAAATCAATTCTTACAACTGCAATTGGAATCGGATTCATTGTCTTTGCAACTCTGTGGCTTCTTCGTACCCGTATGGGCAAGGCAAGTCGAGCCGTAGCAGATAATCCAGCCTTAGCATCGGCTTCCGGAATCGATGTTCAAAAAGTAATTCAAGCAGTTTGGATATTAGGAGCGGCTTTGGCTGGTTATGCGGGAGTAATCGTGACGCTCAATCAAGGAGTCAGTTTTCTTATGGGTCAAGACATGCTGCTGCTTATATTTGCTGCCGTCACATTAGGTGGGCTAGGCACAGCAAACGGCGCACTTGTTGGTTCATTAATCATTGGGCTCTTTGTTCAGCTTTCAACGCTATTTATTCCGACAGAGTTAAAGTACGTCGGAGCCTTAGTCGTTCTCATTTTGATTCTGATTGTTCGCCCACAAGGCATTTTAGGCCGGAAGGAGAGGATCGGGTAAATGGACTTTCTCTTTATTATTCAACAAACCTTCAGTGCAACTCTTGGAGTCAACGCGATTATCTTTGCACTAGCTGCTATTGGTTTGAACATGCACTTTGGTTACACGGGGTTGCTTAACTTTGGTCAAGCAGGCTTTCTAGCAATTGGTGCTTACAGTGTTGCTGTCCCAGTGATTTCATTTAATATCTCACTTTGGGTCGCTTTCTTGATTGGAATTTTCAACTCTATTATCTTTGCTCTTCTATTAGGTCTTCCAACCCTGAGACTTCGTGCAGATTATCTAGCCATTGTCACTATTGCAGCGGCCGAAATCGTTCGCCAAATCGCTCGATCAGCCACTTTTCGTGACTTCTTAGGTGGTTCTGATGGAATTACGGGAAAGTTCGCTAGTGAATTCTTCGACCTCAATCCATTCAAGCAAGGGCTTACAACTCCTATTCTCCGATTTAGTGGAAATGATCTATGGGTGGTCATTACTGGTTGGATACTCGTAGCGCTCATTACTTTTGTCATGTGGGTCATGGTTAACTCTCCATGGGGCCGCGTTTTGCGCGCAATCCGTGAGGATGAAGATGCTGTTCGCTCGCTAGGCAAGAACGTTTATCTCTACAAAATGCAGTCGTTAATCATTGGTGGCGTTATTGGATCTATTGCTGGTTTTGTCTATGCACTGTCACGGCAATCAGTCCAACCTGATAACTATGGAACAGCGCTGACGTTCTTTGCCTATACGGTTTTGATTTTAGGTGGGGCCGCACGAGTTTTTGCTCCCATTATTGGTGCAATGATTTTCTGGTTCTTGATTGTATTTATTGAGCAAGTGCTTCGAGAGGGTGTGACATCGGATGTAATTCCTGATTGGCTCATTGGAGTTAATCAAGTTGGCCAGATCAGATTCATGCTTATGGGCCTTGGCTTGATGTTGCTCATGATCTTTAGGCCACAAGGAATCTTTGGTGATAAAAAGGAGTTGGCACTCGATGCAAAAGCGTAACTCCGGGGCAGATTTCTCCTTAACTACATCCCAGATACCTGGATCATCAAAACCAGATCCAATATTGATTGCAGATAAAATAACGCGCCAGTTTGGTGGTTTAACGGCTGTCAATGTTAACCATGTTGAGATTCAACGTGGATCTATCACGGCACTTATTGGCCCAAACGGTGCGGGCAAAACTACTTTCTTTAATCTACTAACTGGTTATGACTCACCGAACTCTGGTACATGGAGTTTTAATGGAATGGCACTCAACGGCGTCCCGCCCTACAAAGTTGCGCGCCTTGGAATGGTGAGAACTTTTCAATTAACTAAAGCTCTCTACCGGTTAACAGTTATGGAAAACATGTTACTTGGTGCCAGAGCGCAAAAGGGTGAATCTGTGCTGCGCTCAGTTTTCCCTTGGATCTGGCGTTCTCAAGAGGCTGCGATACGTGTGAAGGCAACATCAATTCTTAAAAACTTCAAGTTGATTGAAAAGCAAGATGATTTTGCCGCCGCTTTATCTGGCGGACAGAGAAAACTTCTTGAAATGGCCAGAGCGTTAATGGTAGAGCCAGAGATGGTAATGCTTGATGAACCAATGGCTGGCGTAAACCCTGCACTCAAGCAATCTCTATTGGAACACATAAAAGAGCTGCGTAATGAAGGAAAAACGGTTCTCTTCGTTGAGCATGACATGGACATGGTTCATGAGATTAGTGACTGGGTAATTGTTATGGCACAGGGGGAAATTATCGCCGAAGGAACTCCTGCAACTGTTATGGGAAATAATCAGGTGATTGAAGCCTACTTAGGTGCTCATCACGACACCGACTTAACGAGTGAGGGAGCCTAAGCCATGGAATCGATGACTAACGCCCCGCTAGTTTCGGCAAAGGATTTAGTTGCCGGCTATCTTCCTGGAATCAACATTCTCAATGGTTGTAACCTATATGCAAATAAGGGTGAGCTTGTAGGAATCATCGGACCCAATGGAGCTGGTAAGTCAACGTTGCTCAAAGCCCTATTCGGTCTTGTAAAGGTACGCGAAGGCAATATCACCTTATCTGGACAAGAGATTACGAATATGAGAGCCGACCAATTGGTTGCAATGGGTATTGGTTTTGTCCCACAGAGTAATAACGTCTTTCCCTCTCTAACGATTGAAGAAAACTTGCAGATGGGTGCATTCCAATCTCCACGTCAGTTCTCTGAACGCTTTGACTTTGTCACTGAACTTTTTCCAACCCTTGGTACTCGCCGTAAGCAGCGTGCTGGATCTTTGTCTGGCGGAGAGCGCCAAATGGTGGCGATGGGAAGGGCATTGATGATGAATCCATCTGTGCTGCTGCTTGACGAACCAAGTGCTGGTCTCTCCCCTGCTTTGCAGGACGAAGTTTTTGTACGTGTGCGTGAAATCAACAAGATTGGCGTTACAGTGATCATGGTTGAGCAGAATGCACGCAGATGTTTGCAGATTGTTGATCGAGGATATGTTCTAGATCAGGGCAAGAATGCCTACGAAGGTACCGGTAAGTCGCTTTCGACAGATCCTAAAGTGATTGAGCTGTATCTAGGGACCCTAGCAAAAAAGTAGCTGACTTTTATTCTTCAAACATAAGAATGGCCCGCCGGATAACCGGCGGGCCATTCTTACTACTTATTTAGCTGATTATTCACCTGCTGGTACATCACCAGTGATGAACTCTTCAAGAACTGCATCAGCCTTATCATTGGCTGTGTATAAGTACACACCCATTGTTGCGATTGAAGGATCGCCATTCTGATCGAACTCAATTGGACCAGATACACCGTCATAGTCAATGTCTGTTCCTTCTGCGATGAGAGCCTTGCAATCAGCAAAGGTTGTGCACTTTGTGCCATCCCTTGAAACCGACTGTAGGTTGTCGCGGATGGTCTTACCATCTGTTGCTCCACCCTGCTCTGCTGCAAGTGCGATCAAAACTACTGCATCGTATGACTCTGCAGAGTATGTGAAATCAGTAAGCGTTGGATCTATTGATAGGAAACGATCCTGTAGGGCTGCATCTGGCTTAACACCAGGTGTTGTTGCCTTAACGCCCTTCATGATTCCTGCAGGAAGATCCTTGTATGCAGTCTGGGAATAGTTTCCATCTACTAGGTATGTAGGAAGCTTGTTTGGCCCAATACCCTGCTTAATAAGTTCAGTTAAGACTTTTACTGTCTCATCAAAGCCGATGATTGCAATCGCATCTGGCTTTGCAGCCTTTGCCTTTGCAACATCTGCTGAGAACTCAGCTGCAGTTGGGTTGTAAACAATGTTTGTTGATGTTCCAGTAAATGCAGCCATTGCGTACTTGGCAAGACCGTTACCGTATGCATCATCCAAGTTTAGGATGACGACGTTCTTGTGGCCATCTTTTGCCATCAACTGACCAAGAACTGCTCCCTGGTAAGTATCTGATGGAGCAGAGCGGAAGTAGTAACCGTCATCGGCATAGCTTGTCAAAACTGGTGAGGTGTTAGCTGGTGAGAAGTGGACAATTCCAGCTCCTGCAATCTTGTCGATCACAGTCAATGAAACTCCAGATGATGCTGCACCAACAATTGCACTTACACCTGCTGAAATATGTGAGTCAGTTGTCTGTTGTGCGATATCAGTACTTGTATCTCCTGAGTCGCCACGGATGTGCTCAATATTTTCTCCAAGTACTCCACCTGCTGCGTTGATATCAGCAACAGCTAAATCAACTCCTGCAAACTCTGGGGGTCCAAGGAATGCAAGGCTGCCTGTCTCAGGCAACAATGAACCAATCTTTAGAGGACCAGAAGCTGTTCCTCCTCCACCGCAACCAGCAAGTACCAAGCTAGCTACTGCAGAAGCAACCACGATGGCTGCCTTATTGAATTTCTGCATGTTTTCTCCTTTTGTAAGTTCCTTTATCAAAGGTATCTAGATGACCTTCAAAAAGGATCACCGAATTGTACTAGCCAGTAACGATTAGTGAAAACTGATTTGCGCTCAATAGCAGCGTAGATCTGTGCTCATCCCTTCAAAAATCGGGGATCTCATGGGGATTTCCTTACTCGGAGGGGCTAAGAAAGAAACTGTTCGGCCTGCTTAGGGTCGATTACCGCCAGAGCGACTTCTTTCATGGTCAGCCGTCTATCCATCGCCGCTTTTTGTATCCATGAAAACGCTTCCGGCTCGCTCAAGCTAAGGGCGGACATCAAAATGCCCTTTGCTTTGTCAATGGTTTTACGGGTCTCTAACCGATCATGAAGATCTGCAACCTCTGTTGCCAAGGTTTTCATCTGATTATGTCTACTCATTGCAATCTCAATTGCGGGCATTAAGTCACCTATTGTAAATGGCTTAACCACATATGCCATTACTCCGGCATCACGCGCCCGCTCTACTAACTCTTTTTGCGAGAAAGCAGTGAGCATAAGGACAGGGGCAATCTCAATAATTTTAGAAGCTGCAGAAATACCATCGAGGACCGGCATTTTTACGTCTAAAATGGCAAGATCTGGTTTGTGCTCAACAGCTAAATCAATTGCTTCTTGCCCGTTCGTTGCAGCCGCCACAACTTCATAACCAGCACCCTGAAGCATCTCGATCAAGTCCATTCGAATGATCGCTTCATCTTCGGCAACCAGAATACGAACGCTCATCTTTGACTGATCCTTTCTGGCGATTTCTTGACGCACATGTATCAAGAAGTCCAAATAACTAACGTGCCCCGAGTCGGATTCGAACCGACACTATGCAGTGTTTGAGACTGCCCTCTCTACCGTTGGAGTACCGAGGCCTTGCTTTAGTCATCTAGTCTATCCGTAAACAGGATTGGTTTGGAAAACGAGATTTATTGATACGCGGGAACAACACCACCAACTGCATCACCAACGCGGTGCACACGCATTGCATTCGTTGACCCAGGAATTCCAGGTGGAGATCCAGCAACAATGATGACTGTCTCACCCTGTTTTGCACGCCCAGATTCAATAAGTAACGTATCAGTCTGCTTTACCATTTCATCGGTGTGCTTAACCATCGATGCAATTGCAGGCTCGACTCCCCATGTAAGTGCAAGGCGATTGTAGGTGCCTACCTCTGGGCTAAATGCAAGGATTGGAATTGGTGACCGCAGCCGCGCCATTCGACGAGCAGAGTCACCAGATTGAGTAAAAGTAACTAGGTACTTAGCTTCAACGATTGCACCAACTTCAGCTGCGGCGCGAGTAATAGCACCGCCTTTCGTCCGAGGTGTAGTGCGAAGTGGTCGAATCATTTCGAATCCACCTTCCTCGGTTCGTGCGATGATTCGGGCCATCGTTGCAACCGCCTCAATAGCAAACGCTCCAACGGCTGTCTCACCCGATAACATCAAAGCATCAGCACCATCTAGAACTGCATTCGCGCAGTCGGTGGCTTCAGCTCGAGTCGGAGTTGAATTACTAATCATTGAATCCAACATTTGGGTAGCAACAATTACAGGTTTGGCAGCTTCGCGAGCAAGTTCGATGCATCGCTTTTGTACCAGAGGAACCTCTTCAATGGGCATCTCAACTCCAAGATCCCCACGTGCAACCATGATGCCATCAAATGCGCTTACTATCTCCTGCAAATTCGCAACCGCCTGTGGTTTTTCGATCTTAGCGATTACTGGGATACGAATCCCCACTTCATCCATAATTGCATGAACGTCATCAATATCTTTGGCGTTTCGCACAAAAGATAAAGCAATAAAATCTGCACCGGCACGAAGGCCCCAACGTAGATCATCCATATCTTTTTCAGAAAGCGCTGGAACAGAAACGGCTACCCCCGGTAAGTTAATTCCTTTGCTATTGCTTACTAATCCTGGTTCTATAACTTTTGTAACTACATCATTGCCTTTAATCTCAATCACTTCAACGGTAACTTTTCCATCATCAATAAGTATGCGATCGCCAGCTTTGCAATCGCTAGGTAGCCCTTTATAGGTTGTGCCAACCCTTTCCTTACTACCCTCTATTTCATCTGTAGTAATTGTGAAAATATCACCGCGGGAAAGTTCATGAGGTCCATCTAAAAATGTAGAGAGACGAATCTTAGGACCCTGCAAATCAATGAGCACTGCCACAGGAACACCGGCCTCTTTTGCCCCTGCTCTAACAAGATCCAAACGCGATTGATGGTCAGTGTGTGTGCCATGTGAAAGATTTAATCGAGCCATATTCATTCCAGCATGAATGAGTGCTTTTACTTTTTCGGCGGTATCTACTGCAGGACCCATGGTGCAGACGATTTTTGCTCTACGCATGGACGTTACGTTAGACCATAAGTGGTTTAGAAGTTGGCTCTATCGGTGATGGAAGTTGAGTTCCTCCAGTCAGATAGGTATCAACAGCCGCCGCAGCGCTTCGCCCTTCAGCGATTGCCCAAACGATTAAGGATTGACCTCGCCCGGCATCTCCTGCAACAAAGATGCCTTCTTCAGTGGTTTGAAAATTTGAATCTCGTTTTATGTTTCCACGTTCATCGATCCCTACTTCTAACTGATTAATCAATGAAGATTTCTCCGGCCCTGTAAATCCCATGGCCATAAAGACAAAGTCAGCTTTGATTTCTTTCTCACTGCTTGGCTTTGCCTCAAATTTTCCATTAATAAATTCAGTTTCTACAATCTTAATTGCACGCAAATTTCCCTCTGAGTCTCCGAGAAACTCTTCAGTACTTACAGCAAAGAGGCGATTGTCCTGCTCTTCATGTGCACTTGATACGCGATAAATCATTGGATAAGTAGGCCAAGGCTGCGAAGCCGGACGCTCATCTGTTGGTCTTGGCATAATCTCTAACTGGGTAACCGATGCCGCACCTTGTCGTACAGAAGTTCCAAGACAGTCAGCACCAGTATCACCTCCACCAAGAATGACAACATGTTTTCCTGCAACATTTATAAATGGCTCTTCAATTTCACCTAAGGCTTGTTTATTTCCCCACGGTAAAAACTCCATTGCTTGATAAACACCCTTGAGCTCTCGGCCCTTAATGTTCAGATCTCGCCATTGTGTTGCGCCTACTGCAAGTACCACAGCATCATATTTTCTACGTAGATCTGTTCCTGTTAATTCAATTCCAACATCTACACCAGAACGAAAACGTGTACCTTCCTTCTCCATCTGTTCTAATCTTCGATCGAGAATATGTTTCTCCATTTTAAACTCAGGAATTCCATAACGTAAAAGTCCACCAATTTTGTCGGCGCGCTCATAGACCGCTACAGTATGTCCCGCCCTAGTTAACTGCTGGGCAGCTGCAAGACCTGCAGGTCCTGATCCAATAACTGCAACCGTCTTACCCGTTAAGCGATCAGGAGGCATCGGCTTCACATTATCCATGTCGAATGCTTCTTCAATTGTTCGAAGTTCTATCTGTTTAATCGTTACTGCGTCGCGATTAATTGCTACCACGCATGCAGTCTCACAAGGCGCTGGACATAAACGACCTGTGAACTCTGGAAAATTATTTGTAGCATGCAGACGGTTAATCGCCTCTTCTTTATCTCCCCGATAAATCAAATCATTCCACTCTGGAATTAAATTCCCTAGCGGGCAACCGTTGTGACAGAAAGGAATGCCACAGTCCATGCATCGACCTGCTTGCTTTTGCAAGTGCTCAAAACTTTGTGGTTCGTAAACTTCACGCCAATCTTGAATTCGAACATCGACTGGACGGCGCTTTGGAACTTCGCGCGCAGTTGTCATAAAACCCTTTGGATCAGCCATTAGCTGCTACCTCCATTACTAGTTCATCAACTGGCAGACCTTCTCGTTCCGCTCTCTCCATTGCCGCTATTACTCGAGCATAGTCACGAGGCATTACAAGTGAAATACGTGCAAGGCTCTTTTCCCAATTCTTTAACAATTCGGAAGCGATCTCTGAGCCAGTCTCTGCATGGAACGTTGAAATATTTTCATTAAGAATCACTATCTGATCCGCAGGGACGGCAAGAATATCTACCATCTCTGAATTCACATTAGCTCTTTCTAGATCTAGAACAAATGCACGTCCACCTGACATTCCTGCAGCAAAGTTTCGACCTGTCTGTCCTAAGACTATGACTGTGCCGCCAGTCATGTACTCACAACCGTGATCTCCAATTCCTTCGACGATTGCTAGAGCGCCGGAGTTTCGAACACAGAATCGCTCACCAACGACTCCGCGGATGAAAATCTCACCAGATGTTGCGCCATAACCGATCACGTTTCCAGCAATGACATTGTTCTGTGATTTAAAACTGGCCTTCTCATCTGGACGAACGACAACACGACCACCAGAAATTCCTTTTCCAACATAGTCATTTGAGTCGCCGTAAAGCCGAATGGAGAGGCCACTTGGGATGAATGCACCAAGTGACTGACCAGCAGAGCCATGTAATACAACATCGATGGTGCCAGAAGGTAATCCCTCAACTCCATATCTGCGGGTAACTTCTGCTCCAAGCATTGTGCCAACAGTACGATTTACATTTCGAACTGGTAGATCAATTTTTACACTTTCACCTTTTTCTAGTGCAGGTGAAGCCAAAGATATGAGTTGATTATCTAAAGCCTTATCAAGTCCGTGATCTTGCTTGATCGTATTGTGTAATGGACTGACCACATCTGGACGAACGAGTAACGGAGCAAGATCTAATCCTGAGGCCTTCCAGTGATCGATGGCTTTGCGAGTATCAAGATACTCAACATGACCGATTGCTTCTTGCATAGTCTTAAAGCCGAGTTGAGCCAAAATCTCTCGAACTTCCTCTGCAATGTATTCAAAGAATGTTTCAACAAATTCAGGCTTACCACTAAAGTTTTTGCGCAATTCAGGATTTTGTGTGGCAACGCCAACTGGGCATGTATCTAAATGACATACGCGCATCATGATGCATCCAGAAACAACTAGTGGCGCTGTCGCAAAACCATACTCTTCAGCACCAAGCAGTGCGGCGATAACAACATCTCGTCCAGTCTTTAACTGACCATCGGCCTGAACAACTATGCGATCACGCAACCCATTGAGTAAAAGTGTTTGTTGTGTTTCTGCTAATCCAAGCTCCCATGGAGCTCCAGCATGCTTAAGGGAAGTTAAAGGCGAGGCACCTGTACCACCGTCATGCCCGGAAATTAAAACAACGTCGGCATGAGCTTTTGATACACCAGCAGCAACAGTGCCTACTCCAACCTCTGCTACAAGTTTTACGTGAACTCGTGCATTTTTGTTTGCATTCTTTAGGTCATGAATTAGCTGTGCTAAATCTTCAATCGAATAGATGTCATGGTGAGGCGGTGGAGAAATAAGACCAACTCCTGGTGTTGAGTAACGAGCCTTTGCAATCCATGGATAAACCTTGTATCCCGGAAGTTGTCCACCCTCACCTGGCTTTGCGCCCTGAGAGATTTTGATTTGAATATCATCACTGTTGACCAAGTAATTGCTATTTACACCAAAGCGACCAGATGCAACTTGCTTGATTGCAGATCGCTTGGAATCACCATTAGCCATTGGTGTATATCGCTCGATCTCTTCGCCACCTTCACCAGTATTTGATTTTCCACCAATGCGGTTCATAGCTATTGCTAAAGTCTCGTGCGCCTCGGCCGAAATCGATCCATAAGACATCGCACCTGTTGAGAACCTTTTAATGATTTCACTTGCTGGCTCAACATCATCAATTGAAATTGCGTTATTTGAACTCGCTTTGAACTCAAATAATCCGCGCAAAGTCATCAGGCGGGAACTTCGCTCATTAACGCGATCGGTATATCTCTTGAAGATGTCGTATCGCTTATTTCTAGTTGAGTGCTGCAGAGTAAAGACTGTCTCTGGATCAAATAAATGTGGTTCACCTTCACGGCGCCATTGATATTCGCCGCCGATTGGAAGTCGTTTAGTTCCTGGAATCTCTCCACCTGGTGGATAAGCAATGTGATGTCGAGCGATGGTCTCTTCTGCAATCACATCTAGAGATACTCCCCCTAAGCGTGAAGTTGTTCCTACAAAATACTCATCCACGATTTCTTGTGACAAACCAATTGCTTCAAAGACTTGTGCTCCCGTATAGGAGGCGATTGTGCTGATACCCATCTTTGACATAACTTTTAGCACGCCTTTGCCCAAGCTTTTTATGAGATTCTTTACAGCTTTTTCAGGTGTTATGCCGGTGATGACTCCTTGAAGCACTAAATCTTCGGCTGACTCCATAGCAAGATAAGGATTAACACACGCTGCTCCATAACCAATCAAAAGTGCAACATGATGGACCTCTCGCACATCACCTGCCTCAACAACTAATCCAACAGTCGTGCGAGTTTTTTCTCGAATCAAATGATGGTGGACCGCAGCAGTTAACAAAAGTGATGGAATAGAAGCATCCTCTGCATCTCCATCACGATCTGACAAGACAATGATGTGCGCCCCATCGTTTATAGCCTGTGTAACCTCACGCTTAATCTCATCAAGTCGCTCGCGAAGGCCGGCACCACCTTTAGAGACATTAAACAAACCACGGATTACATGTGCGCTAAGTTCGGGAAAATCATCATCTGCATTGATATTAATAATCTTAGCCAGCTCATCATTATCGATAACAGGGAATGCAAGTGAAACTTGACGACAACTTTCTGGGCCAGGATCAAGCAGATTGTGTTCTGGCCCCATAGAAGTTCCCAAACTTGTAACTAACTCTTCACGAATCGCATCTAGAGGTGGATTAGTTACTTGAGCAAATAGCTGTGAGAAGTAATCAAAAATCAATCGAGGCTTCTCTGAAAGAGCAGCAATTGGGGTATCCGTACCCATTGAACCCAACGGCTCCATGCCATTTTTTGCCATCGGAGTAATGAGAATGCGTAGATCTTCTTCTGTGTATCCAAATGCACGTTGCCGACGAACAACTGAAGAGTGAGGATAAACAATGTGCTCTCTTGATGGGAGCTCGCTGAGCTTAACCATTCCATCTTCTAGCCATTTTCCGTACGGTGCAGCATTTGCTAATCCATCTTTAATTTCACCATCTTCAATGATGCGTCCTTGTTCAATGTCAACTAAAAACATTTTTCCAGGTTGCAAGCGGCCTTTTCGTTCTATGTTCTCTGCAGGAATATCAAGTACTCCAACTTCAGAGGCAAGAACGACAAGACCATCTTTTGTAACCCAATAACGAGATGGTCGTAGTCCATTGCGATCTAGAACTGCTCCTACTTGATGTCCATCTGTAAAAGTTACACATGCAGGTCCATCCCATGGCTCCATCAAAGATGCATGGAAGGCGTAAAAATCACGACGATTCTTTGGCATCGATGCATGGTTCTCCCAAGCTTCAGGAATCATCATCAAAACTGCGTGTGCTAGTGAGCGACCACCCAAATATAGAAGTTCTAAGACCTCATCAAATGATGCAGAATCAGAACCATCCATCTGAACAATTGGAAACAATCTTTTTAAGTCACCTGGAATGAGATCACTTTCAAGCAGTGACTCTCGTGCGCGCATCCAATTTCTATTTCCTTTAACAGTATTTATCTCACCATTGTGGGCAATAAATCGATAAGGGTGAGCAAGTGGCCAAGAAGGAAAAGTATTAGTTGAAAAGCGAGAGTGAACTAAGGCAAGTGGAGAGACAACCCGTTCATCTGAAAGCTCTGGAAAAAACTCTTCTAACTGACCAGTTGTAAGCATGCCCTTGTAAACAATTGTCTGAGAAGAAAGAGATGGGAAGTACACCTCTAATGAATGTTCTACTCTTTTTCGTAAGCAAAACGCCATGCGATCCAGGATAATTCCGCTCTCATTGTTTTTTCCAGAAATGAATAACTGGTGAAACTCTGGCATTACCGAAAGGGCAGTTTTTCCCAACGACTTCGGATCGATAGGGACTTCTCGCCACCCTAAGACCACAACTCCCTCTTCGTCGGCTATCTTTTTTATTTCATCTTTAAAACTGGATCCCTTTGCAACAAATGCGATGCCTGTGGCATAAGTACCGACAGGTGGAAGTTTAAATTCACTTACTTCTTGAAAGTATTTATCCGGTATTCGGATGAGAATTCCGGCACCATCTCCACTATCTGGCTCAGCTCCAGATGCACCGCGATGCTCCATGTTACGAAGAGCGGTAAGTGCTTTAGAAACTATCTCATGTGTTGCGATTTTGTTGAGTGTGGCAACCATTGCAACACCACATGCATCATGTTCATCTGCAGGGTTATAAAGCCCTTGAGCCTGCGGATAATTATTTGCGAGGGCCATGAACACTCCTACGGATAGTCCGAAATAATGATGGGACATCCTTGGCCCGTACTACTTACCGTCAAAGCGTAGCAAGAAGGTCGGAATGTGTCGCCTTAAATTATGTGAAATTAAAGACCTGAAATATTGGCAATCTTTCCAATTCCGGCTGTGATGAGCATGCCTAGGCTTCCCCCGAGCATGACTCTTACCGTTGGAGTAAAAATCCGAGCACCGGCAAGTCGCGCACTCACCACTCCAGTAATCAGCAGCCCACCTAAGGTGAATACAACGATCGACCAAAATTTGGCACCGATAGTTGGTGCAAAAGCTCCAACAAATGGAATCACGCCACCGGCAGTAAATGAAATTGCAGATGCAATGGCAGCTTGAACAGGTCTGGCCTTTGTGTGCGGATGTTGACCTAACTCATCTCGCAAGTGCGCCTCTAGAGCATCTTTTTTGTGCATCTCTTGTGCAACTTGCAATGCTAACTCTGGAGTAAGACCTCTCGCAATATAAATATGTTGTAGCTCCAAAAGCTCTGCCTCTGGATCTATTGCCAAGTGTTCCATCTCTAAAACCCGATCAGATGCCTCGACATCATTTTGAGATTTCACGGAAACGTATTCACCAACAGCCATAGACATAGCTCCGGCAGTTATTCCTGCCAAACCTGCAGTCAGTAGGAATTCTTCTTTGCCAGCAGCTGCAACACCAATCATTAATGAGGCAGTTGAAACCAATCCATCATTTGCGCCGAGAACCGCAGCACGTAACCAACCTGCACGATGAGTGCGATGTTGCAGATTGCGCTTATAAACATCCTCAAGGCTCATGTTTATCAGCCTACATTAAGATTTTGAGCGCTCTTTCGAGGCACGCACAAAAAAGAGAAAGGAGAGTAGGCCCACAAGCAGACTCACCCAAACATTCACTCGCAGCCCAGCTATCGTGTTTGCTGCATCAATTCGAATCAACTCAATAAAGAGACGACCAAAGCAGTAGGCGAAAACGTAGGCGGCAAAAACTTGCCCTGGATTTAAGCCCTTACCAAAGTAAATGAGCACGACAGCTATTAGGGTGCACCAAATCGCTTCGTATAAGAAAGTGGGATGGAAGGTTTCAAACTGTGTATACCCGTTGGGCCGATACTCAAGTGGAACTTGTAGCGACCACCAAGTATCTAATGGACGTCCAAAAAGTTCACCATTAAACCAGTTTCCAAAACGTCCAATTGCTTGGGCAAACAATATTCCTGGAGCCAGACTGTCAGCGAAAACCGCAAAAGATGGAAGGTTGAACTTTTTTTGTAACATTCGATAACGTAAGAAAGCTCCGAAAAGTCCAATGGAGATCGCACCCCAAATTCCGAGCCCACCCTCCCAAATTTTAAATGCATCAATTGGCTGACCATCTTCGCCAAAGTACGCGTTAGGTGAAGAGAGCACGTGATAAAGACGACCGCCAATTATTCCGAGTGGAACTGCAGTGATCGCTACCTCTGCAACGATCGACTCACCTTGTTCCGCCTTTGCTTTGAAACGTTTATCACCCAACCAGATTGCAACAGCAATACCGGTGATGATGCAAAGTGCATAAAAATGAATTGTGAGTGGACCAATCTCTAACGCCGAAACTGATGGCGTTGGTAAGGCAAAGTTCAAGTGTTATCCAGCCTCTACAGCTGAACGGAAATCATTCAGGTCAAAGAACTCCATAGTTGGTTTCCATACTTTTCCATTAATGAAAACAGTTGGCGTTCCCTGAACCCCAAACTTGCCCATAGAGTCGTAGTGGGCTTTAACTAAATCTGATTTGGATCCCTGAGAGACACACTCTTCAAACTCTGGAGATTTAATACCAATTGCCTCACCAATTTTTAGAAGAACCTCTGTAGTGAAAAAACCGGAGCCCTCTCCTGGTGATTCAACTGTGTACAGAGCGTTATGAAAATCCAAAAAATGCCCTTCATCTGCCGCGCAAAATGCTGCATTTGCAGAACGAACTGATTCTGGTCCTTTGAATGAGAGAACATGGAATCGAACAGTGGCTTTTTCGTCACGCACAAGTGAATCCAAGTAATCACCCATTACGATTTCAAATGCCTTACATGATGGGCACTGTGGATCTTCCCAAACATCTATGACCGTTGATAGGCCGGGATTAAAAGTGACAGCAGATCCATTTTCGACATCGATTGTTGATACCACTGCCGGTTTCAAGCTAATTCCGTCAAGGCCTGCCAAGGGTGCATTTTCCTTGTTGTTTTGACCCATGATTGAAAAGGCCACACCAGTT
Organism: Bifidobacterium breve; assembly: GCA_945883675.1. Taxonomy (GTDB): domain Bacteria; phylum Actinomycetota; class Actinomycetes; order Nanopelagicales; family Nanopelagicaceae; genus Planktophila. The sequence goes on from CAMCYA010000004.1 coordinate 49,985, forward strand.
CCAATAACAAGTAAGACCATAGCAAGAACAATCCAACGATTTGCGTTGTCTGCGTTCTTACCCTGCTGCTTTGCCATTAAAGATCCCCTATCAATTCATTTGAGTCATTAGAATCAAACCTATCCAAGGCTATAAGTATAGATAATCTTCTCTCGGCATCAAATCCAAACCACCGTGGGTTTTAACGAAATTCATTGTCCAAACAAGCCGATTACGCAATCAATCGGCTGAAATCTTTCTTTGTGGCTCAAAACTTCTCTGAAAAACAAAATCTAGAGTCAAAAGTCTAGCTATAAAGAAATTTAGGTAAGAAATAAGTCCCGTACTTCCAGATTATTGCTGCGGCTATTACGGCATATATGAATACCATCACTACATAGTCACGACCTTGCAGTATGAACCTGAGAATCCTCTGATGAGCCTGTTCTTTCCAGTTAAATGAGTTCTGGTAGATGTTGATTCTCAACATGCTTGTAAAAACGGAGATTGTTGAGACCGTTACCAGCATGCACCACGGACAAAAAGCTTTAATTACAAAAAATGATTGTGAGAATAACCAAAGTGCAAAAAGTAGTGCAGCCGAATATATAAAGAATGCAATACGCAAAAGGGAGTTTGGAAAGCGGACAAGCATTAATCCTGCAATTGCGATAGTAATTACTGCTGACTCAAACATCAACCCGATAAATGAATTAGGAAATCCAAAAACCGTAGACTGCCAAGACAACGCTACTTTGCTGCACGATACGATGGCATTGATACTGCAAGAAAGTTCTGTATTTTCATCTTTAGCAAGTTTAAAAGCATCAATCGATAAGACCATGGCAGCAAATAGGCTTAATGATGCCGAAACGAGCATCGTCAGATATGCATTACGCACTCGACGCGCACTGGCAATAAAAGGCTCTGACATAGTCATAATCGTAACCGAATCCCCCAGTGTTTGCTGTCTAAGCCGAATGAAAATTAATACTTCTCAAAAACATAAAGAATGGTTTATCGACCTTCTCGCACTCCGATTGCTAGCTCCTTGGCTAACTGTGAAACAGCCTCTAAGCCTGCTTGTTCATCCTTAGCGTTGAGTAAGAGTTTGATGAATGCAGAGCCAACAATCACACCGTCGGCATAAGCCGCTAAAGATTTCGCCTGATCACGAGTTGATACTCCTAAACCAACACAGACAGGTAGATCACTTACTTTTCGAATTCTAGAAACTAAATCTTTAGCATCGATAGAAACTGATTCTCTAGTACCCGTAACTCCCATTGAGCTAGCTGCGTATACAAAACCGCCAGTCTTTGAGGTAACACGTACCAAACGTGGATCCTTGGTACTTGGCGCGACGACATATATTGGATTTATGGAGTTAGCTTTAGTTGCCGCCAACCAAGTTTCGGACTCTTCAATTGTTAAATCTGGAGTAATAACTCCAGCTCCCCCATTTTCAGCAATAGATGCAGCAAATTTTTCCACACCATATCGTTCAATTGGATTCCAGTAGGTCATTACAACAGAGGCAGTTCCAGTATCAGATGCAACCTTCAGGGCTTCAAATACTTCTGTTGCACCTGTTCCACCCTTGAGAGAAATGTCAGCGGCTTCTTGAATAACTGGTCCATCCATCACGGGATCGCTATAAGGAAAACCTATTTCAATCGCATCAACACCAGCATCTACCAATGTTTGAATAACTTTGAGGCAACCCTGCCTGGATGGAAAGCCTGCCGGAATGTAGGCAATGAGTGCTGCACGATTTTCTGCACGGCACTTTTCTAAGACAGAATCTAAAGCTGTCATTAAAGAGGAATTCCGAAGTACTGCGCAGCAGTCTGTACATCTTTATCTCCGCGACCTGAAAGATTGATTAGCAAGTTTGCTTTAGGTCCAAGTTCATTTCCAATAATCAATGCACCAGCTAAAGCATGAGCGGTTTCGATCGCAGGGATGATTCCTTCAGTTTTGCTCAGCAGTGCAAATGCATTCATGGCCGCGTCGTCATTAATTGCTCGATACTCGGCTCGTCCGACATCATGTAAGTAAGCATGCTCTGGACCAACACCTGGATAATCAAGACCGGCAGAAATTGAATGTGACTCAACAGTCTGTCCATTCTTATCTTGGAGAACATATGAGCGAGTTCCATGGAGAACGCCTGGAGTTCCACCCGTAATTGTTGCGGCATGGTGACCTGTCTCTACTCCATCACCGCCTGCTTCTAATCCAATTAATCTAACGTTTGCGTCAGGAATAAATGCATTAAATATTCCTATTGCATTAGACCCTCCACCAACACAGGCTAGAACAGCATCAGGAAGTCGACCAGTTATCTCCAGCATCTGTTCGCGAGATTCTTCACCAATTATTTTATGAAAATCACGGACCATGGTTGGAAATGGATGAGGTCCTGCGACGGTGCCAAGCATGTAATGCGTGTCATGAACATTTGTCACCCAATCACGCATCGCTTCATTAATTGCATCCTTCAAAGTTTTTGATCCAGAAGTGACTGCAACTACTTCTGCCCCTAATAACTTCATTCTGGCAACATTGAGTGACTGTCTGCGAGTATCTTCTTCGCCCATATAAACAACGCACTTCAAACCCATCAGTGCTGCCGCTGTTGCTGCGGCTACTCCATGTTGTCCAGCACCAGTTTCTGCAATTATTCGTTTCTTGCCCATTCGCTTAGTCAAAAGCGCCTGGCCGAGTACGTTATTTATTTTGTGGCTGCCGGTGTGGTTTAGATCTTCGCGCTTTAGAAAAATACGTGCGCCACCTGCGTGCTCTGAAAATCTCTTGGCTTCAGTAATGATGCTGGGACGGCCTGTGTAGGTTCGATGCAGTTCTGCTAACTCAGCAAGAAATACCGGGTCTTTTTGTGTTTGGTTATGAACGGCTTCTAACTCATCTAATGCTTCGATTAACGCCTCCGGCACAAATCGTCCACCGTATTGGCCAAAGTGTCCTAAGACATCAAAGCTCTCCATCGCTAAAGCCTACCGAGCAATTCATTGATCGCAACTGATGGCGAATTTGCACGCACAAGCGCCTCACCTACGAGAATTGCTGATGCTCCGCACTCATGGGCAAAGATTACGTCTTCTCTTTTCGAAATCCCAGATTCTGCGACGCGAGCAATGCTGGATGGAATTTGTGGAATCAATTGTGCAAAGGCTTGTGTATCTACTTCCAGAGTTTTTAAGTTTCGAGAATTAACTCCGATAATCTCCGGAGAAATCTCTAACGCCCTTTCAAGTTCATCGTGAGTATGAACCTCTACAAGAGCGCTCATCCCAAGTTCCTTGCTCAATTGAAAGTAGTCATCCAATTGATTTTGCCCAAGGGCTGCAACTATAAGCAGTACAACATCAGCGCCATGTGCGCGTGCTTCATAGAATTGATACTCGCTAATCATAAAATCTTTACGCAAGATTGGAATCTCTACCGCTTTTCTCACGCTATCTAAATCGGCTAAAGATCCACCAAAGCGCCGCTGTTCAGTCAGCACGCTGATAACTGATGCGCCGGCTTCTTCATAGGTTGCAGCTAATCCTGCAGGATCGCTGATTGCTGCCAATGAACCCTTGCTTGGAGAAGATCGTTTGATTTCAGCAATGATTGAGATTTCTTCGGTTAGTAGAGCGGGTAAACAAGTGCGGACTTGTGGTGCCAACTCCATTTTCTCAAGTAGCTGGCCCATCGGGAGTCGTCTTTGTTCTAAATCTTCGCGCACCCCGGCAATAATTGAATCTAAAGCGCTCATTTGTTCTCAATATCCGTTGGATCTATTCCGTGATCTTGAGCATTCCATGTGTTTAGCTCACGGGGTTTTCTTTCATACCTACTTGAGAGTTTGAATTTTGAACTCAATAGAAGTACTAACCCCATTACTACGATTATTGAAACAAATACTGGCATTAAATCACGCATCAGCTTTTCACCAAACTATTTGCGGCGTGGACAGCGGTTAGCACTGCGGCAGCCTTGTTATGGCACTCTTGGTTTTCACTCTCTGGATCAGAATCGGCAACTATTCCAGCACCTGCTTGCACGTAGGCAGTTCCATCAAGAATCAATGCAGTTCGAATCGCAATTGCAGTATCCAGGTTGCCCGTGAAATCAATATACCCAACTACTCCACCATAAATTCCTCGGCGCAAGTTTTCATGTTCTTCAATAATCTCCATAGCCCGTGGCTTAGGTGCTCCCGATAATGTGCCAGCTGGAAATACTGCAAAGAGAGCATCTGTTGGCGTTGCGCCTTCCTTTAACTTTCCCGTGACAGTGGAGACAATATGCATTACATGTGAATAACGTTCAATGTGCATAAAATCTACGACTTCAACCGTTCCGGGAGCGCACACTCTTCCTAAATCATTTCGACCAAGATCAACTAACATCAAGTGTTCGGCACGCTCCTTTGGATCTGCCAAAAGCTCTTGCGCTAATGCATCATCTTCTTGAGGATCTTTAGAACGTCTTCGAGTTCCTGCAATCGGATGAATCATCACATCTTTTTGATTTACTTTAACTAGCGCCTCTGGACTTGATCCAACTACCACTATTCCGGCGCTGAATCTAAAGAGATACATGTAGGGAGATGGATTATTCAACCGTAACATTCTATAAACATCCATGGCATCAGCATGAGATGGCATAGAAAAACGTTGCGAAAGAACCACTTGAAAGGCCTCTCCTGAATGAATCTCTTCTTTGATTTTTTTTACACTAGATCTGAAATTTTCTGAAGAGATATTTGCTTCATATTTAGGCTTTGCAAATTCAGGTATGCGATGTACATCGGGAGTAATTGATACAGCTAAATCTGCCTCCATTTGATCAAGGCGGCTCTGGCATGAGGCGTAGGCCTCGTCAACTCGATCATCACTTCCATCCCAATTAATTGCATTTGCAATAAGAGTTATTGTTCCATTGCTGTGATCTAGAACTGCAAGATCACTTGTTAGCATAAAAGATAACTCTGGTAGGTCGATATCTTTTGTTGTTAGGTCAGGTAGTTTCTCCAGACGCCGAACTACGTCATAGCCCATGAAACCCACAAGCCCACTAGTTAATGGCGGCAAACCAGTGATTTGAGGAGAGCGCAAATGTGAAGCACAGATTTTCAAAGCTAGAAGCGGATCGATCCCACTTGGAGCTCCAGCCGGTGCAACCCCCTGCCAATATGCGAGCCCATTTTCTTCACTTAAAGTTGCTTCGCTTCGAACCCCAACAAATGAATATCGCGACCAACTTCCGTCATGTTCGGCAGATTCAAGAAGAAAAGTATTCTCTGCATTCTTTGCGAGTTTTTGATAAACCCCAACAGGTGTTTCCCCGTCAGCGAGAACTCTGCGAGATACAGGGATAACATTAAATTCTTTAGCGTAGGCACGAAACTCTTCCAAATTCATTGTGAGCCTAAATTTAATGGAGTATGGAAACAGGTTGATTCTCCAGTATGGCAAGCAGGTCCAGTTTGACTTACACGAAACACAATTGAATCGCCATCACAATCTAGTGAAACTGCGCGCACCGATTGCACATGGCCTGAGGTTGCACCCTTTACCCATAATTCATTTCTGCTTCGGCTCCAATATGTTGCTTTCCCAGTCTCAAGTGTTATCGCAAGAGATTCTGAGTTTGAGTATGCAAGCATCAGAATCTCCAACGTCGAATCATCTTGAACGATCGTTGGAATCAGTGAAGTTGAATCTTTGAGCAAGGCTAGGACGGCTGGATCTAGAGTGCTCATAGGATAATTCTGCCCTATGTTGCTAGGACGTTGCGCACAGAATAATTGTGCTTAGCTAAATAGGCCTTTACATCACCAATTCGATGAGTGCCAAAGTGGAAGACGCTTGCGGCAAGCAGTGCATCTGCGCCAGCATCAAGGGCGGCAGCAAAATCAGAAAGAGCGCCGGCGCCACCGCTTGCAATTAAAGGGACCTGTGCCACAGATCGCACTGCAGTAATCATCCCAATGTCATATCCCGCTCTAGTCCCATCGGCGTCCATTGAGTTTAATAAAATTTCACCAACACCCAACGCACATGCTTTTTCAACCCAACTCAAAGCATCTACTCCAGTGCTTTCCCTTCCACCGTGAGTAGTTACTTCAAAACCTGATTCTGTCCGTGCCCGTCTTGCATCAACTGATATCACAAGTACTTGTGATCCAAATCGATCAGCAATCTCTGCAATTAGTTCTGGGCGGGCAATTGCTGATGTGTTTATCGAAACCTTATCTGCGCCAGCTCGAAGTAATTTATCTACGTCAGATACTGAGCGAATTCCTCCACCGACGGTCAATGGTATGAATACTTGCTCTGCAGTTTTTCGAACAATATCCAGTGTTGTTTCACGCCCTGATGATGATGCAGAGATATCTAGAAAAGTTAACTCATCAGCGCCCTCAACATCATAAAGTGATGCCATCTCTACAGGATCACCCGCATCAACAAGGTTTGTGAAATTGACTCCCTTTACTACGCGACCATCTGTTACATCTAGGCAGGGAATTATTCGAACAGAAAGAGCCATAAGCTTTTCACTTCCCTCTACTCACCTGTAAGGCTTGCTCTAAAGTAAATGCGCCTGCATATAAAGCTTTACCAACAATTGCTCCTTCAATACCAATGCTTTGAAGTTTGGCAAGGGCTGAAATATCTTCAAGCGTTGCAATGCCGCCACTTGCTATCACGGGCCTCTTTGTGACAGAACAAACTGATTTCAATAGCTCTATGTTGGGTCCCATGAGCGTTCCATCCTTTGCAACATCAGTAACTACATAACGAGCACATCCATCACTATCTAAACGTGCAATCGTTTCGTAAAGGTCTCCTCCTTCTTTTGTCCAACCACGTGCCGCAAGTGTTTGACCTCGAACATCTAGACCCACTGCAATTCGATCGCCGTGCTCTGCAATAACCCGAGCAGTCCACTCAGGATTTTCAAGTGCGGCCGTACCTAGGTTTACCCGTCGACATCCTGTTGCAAGTGCTCGTGTAAGAGATTCATCATCTCGAATTCCACCTGACAGTTCGACATCAATATCTAATGTGCCGACAACTTCTGCTAGCAGTAGAGAATTCTCCCCGCGGCCAAAAGCTGCATCTAAATCAACTAAATGCAGCCAAGTAGCACCAGCGGATTGAAAATCTAATGCCACATCTAATGGAGCGCCATAGATACTTTCTTGAGAAAGCTCGCCCTGCACAAGACGAACAGCTCGGCCGTCCTTAACATCAACTGCTGGAAGTAGATCAAAATCGCTCATAGTGAATCAACCCAATTTCTAATTAGTTTGAGCCCAGCAGTTCCAGATTTTTCAGGATGAAACTGTGTGGAACACACATAACCATCTTCAACAACAGCAAGAAATCTTTCACCATAAAAACTCCAACTTTGCTTTTTCCCGGCAGAGGATTTAGCTGCATATGAATGCACAAAATAGAAAGCTTCTTCTTCTATGCCCTTGAGGAGTACTGAGTTGGGATCGGCCTCAACTGTATTCCAACCCATATGTGGAAGTATCGGAGCATTGAGTCGATCAACAACACCATTCCAAATACCTATGCCTTTAAAAGGCTCTCCCTGACTATTTTCAGTTCCTTGTGAAAACATTATCTGCATCCCGATACATATCCCTAAAACTGGACGCTCTTTTTTTAATCGCTCTCGAACAATAGAAACGCCATTTACTGCGTTGATTCCATTCATGCACGAGGAAAAAGCTCCAACCCCAGGAACTACCAAACCATCTGCTTCTAAGGCAATTACAGGATCAGATGTCAGAACAACTTCTTGACCCGTTGTAGCAAATGCACGTTCTGCAGATCGTAAATTGCCAGATCCATAGTCAAGAATTGCGATCAAAGAGAGCCCTTAGTTGAAGGAATTCCAGCCACTCTGCCATCTAATGAAACTGCATCTCGTAACGCTCGTGCAACTGCTTTGAACTGAGCTTCAAATACGTGATGAGCATTTCGACCTTCAAGAACTCGTATGTGTAATGCAATTCGAGCTTCAGCAACTATCGATTCCCAAATGTGCTTACCGAGAGTTGTATCGAAAGTGCCAATAAGTTCAACAATTTCTGGTTGGCGGTGAACAAGGTATGGCCGACCAGAAAGATCTACGGCCGCTTGAACCAAAACTTCATCAAGTGGCACCATCGAATCTCCGAACCGGCGAATTCCTATCTTCTCCCCTAACGCTTCACGCAATGCTTGGCCAAAGGCCAATGATGTGTCCTCGACACTGTGATGTGAATCCACTTCAACATCGCCAGTAGTTTTTATCATTAAATCAAAACCTGAGTGCTTTCCCAACTGAGACATCATGTGATCAAAGAATGGAACGCCCGTGGCAACATCGATAACACCCTGACCGTCTAAATTAAGTTCAACGATTACGTGCGACTCCTTGGTTTTTCTTTCAACACGGGCTGTTCTCATCGTTTTCTCCTTTAGATTAGTTCTTCTAGGGCGGATATAAATAATTTATTTTCGGTCTCAGTGCCTATTGTTACTCTCAGATGTCCAGATAATCCCACATCTCTAATCAGAACTCCCTTTTTAAGTAGATCTGACCATAGCTCGTGGGCATCTTGCTTGAAACCTGTGAACAAAATGAAGTTGGCATCGGTTTTCACAGTAGTTAATCCTAAGGATGAAATGGATGCGATCAGTGATTCTCGAGATTTGATCAGCGTTTCGACACCCGATAACAACTCATCTTTAAAATCTAGAGCTACCTGTGCAACTACTTGAGTGATCGAACTCAGATGGTAAGGAAGGCGAACAATCATCATTGCATCTTTAACCACTGGATCTGCCACTAAATATCCAACACGAGCACCGGCAAATGCGAAGGCTTTACTCATCGTTCGAACAACTACTACATGCGGGTTTTTCTCGATTAAAGTAACGGATGAGAGCTCCTTTGAAAATTCGGCATAGGCCTCATCGACAACTAACAGCCCTCCTACACTTTTCACAGTATCGGCGATCTTGGCAATCTCTGTTAGTGCAACTGCCCCACCGGTAGGATTATTTGGCGTCGTAATGAAAGTCATTGCAGGCTTATGCAACGTAATTTGCTCAATCGCCTCTTTGGTATCGAGTGAAAAATCTGAGTTACGAAAACCATCAATCCATATGGTGTTACTTACTCTGCCAATTAAAGCGTGCATCGAATACGAGGGTGTAAAACCTAATGCTGAGCCTTCTCCAAAGGCAAGAAAGAGTGATTGAATCACTTCATTACTGCCATTTGCTACCCAAATATTATTCAAAGTAAAATCTGTTCCACTGAGATTGTTTATATAGCTTGCTAATTTGGAACGTAAAAGTTCGGCATCACGATCTGGATAACGATTGAGCTGAGAAGCTACATCTGAGACTGCTTGAGTTATCGCAGCTTGTAATTGGGCAGAAGGTGGATAGGGATTCTCATTTGTATTGAGAGAAGCTTGAGCCGGAACTTGGGGAGCACCGTATGGAGAAAGCGCGCATAAATTATCTCGAAGGGGTAACCAATTTGGCCAACTCATGACAACTCCTCAAATCTGGCCAGCATCGCTTCACCATGAGCTGGCAAATCCTCCGCTGTCGCAAGAGTTACAACTGTTTTAGCGATCTGATTAAATGCCTCTTCGGAGTACTCAATAAAGTGCAGTCCACGCAAAAATGTTTGTACCGATAACCCACTTGAATGACATGCACATCCACCTGTGGGAAGAACATGGTTAGAACCTGCCGAATAATCTCCCAAAGAAACCGGAGTGAAGCGACCGATGAAGACCGCACCCGCATTTCTAATCTTTGAGGAAACTAAGGCTGCGTTTTTACATTGAATCTCTAAGTGCTCTGCAGCATATGCATTTACAACATCAATTCCTTGATCAATGTTGCTAACTAGAACGATGGCAGATTGCACTCCCGATAAAGCCTCTCGAATGCGATCAGAGTGTTTAGTTGCCGCTACCCGTATCTCTAACTCTTTTGCAGTTTTCTCTGCAAGCTCTGGCGAATCGGTTACTAAAATCGCCGCGGCAATTACGTCATGTTCGGCTTGACTAATTAGATCAGCTGCAACATCACCGGGCAGCGCAGTTGAATCTGCAAGTATTGCAATCTCTGTAGGTCCAGCCTCTGAATCAATTCCAATTACTCCCCTAAGAGCTCTTTTCGCAGCAGCAACATAAATGTTTCCAGGACCCGTAACAAGATCTACTTTTTCGCAGACGCCTTCCATGCCATAGGCAAAGAGTGCAATTGCCTGTGCGCCACCAACTGCGTAAACCTCTGTAACTCCCAAGAGTGCACAGGTTGCAAGAATTGTTGGGTGGGGTAAACCACCAAACTCTTTTTGAGGAGGTGAGGCAACTGCAATCGATGAAACTTTTGCAATCTGTGCTGGAATGACATTCATCATCACGCTACTGGGATATACAGCTCGACCCCCAGGAACATAAAGTCCAACACGATCAACAGGAATCCATCTTTCAGTGACAGTTGCGCCTTCAACGACTGTGGTTGTACTTTCACTTCGTACTTGATCATTGTGTACTTTCTTGATGCGCACAATTGAGAGTTCAAGAGCAAGACGGACTTCTGGGTCAAGTTTTTGTAAGGCCATATCTAAATCCGATTGAGAAACTTTTATCGCCGCTGGCTTTACTCCATCAAACTCTTGAGCCAGTGCAATCAGATCTAACTCTGTTCCATTTTTGACTCTATCCAAAATGGGTTTAATCAACACTAGAGCCTGATCAATGTTGAAATTAGCCCGTGGAAGTTGGGCAGAGTAGCCCGCCTTTGATAGCGCCTTTCCGCGTAGGTCAACGGTGCGAATCATGCGGCAATCGTATCGGCTCAACGATAAATCTCGCCGAAGGTTTCTAAACTAAGCAGTTAGGCCCCAAAATTGATTTCAAATCAGCGCTCAGACTAGGCGAGGCAGTAATTAACGCATCAACTTTCATGACTGTACTGCTTCCATTTTCACGTAACTGAAGATGCACTTCCCGCTTTCCAGGATGTGATCTGAGGATCTCTTTAATTCTTTCAACAACTGGTGGCGTGCATTGTGCAATAGGAAGACTAATCACCAGTGGCCCAACAGGAGCTGATTTGATATCAGGTATCGACATTTCAAGTGCTGTAAACCTTAATGCATCTTCTCGCCTATCGACTCGGCCTCTGATCGTAACAATTCGATCTTCTGTCAAAGTAATTGAGTACTGATTGTAAGTATTTGCAAAGAACAAAACTTCAAGTGATCCCTCCAAATCCTCCACAGTAACAACAGCCCATGAAGCACCTTGACGCGAAACTTTTCTTACAACGCTGGTGATTAAACCGCCTATTGTTACGATCGATTCATGTTGAGCACCATCATCAACTAGCTCACTAATTGTTAAATCAGTATTGGCACGCAAAACATGTTCAACACCAAGAAGAGGGTGATCAGAGACGTAAAGCCCCAGCATCTCTCTTTCGTAAGTAAGCAGAATCGACTTTTCCCATTCGCCTTCGGGAATTTCAATATCTAAACCTGAAACAGCCGTCACTGCTTCGCCGCCAAAGAGATCAAACTGGCCAATGGCTTCAGCACGTTTTGATTCAATTACTGAATCAATTGCTTCGAGGTGAACTGCGATTAGACCTTTTCTAGTCGAACCCAAGGAGCCGAATGCGCCAGCCTTAATTAAAGATTCAATAGTTTTTTTGTTGCATACCTGAGCATCAACTTTTGCTAAGAAGTCACCAAAGGAAGTAAATCTGCCTTTCACCTGCCGAGCCGATTTAATCGAGGCAAC